>JBKJUA010000262.1:0-20217 GCA_046590305.1 Bradyrhizobium sp.
ATGCGACAGGAAATCCGCATAGGGGCTCCTGACCTCATCGAGGTACCTCGCGACGGAAAAGAAGCTTTCGGCCCGGAAGAACCAGCCATTGGTGACCTTCGGCAGCCAGCTGGCGCGAAACGCAGTGGAGAGCTGGCCGCCCATCGCCTCCGCGGCTTCGGAATGATCGACCGGCCGATAACCCTTGCCGCCGCCGGCCTCGTCATAGCCGGCCAGCACCGCGATGCCTTCGAGCAAGGTGGATTTGCCGGCGCCGTTCTCGCCGACGATGATGGTGATAGAGCGATCGAAGCTCAGCTCGAAATCATCGCCCAGGAACGGCAGGCAGAACGGATAGGCCTCGCGGTCGGCGATCCGCGACGGTTCGAGCCAGATGCGCCTGAGATATGGCGCGGGCAGATTGAGCGGTCGGTTTCGTCTGGTGGCCATCTCTCCACTCCACTCCCAAGGCAGATGGAACATAACAGGAACACAGGTGCTTTGGGAAGTCGGGTTCATCCCAGCTCAACCTGCTTGAGGTGGCGGCCGCCTGGAAACACGGCGCTTGAGCCATTATAACTGGTATCTAATTACCTATCACTGCCTCTGGATTTCGATATTTTGCCGGGAGGCGAGCGACGCGGCGGCGGTCGCTATCTCGGCCCGGGCTACGAACCGTCGCCAATCACCTGCAGCACCAGCTCCATCGTCATCAGCACCGGATTGTCGCCGCGCTTCAGCCGACCCTCGGCGAGGCCGCCGGTGTAGTCGACAACGGCAATGTCCAGCTCGGCTTCGGGCGTGCCGCCCGCCCCGGCCGCGATGGCTCCCGACCGGATCGCGAGTTCGGTCGCGAACGGCTCGACGATGCGGCCGTCGTCGAAGCGCACGCCGATGGTGCTGCCGACGCCGCCGTGAATTCTGGCGCGTGTGATTGCGCGTTCGCGGCAAAACGACTCCAGCGCGCCGGCAAAATCCTGGTTCGGTCGCAGCCTCAGCGCGAAGGCACGGCTGGTTGTCACGGCGGCAGAGGTCGCGCTGGCAACCGGCCCGAACAGTTTGAAATTGGTCTCGGGGTCGGGCTCTGCCGTGAACATCGCGCCGTCAATGCCGAACGCCTCGACCGCAAAGGGCTCGGCGACCAAGGTTTCCTCTGGCAGGATATGGCCGCCGCCGGCACGGCCATCGGCTTCCGTCCACAGCGCGTGGCAATGGAAGAACGGCGTGCCGTCGCGCTGCCCCAGCGTCATCGCGCCCGTCGTGAGCCGCGTGATGCCGGCGGGCCGAAAGGTGTCGCTGTAGAACGCGGCGTTGGCGCCGGTCTTCGACAGCGCCGGCATGACATAGGCGAAGGGACCGAGCGCCCCGCTCCGGATGTTCAGCACGCCACCGGCAAAGCCTTCCGCCGCAAAACCGCGGCGTGCGGCCTCCAGCAGTGGCAGCCCGGCTTCCAGCGTGAAGGTGAAGGCGCGCCCCATCGCCTCCACCCACTGGATGCGCTCCGGCGTGGGGGAACCGGGCTGCTTGATGCTTCGCATCTCTCAGCGACCGGCTTCGGCTGGCTGCGTGCCGTCGAGCAGGCCGCGCGCCTCGAGTTCGTCGCGCACCAGCCGCTTCGGAATCTTGCCGTAGCCGGATTTCGGCAGCGCCTCCCAGAAGAAAAAGCGCTTCGGCATCTTGTAGCGCGGCACCTTGGCGGCCAGGAAGGTGGCGAGTTCGAGTTCGCTCACGGCGGCCGACCCCTCGCGCGCCACGCAGACGGCGATGCCGACCTCGCCCCAGACCGGGTCCGGCACACCGACGATCGCGACCTCGCCGATCCCGGGGTGAGTCAGAATTTTCTCCTCGACCTCGCGCGGATAGATGTTGGATCCGCCGGATATGTACATGTCCGAGGCGCGGCCGGTGATGTAGACAAAACCCTCGTCGTCGACATGGCCGAGATCGCCGGTGCGGAACCAGCCGTCGCGAAACGCCTTGGCATTGGCTTCGGGGTTGTCGTAGTAGCCGGCGAACACGGCGGGACCGATCACGCAGATCTCGCCGGTCTCGAACGCCTTCAGTTCGCGGCCGTCGTCAGCCTGGATCGAGACCTGCATGCCGGTGCGCTCATAGCCGCAGGAGCCGATTCGCGCCTGCGGTCCGTCCTCGGCATCATGCAATTCCGGCGGCATTACCGTGATGTTGCCGGTGACCTCGCCAAGCCCGAAATATTGCACCAGCACCTTGCCAAGTTTTTTCAGCGCCGCCTTCTGGTCCTCGCGGTACATCGGCGCGCCGGCATAGATGATGTAGCGCAGCGAGGAATGGTCTGATCGGTCGATGGCGGGGTGCTCGACCATCATCTTCAGGATGGTCGGCACGGTGAAGATATTGGTGACGCGGTGGGTCTCGATCAGCCGGAACGCCTCGTTGATGTCGAACCGCTCCGATGGCAGCAGGATGGTCGGCACGCCGCGCGCGACCTGCACCAGCTGGTGCACGCCGGCGCCGTGCGACAGCGGCGCGACGACCAGGGATGCGTCGCGCTCCGTCGTGCCCGGCATCAGGTCGGCCAGATGATTGGTCACCACGAACGCCATCTGGCCATGGGTCAGCACCGCCGCCTTGGATCGCCCCGTAGTGCCCGAGGTGAAGAAGAACCAGCAGGGGTCGTTATAGTCGACGGCGGTGTTTTCGAATGTCGCGCCGGCGTGCGCGGCGATTAACTCGCCTACCGATTTCGCGGCGAAGGCGCCCTCGCCGATCCGCCAGGTGAAGGCGAGCGCCGGGCTGGCGGCCGCGACCGCTGCGGCATGATCCGGAAAGTCGCCGTGGCAGAGGAACGCCCTGGCGCCGGAGGCGGTCGCGAGATACGCCACCTCGTCCGGCATCAGCCTGAAATTGGTGGGAACCCAGACCGCGCCGAGCCGGAACGCCGCGAACATCGACCAGAACATCTCGTCGCCATTTTTGGAATGCACCAGGATGCGATCGCCCTTGACGATGCCGCTGGCTGCGAGGGCTGCCGCCAGCGCCGAGACGTGGCCGTCGATCTCGCGCCAGTTCCACGACCGCTCGCCCCAGATCAAGCCAGGACGGTCGCCGTGGCGGCGGGCATTTTGCGTCAGCATGTGAGCGAGATTCATGACCCGGCGGGACATGCGCAGAATGCCGCCGGGGGGCGCGGCCGCGGGTACTGGTTCGATCACGTGGAGGGCTCCGGAACTGGGACGATGGCTGGCCGATCAATGATTGCAATAATACGCCCAAACGGATGTAGATGTCGCCATGACCTTTGCTGCCCTGAAGAGCGATATTCGCAAGCTTTACCAAGGCGCGACGCCGCGCGGCGTCCGCTTCCGCTATGGCCTGCTGGCGTTCGATATCGTCACGGTGGTGTTCATCATCGCGACCTCGTTCCTGCCCTCCAGCCAGGCCATCGAGACGCTCGACGTCCTGTTCGGCCTCGGAATCCTTGCCGACTTCGCCGCACGCCTGCTCGTCAGCCGGCATCGCTTGCGCGAATTCACCCGGTTTTCCACCTGGACCGACGTCATCGCGATCGTCTCGTTCCTCGCGCCGCTGGCCGGCGGCGCCGGTGGCTTCCTGCGTATCCTGCGCACCTTGCGGCTGCTGCGCGACTACCAGATGCTGGTGCGGCTGCGCGCCGACAGCACGTTCTTCCGGCGCAACGAAGAGGTCATCTTCGCCGTCACCAACCTCGCGGTATTCATCTTCGTGATGACCGCGATCGTTTACGAAACCCAGAAGTTCCACAACAACCAGATCACCAATTATGCCGACGCGCTGTACTTCACGGTCACGGCGCTGACCACCACCGGCTTTGGCGACATCACCCTGCCCGGCACGCTCGGCCGCCTGATCTCGGTCGTCATCATGATTTTCGGCGTGACCCTGTTCTTCAATCTCGCCCGCGCGCTGCTGAACCCGCACAAGGTCCGGTTTGCCTGCCCGACCTGCGGCCTGCAGCGCCACGAGAGCGACGCCGTGCATTGCAAGGCCTGCGGCGTGGTGCTGAATATTCCCGACGAGGGTCAGTCCTGACGCCGGACCTTCATCCTTACCGCAGCCCCGTCCCGCCGCAGCGCTGGCATTTCACCACCTTGTCGCCCTTCTTCAGCAGACCCTTGCCCTCGCAGTTTTTGCATTTCTGCTTCTTCTTGATGTTGGGGCCCTTTTGGCTCGTCATGACGTTCTCCAGACCAGATGCGCGGCGATCGCCAGCAAGATGACCGCGGGCGCGCCATCAGCTTATAGGCTGATCTGACCGATTGAGGACAGCCATGATGACTCGCCGGATGCCGGTTCTGAAGGCCCTGGCGCTTGCAAGACCGGATCAGGGCGTTCAGGCCCGAAACACGCATATTCGCAATCCCTCCATGCGCCACCTCGCTTGGTCGCAGGTTTGCATCGGCGGGTTCGCGCCCCTAAATGAGCTGGAGGAAATCGTTTTTGGAGCAATCCGCGCATGGCGGCAGCATCCGTTCGCGACAACAAGGCGCAAAGCCGGTTCGAGCTCGATGTCGAGGGCACACTGGCGTTCGCGAATTATCGCCGGACGCCGTCGGCCGTCGTCATCACTCACACCGAAACGCCGCGCGCGCTGCGCGGCCGTGGCATCGCGAGCGAACTGGTGCATGGCGCGCTGCAGCTGATCCGCGCCGACGGATTGAAGGTGATCGCCGGCTGCGGCTTTGTGGTGGATTACCTGCGCAGGCATACGGAATTTTCGGATCTGGCGGGGTGACAAGCCGCAGCAAGCTGCGATCCGCCTGGGATATGGCCACGCAAGGTGTCGCACACTGATCGCGGACCTTCGGTTCGGATATAAAAAAGGCCCGCCGTTGGGCGGGCCTTTTGATTTCGTCCGACGATCCGCCGGTTGCCCGCCGGACTAGTCCTTGAGCTCCGGCGGCAGCTTGCCGCCATTGGCGGCGAGTTTCGTCATCACCTGCTTGTGCAGCCAGATATTCATGCTGGCGGAATCGTTGCTGTCGCCAGTGTAGCCGAGTTCCTTGGCGAGTTCCTTGCGCGCGGTGAAGCTTGAATCGATATCGAGCGCCTTCATCAGATCGACGATCGAAGTCCGCCATGCCAGCTTTTCACCCTTGGCCTTTACCGCGGCGTCCAGGATCGGCGCGACATCGACCGTGGCCGCAGCCGCGGATCCGCCTGATCCGGCAGCGGCGCCGCCGCCCGCAGGAGCCGCGTCGGCCTTGGTGCCAAAGATCGCGCCCATGATTTTTCCGAAAATGCTCATAGATTTCTCCAAATAGACGTTACAGACAGCCCGTCCCGACCTTAGCGTTCCTGCCGAAGCTTGCCAATCCAGCATTCACCGAAGCGTGAGCAGCGGCGCGGTTGATTGGGAGTACGCTCATGGTTCAGTTCGCGACATGGCCTGCTCCGGTTTCCTGTCTTCGCGTCTGGCCCTGATCGTGATCGTTTCGCAGACGGCCTGTTGGCGCCCGCAACGGCGTGACATGCGGCCGTCACAAAGGGAGACGACGACCATGGCCACGCCATACCCGGGCAATGCTCCCGGCAATGTCACGCCGCTGGCGGCACAAGATACCGCAGCCGCCCCCGTCATTCGAACCATCGGCCTGTCCGACCTGCACCGGGCGCTGCGGCTCGGCTGGGAGGATTTCAAGGCGGTGCCCAGCCACGCCATCATTCTCTGCGTGATCTATCCGGTGCTCGGACTGGTGCTGGCGCGCACCGTGCTCGGCTATTCCGTTTTGCCGCTGCTGTTTCCGCTGGCGGCGGGCTTTGCCCTGCTCGGCCCGTTCGCGGCCCTCGGCCTCTATGAGCTCAGCCGCCGCAGGGAGCGCGGTGAAAAAGCCTCGGCGTGGGACGCGGTCGAGGTGCTGCGCTCGCCGTCGTTCGGCGCCATGCTCGGGCTCGGCACGTTGCTGCTGGCGCTGTTCGTGGTCTGGGTCTCCACCGCGCAGGCGATCTACGTCGCGGCGTTCGGTTACGAGGCCGCAGCCGGGATTCCGGATTTCGCGCGGCGCGTACTGACGACGCCGGAAGGATGGTGGCTGATCGTCGTCGGCTGCGGCGTCGGCTTCCTGTTCGCGGTGGTGGCGCTGTGCGTCAGCGTGGTTTCATTCCCGCTGATGCTCGAGCGTCACGCCGGTGTCGGCGACGCCATGGTGACGTCGCTGCGCGCGGTGGCGCGAAATCCGGTACCGATGGCGGCATGGGGATTGATCGTCGCGGTGTTGCTGGTCGCGGGATCGCTGCCGGCCTTCCTCGGCCTCGCCATCGTCATCCCGCTGCTCGGGCATGCCACCTGGCACCTCTATCGCGAGGTCGTCGCGCCCGAGCTCAACCCACAGCCGCTGTCGCCCCGCCCACATCGCGAGCGGCGTCCGGCGGCGGATTTCCCGGCCAACCTGTTCCCGTGGAAGCGTAAGAACGACGCGTAACGGAGCAGCAAGCCCGTCGGGACAAGCCATCGCCATCCGGCCGCCGGTTGTTGCGGACCGGCGGCTTGGCAATGAAGGCGTTCGTTGTCCGATCCCTTGAGCCCGATGCCTGAAGCGGTGATGTTCGCGGCCGGCATCATTCGTCCGTTTCCAGTACTAAAAAACTGATTATATATTCATTTTTATATGAAAAGTGCATGCGAATCACGCATGCGTGTTCAAGCCTGATCGACTCTTGGGCATGCTGTTTAGTGAGCTCATCTCATGCGCAGGCCACCTCAGCTGACTAACGAGAGATAGCGTCTTTGCGGCAATCCTGCGATTAGCTGCTGCATTTCAACATTTTCCCCTGTAGTTCAGCTATAGCTCCGCGCCCCTCAAAAGGTTGATCGATTCTTATCGATGCCATGCGTTTTTCACCTAGCTGCACCGCAACATCGTAACTTCTGCACTGCGGTATGGTTTTCTATATTCATTTTAACGATGAGGCTTCCTCCAAGAGCTGAATCGTATTTTCAAGGAGACTATCCCATGTTGCTCTCGCTCATCCGCATGATCCAGGCGTTCCGGGACTATCAGCGCAATGTCAGCGAATTGTCCCAGCTTAGCGATCGCGAACTGTCCGATATCGGTTTGGATCGCTCGGACATTCCGCGCGTTGCAGCCGGTACCTATCACGGCTGATTCGTTTCTCAGCTGACTGACGAACGGACAACGCCCGCCTCGCTGCGGGCATTGTCGTATCTGCGGTGCATTCCACTTGGCCTGAAAACGCGCTACCCCTCTCGGCCATGAACGCCAGCAAATCTCCCACTGAAACCGTCCATATCATCGGCGCCGGACTCGCCGGCTCGGAAGCGGCCTGGCAGGTCGCCAATGCCGGCGTTGCCGTGGTCCTGCACGAGATGCGTCCGGTCCGGATGACCGAGGCCCATCGCACCGACGGTCTGGCCGAGCTGGTTTGCTCCAACTCCTTCCGCTCCGATGATGCCGCCAACAACGCCGTCGGGCTGCTGCATGCCGAAATGCGCCGGCTGGGCTCGCTGATCATGCGGGCCGCCGACGCCAACCAGGTACCCGCCGGCGGCGCCCTGGCGGTGGACCGCGACGGCTTCTCCGCTGCCGTCACCAAGGCTCTCAACGATCATCCGTTGATCGATATCGACCGGACCGAGGTCGGTGCCCTGCCGCCGGCAGTGTGGGGCAATGTCATCGTCGCGACCGGGCCCCTCACCTCCGCACCGCTCGCGGAAGCCATCCGCGAACTCTCGGGCGAGGACGCGCTGGCATTCTTCGACGCCATCGCTCCGATCGTGCACCGGGATTCGATCGACATGTCGGCGGCGTGGTTTCAGTCGCGCTACGACAAGGTCGGCCCCGGCGGCACCGGCGCCGACTACATCAACTGCCCCATGAACAAGGAGCAGTACGACGCCTTCGTCGACGCCCTGATCGCGGGCGAGAAGACCGACTTCAAGGAGTGGGAAACCAACACCCCCTATTTCGACGGCTGCCTGCCGATCGAGGTGATGGCCGAGCGCGGACGCGAGACGCTGCGACACGGGCCGATGAAGCCGGTCGGGCTGACTAATCCCCACGATCCGACCGTGAAGGCCTACGCCATCGTGCAACTGCGCCAGGACAACAAGCTCGGCACACTCTACAATCTGGTGGGCTTCCAGACCAAGCTGAAGCATGGCGCCCAGCAGCGCGTGTTCCGCACCATTCCCGGGCTCGAGAACGCCGAATTCGCCCGACTGGGCGGCCTGCACCGCAACACCTTCCTGAATTCGCCAAAGCTGCTGGACACACAGCTACGCCTGCGCGCCCAGCCGCGGCTTCGCTTCGCCGGGCAGATGACCGGTTGCGAGGGCTATGTGGAATCCGCCAGCATCGGGCTGATGGCCGGCCTCTATGCCGCCGCCGATGCCCGCGCGGCATCATTGGCGCCGCCGCCTTCCACCACGGCGCTGGGATCGCTGCTCGGCCACATCACCGGCGGCCATATCGAGACCATCGATGCCGGCCCGCGCTCGTTCCAGCCGATGAACATCAATTTCGGGCTTTTTCCGCCGCTGGCCAGCGCCCCCACCAAAAAGCCCGATGGCACCCGGCTGCGCGGCAACGAAAAGACCGTGGCGAAGAAGCAGGCGATGAGCGCGCGCGCACTATCGGATATCGACCGCTGGATTGCCGATCACTTGCGCGCAGCAGCGGCGGCGTGAGCGTTTCATGAGTCTACCAAAAGATGACGTCGCCGTGCTGTCGGCGCGATGGACCGAAGGCGTGCTGTTGAAACGCGACGTGTTTTCGACTGTCGAGCGCGGCCGCTTTCGTGGGGCGGCCGGCGAAGTCGACGCCGTGTTGCGCCGGCTCGATCAAGTGCCGTGGTGGTCTTACCTGCCGGCGCGACATCTGTTCGGACGCGAGGCCCGCGCGCTGGCACTGGCACGCGACCTCGATGTCGGGCCGGAACTGTTGTGGGTCGGCAAACAGGCGCTGGTGCGCGGCTTTATCAATGGTGTGGCGCTGCAAATGGCCAAGCCGCATGGCGACGCCGCCTATTTCCGTTCCGCCAAGCAGGCGTTGCGAAAAATGCATCGCGCCGGCATCTGTCACAACGATCTCGCCAAGGAACAAAATTGGCTGCGCGGCACCGATGGCCGCGCCTATGTCACCGACTTCCAGCTCGCGGCCTGCTTCAAAACGCGCAGCAAGCTGTTCCGGATCGCGGCCTATGAGGATCTGCGGCATCTGCTCAAGCACAAGCGCAGCTACGCGCCGGAAGCGCTGACGCCGGCAGAACGCAAAATCCTGGCGCACAAATCGGCCGTTGCCAGCGTCTGGCTGATGACCGGCAAGAAGGTCTACCGCGCCATCACCCGCGGCCTGTTCAACTTTACCGACCGCGAAGGCGGCGGCCGGCGGCTGGTCAACGACGCGCCGGTTCTGCTCGAGCAGATCCGGAAAAATCCTCAAGTCCGCGACATCGCCATCGTCGCCTTCGCCGACCGCCGCACCGGCGTCGGGCTTTATGCGTTTGTGGAGGCCGACCAGCCCGCGCTCGAAGCGCAATTGCGCAGCGAACTCACCGCCGCAAAGGGTCCCAAACCGCCGGAGCATATCCAGGTGGTGCAGGCGCTACCGCGCGACGCCGCGGGCAAGCCCCGCACCGAGATTTTGCAACTCGTGGCGATGAACCAGCTCGACCTGATCGAGCCGATGATAACCAGCGACGCCGACCGCGACTTCCTGAGGAGCATTCTGGAGTCGCGGAAGAATTTGCGCGACCGGTTTAATTTCGAGGCGGGAGATCTGAGTACGCGATAGGCGTTCCGGTCGTCATTGCGAGGAGCGTAGCGACGAAGCAATCCAGCTTCGCCGCAGCAAAGGCTGGATTGCTTCGCGGAGCCTGTCATCGGGCGCGCATTCGCGCGACCCGGTGGCTCGCAATGACGGATGATGCTCTGGTGCGTCAACCGCCGCCAAACTCCCGCGCCCTTGACGCCCGCCACAACGTCCACAGGGTCCGTAACCGCGACGTGACATGCGGCGCGAACGGGTCGCTGTCGGCGCGCGACATCCGCTGCAGGTCGCAGCGGATCAGCGCCAGCGGCAGGAACACCGGCCTGACCTCCGGCGGCATGCTCTCCAGCAGCGCCAACGCCGTTTTCAAATGCCCCCGCGCCTCGGCGATCAACTGTTCCAGCGCCGCGCGGAGTTTCGGCGTCTCCTTGCCGGCAAACACCAGTTCCATCCCGATGCCGTGTTGCTGCAGCAGCTGCAGCGGCACGAACAACTGGCGCCGTGACGCATCCAGCGGCAATGCGGCGATCACCTGGGCGATGCCCTGCGCGAGGCCGGCGTGGCGCGCGAGGTGCTCGATCTCCTCGGATTGGCGGCCACAGATCCCGGCGCCCAGCGAAAACAGCGCAGACGCGGTATCGTTGATGTAGCCTTCCAGCGCCGCCATGGTCGGCATCGGATCGTTGTAGAGATCGAACTGGTGCTCATCGATCAGCCGCGACAACCGCTCCATCGGCAGACGGCAATTGCGGATCGCCAGCATCAGTTCGGCCGCCACCGGATTGCCCCCGACGCCGCCATGGCCTGATCCCGCCAGCATGTCGGTCCACCATTGCATGCGCATTTCGCCGGGCAGCGGCTGGCTCACCTGCTCGCGTACCCGCGAAATTTCGACATTGAAGGCGTAGACCGCCAGCAGCGCGCGGCGCTGGTCGGACGGCATGAAGAGGGTGGAGGCGTAGCGGGCGAAATCATGGCTGCGCACCAGATCGGCGCAGAAGGAAGCGGATTCCCGGTTACCCTCCCCGCCGTTCATGACACCGCGATCAGCGCCGCCGCGACGCGCCGGCGTTCGCCGATCATGATGTTGTAGGTGGTAATCGCGGGTCCGGTCTGCATCGTGTCCAGCACCACCCGCACCGCGCGCAATGCATCGCGCAGCGCAGGCGGCGCCAGCCAGACGCCGGTACCGGTACCGATGATCAGCGTATCGATCCCATTGGCCGCTTCGAAGACGCGGACCAGCGAGGCCCTGTCGATCTCCTCAGGCCTGGTCACCGGCCAGGCCCAGATCGCCTCCGGCAGACACAGCAGCGAGCCGCGATGCGACATCTCGGCGAAGGCGAAGCCGCCATTGCCGTAGGCCTCGATCGGCGCCGATCTTGGAAGATGCGGAGCGTCCGACGGGGCCGGCATCGTCACTTTCCGGACGGCTTTTCCGGTGCTTCCCGGTTAACGCCGACGCCGAGATAGATCAGGATCGGTGCTGCGATGAAGATCGAGGTGTAGGTGCCGACCAGCACCACGCCGAAGATCATCACGGCGGTGAAGCTGTGGATGGCGTGACCGCCGAACAAATACAGCGCCAGCAAGGCCAGCGTCACGGTGACGTGGGTGATGATCGAGCGCGACAGCGTCGAGTTGATGGACTCGTTGAGCAGCTCCGGCATCGGCATTTTCTTGTAGCGCCGCAGCATTTCCCGGATCCGGTCATAGATCACGACGGTGTCGTTGAGGGAATAACCGAGAATCGTCAGCAACGCCGCGATACTGGTCAGATCGAAATCGATCTGGGTGATCGACATGAATCCGATGGTGAGCACGATGTCATGGACGTTGGCGATCATTGCGCCGAGAGCAAACTGCCATTCGAACCGGAACCAGAGATAGATCAGGATCCCGAAGATCGCGAGCATCAGCCCCAGCATGCCGTAAGCTAGCAGTTCGCCGGAAACGCGCGGTCCGACGACTTCGACACGCCGATACTCGACCGACTCGCCGAGCGCGCTGCGGACCTTCTGCACCGCCCCCTGCTGGGCGGCATCGCCGCCGGGCTGTTCTGCGATTCGGATCAGCACGTCGGCCGGTCCACCGAACTGCTGCAACTGAACTTCGCCGAGACCAAGCCCGGTCAGCGTTGCCCGCATCGGCGCAATATCGGCGGTGCCGGACTTGGCTCTTACTTCCAGCAGCGTGCCACCCTTGAAGTCGATGCCGAAATTCAGACCATGGGTGAAGAACAGCACGATCGCGGCAATCGAGAGCAGCGCCGAAATCGGAAAACTGATGCGGCGAAAACGGGTGAAATCGAACTTGGTGTCGTCAGGCACGATTCGCATCGCCGGCAGCCAGCCGAAGCAGGCGACCACCGTCAGCACGGCAATCAGGACACCGAGTCCGATCAGAACGAAATTTGTCACAGCCGGCTCATTTCCTAAATCGGTACGGTCTGCGGCCGCTTCCATCTCACCCACGTCGCGACGATCAGGGCGGTAAGCGTAAACGCGGTAAAGACCGTGGTGATGATGCCGATGCCGAGCGTCACGGCAAAGCCGCGCACAGGTCCGGTTCCGATGTAGAACAGCACGGCGGCAGCGATGAAGGTGGTGATGTTGGAATCAAGAATTGTCGCCAGCGCGCGGCGAAATCCGGCATCGATCGCGTTGATCGCACTGCGCCCGCCACGCAATTCCTCGCGGATGCGCTCATAGATCAGCACGTTGGAGTCTACCGCGATTCCGACCGTCAGCACGATACCGGCGATGCCGGGCAGCGTCAGCGTGGCGTTCAGCAGCGACAGGATGCCGAAGATCATCGCGACGTTGATGGCGACGGCGATGTTGGCGAACACCCCGAACAGCCGATAGGTCAGCAGCATGAAGATGATGACCATGATGGAGCCGACATAGGCGGCGAGCTCGCCCTTTTCGATTGAATCCTGCCCGAGCCCGGGCCCGACCGTGCGCTCCTCGATCACGGTCAACGGCGCCGGCAGCGCGCCGGCGCGCAGCAGGATGGAAAGATCGTTGGCCGCCTGCACCGTAAAGCTGCCGGAAATCTGGCCGGAACCGCCGATGATCGGCTCGCGGATCACCGGCGCCGAAATCACCTCATTGTCGAGCACGATGGCGAAGGGCTGACCGACATTCTCCGTCGTCGCCTGCGCGAATTTTCGCGAACCCGACGTGTTGAAGCGGAAACTGACGATCGGCTCGCCGGTGCGCTGGTCGAACCCCGGCTGGGCGTCGGTCAGATCGCCGCCGGAGACCAGCACCTGTTTCTTGATGACATAAGGGGTCTTCGGCGTGGTTGAGCTCATCAGCACGTCGGAGTCCGGCGGCGGCCTGCCCTGCTGGGCCTGCTCCGCCGGCACCGTCTGATCGACCATGCGGAAATCGAGCTTGGCGGTCTTGCCGATCAATTCCTTCAGACGGGTCGGATCCTGCAGGCCCGGAACCTGCACCAGAATCCGGTCCAGTCCCTGGCGCTGGATCAACGGCTCGACGGTACCCAGTTCGTTGACGCGCTTCTCGACGATCTGAATCGACTGTTCAACCGACTGCCGGATGCGGTCGGTGATCGCCGCAGCGGGAACGGCGAGCCGGATGAGCCCGCCGCTCGCGTCGGCGATTTCAAGACTGCGCTGGCCGCTGGACCCGAGCAAGCCGCCGAGCGGCTGAGACAGCTCGCGCAGTTTGGTCAGCGCCACCGGCAAATCGGTGTCCTTGGTGACGCGCACTTCGACGGTTTCGTTGCGTACGGCGAGCCCGGTATAGGGGATCTTGGCATCGCGCAACGAGCGGCGAACGTCGTCGCGGATCTGGTCGAGCCTGTCCTTCTTGACCGAATTGGCATCGACCTCGAGCAGGATATGCGAACCACCCTGCAAATCGAGGCCCAGCACGAGATGGCGCTGCGCCCATTTCGGCCAGCTCTTGACGGTGGCTTCGGGGAAGAAATTCGGAACGGCGCAAAGGCACACCGCTAGCGCCGTGAGGATGATCGCCAGCGCCTTCCACCGCGAGAAATACAACATCGAGTTGACCCGTCAAATCAGGAGAATACGGCGCGCAAAAAGCTAGCTCGCGGACGTCTCGTCCTTGGCGGGCTCGGCCTTTTCCTTCGCCGGCTCGCCCTTGGCGCGGACGCCGGAAATCATCTGCCGCATCTGCCGCACGCGTACGCCGTCGGAGATTTCGAACTCGATCTGGTCGTCGTCGACCACTTTCGTCACTTTTCCGACCAGGCCGCCCGAGGTGACGACCGTATCGCCGCGGCGGATGTTCTTCACCAGTTCGGCGTGGTCCTTTACCTTCTTCTGCTGCGGCCGCAGAATCAGGAAATACATGATCACGAAGATCAGGGCGAACGGCAGCAGCGACATCAACATGCTGTTGGTATCGCCGCCGGCCGCGGCCTGGGCAAACGCAGGAGTAATCAGCATTCGGACAATCCTCGTGAAACGGGGGTAAACCAGCGACCCATCGGCGTCAGGCCGGTTCGGTCAAATTCGCGCGGACTATAGCGACCAGCGCCCCAATTGCAACGCCGCCAGATCCCTCATTTGGGCCGCTTGCGGCCCTGTGCAAGGCCCGATATGGGTGCGTCGTCAGGAACCCCCAAGATGTCAAAAAAGCCCAACAAAACAGGCTCTCGCGCCGCCGCCCGGGCTGGCCAGCGGAAATCGGCGAAGCCCGCGACAAAACGCCCGGCAGCGCCGCCAAAACAGGCCACGGACGAGCGGATCGCACGCGCGCTCGAATCCATCGTGGCTCACCTCGCCGCCGCTTCGCCGGCGTCGAACGCCGCCGACTCATTTGGTAGTGCCGACGCCTTCGTCTGGCACCCGAACGGCCGGCTGGCGCCGGTGCCGCGCGTCAGCCGGGTCGACCTCGGCCTGCTCAAGGGCATCGACCGGGTGCGCGACATCCTGATCGAAAATACCGAGCGTTTCGCCGACGGCCTGCCGGCCAACAACGTGCTGCTGTGGGGAGCGCGCGGCATGGGCAAGTCGTCGCTGGTCAAGGCGGCGCATGCCAATATCAACGTCGCGCGCAAACCGGCACGACGTCTCAAGCTGGTCGAGATTCACCGCGAGGACATCGAAAGCCTGCCGGCGCTGATGGACCGGCTGCGCCGCTCGGATTTCCGCTTCATCGTGTTCTGCGACGACCTGTCGTTCGACGGCAACGACGCCTCCTACAAGTCGCTGAAGGCGGTGCTGGAGGGCGGCATCGAGGGCCGTCCCGACAATGTGATCCTGTACGCGACCTCCAACCGCCGCCACCTGCTGGCGCGCGAGATGATCGAGAACGAGCGCTCGACCGCGATCAATCCCGGCGAAGCAGTCGAGGAAAAGGTCTCGCTGTCGGACCGCTTCGGCCTTTGGCTCGGCTTTCACCGCTGCAGCCAGGATGAGTATCTGGCGATGGTGAAAGGCTATTGCAGCCATTTCAACATCAAGATCGCGGAAGCCGAACTCGAGCGCGAGGCGCTGGAATGGTCGACCACGCGCGGCTCGCGATCGGGGCGCGTTGCCTGGCAGTTCACGCAGGAACTGGCGGGTCGGCTCGGGGTGCGTCTGAAGCCGGGCTGACCCTCAGCTGTCGGCGGCGGGCCGTTGCGACCGCGCCAGAGGAATGATCAGCAGCCCGAGCAGCGCGACCGCGGCCAGCATAGCCCAGGCCTCATTGACGCTGGTCGCGAAGGCGGCCTGCTCGATCAGGGAGGCAGCCGCCGATAGATCCGGCGCAATCCGGTCGAGGCCGATTGCCTTCGCGGCCGTGATGTCACCCGCGCTCAGGCGCTGGCGGATGGCTTCGGCATGTCCGCTGGTGCGTCCGTAGAGGACCGTATCGATCAGCGCGATCCCGACCGCGCCGCCGAGGTTTCGCATCATGTTGAACAGGCCGCTGGCGTCCGGCACCTTCTTGTGCGGCAGCGTCTCCAGCGCAAGCCTGGTCGGCGGCAGCAGGCAGAACATCGCCGCGAAGCCGCGCAGCACCTGGGGCCAGAACATCTCGTCGAAATCGGCGGTTCGGCTTTCGAACGCGCTCATACCGAGGCCAATGGCGAACAGGCCAAATCCAAACGCCGACAACCAGCGCGGATTGACCCGGCTCTCCAGCGCGCCGGCAATCGGCGCGGCCACCAATTGGGCGGCGCCCGTCACCAGCATGATCGAGCCGATCTGCAACGGGTCTTGCTGCCGGACATAGGCGAGAAACACCGGCATCAAATAGACCGCGCCGAACAATCCGACGCCGAGACAGAAGCTGAGCCCGCAGCCGACCGAAAACGACGACACTTTCAGCGTTCTCAGTTCGACCAATGGCTGAACCGCCTTCAGCGTTCGCACGGCGAACGCCGCCGTTGCGGCCGCGCAGAGCGCGAACAGGCCGAAGCAGACCGCGGAGAACCATCCATTGTGCGGCGCCTGCTTCAAGCCGATCTCCAGGCTCGCCAGTGCCAGCGCCATCAGCGCCAGCGCCATTGCATCGAAATGCTTCAGCTGGTTCAGCCTCGGCCTTCCCCGCGGCAGCAGAAACGGTGTCGCGATTACTGCGATAAAGCCCGGAACGACATTGATCAGGAACAGCCAGGGCCAGGAATAATGATGCGTGATCCAGCCGCCGACCACTGGTCCGACGGTGGGCGCCAGCACGGCCACAATGCCGGCGATGGTGCCTGCAATTGGATGGGCCCGCGGCGGAAACAGCAGAAAGATCCCCGAGAATACCGCGGGGATCAGCGTGCCTCCGGCAAACCCCTGAAGGATGCGGAAGCTCACCAGCGACGTGAAATTGGTAGAGAAGGCGCAGCCGACCGAGGTCACGGTGAAGATGAAGATGGCGATCACGAACAGCCAGCGCAGCGTGAAGACACGCGTGAGCCAGCCGGTCAGCGGAATCGCCGTGATCTCGGCGATCAGATACGCCGTCTGGATCCAGCTCATGGCGTCAGGCGAAATCCTTAGCGAATGCTGGATCGCCGGCAGCGAAGTCGCGACCACCTGAATGTCGAGGATCGCCATGAACATGCCGAGGCACATCAGGACGAAGCCGAACCAGGTGGCAATCCTTGCCGAAGTCGTCCGCCAGATCATGGGGTGCCGAGCATCATGGTCTCACGCGGCGCGCCCGACGCGGTTTCGACATATCGGTAGCGAAGCGCAGAGAGCGACATAAGCGATGGCCAGCAACGGCAGGCCCAAAGATTACGCGATAGCCGACCTTCGCGATAAAGTACACCTCCTGGAGCCGCGCGCCCGGAGTTCTGGCATTCCGCTTCTTGCCCGTGCCGAGACGAAAATGGCCGGGACTAACCCGGCCATCACGCAGAAACAATTGGAACTGACAGGCGTTCCGTTAGCTCGCCTCACGCCCCGTTGAGGAATTGAAGCGGGTCAACCGGTGAAGAGCCCTTGCGAATCTCGAAGTGGAGCTGCGGCGACCCCACTTCTCCCGACTGACCCGACTTGGCAATGATCTGGCCGCGCTTGATGGTGTCGCCACGCTTCACCAGCAGTTCACTCGCATGGGCATATGCGGTGACGTAACCGTTGGAGTGCCGAACCAGAACGAGATTGCCGTAACCCTTGAGTTCATTTCCGGAATAGGCAACGACGCCATCCTCGGCCGCCTTGACCGGCGTGCCTTCGGGTACCGCCAGATTGATACCGTCATTCGCCTTGCCGTTGGTCTTGGCGCCATAGGTCGTGATCACCTTGCCGCGCACCGGCCATCGGAAGGTCGGCAGCGCGCCGGTTGCTTCACTGGCTTTGACAGGCGCTTCAGCCGCCGGCGCGTCTTCCACCTTGGCCGTCGCCGAGGCGAGCCGCGCGCTTTGCGGAGGCGTGCCGGCCACGGCGGCCGTTCGGGTCGCCGGCGCGGCAGCGGGTTGAGCAGCAGCAACGGCGGCGGGCTGTGCCGCCGCTGTCTTCGCGCCCGGCACGGTCAGTTTCTGGCCGAGCTTGAGTTTGGACGAGGAGTCGAGACCGTTGGCCCTGGAGAGATCCGCCGCCGTCACGTTGTTGCGACGCGCGATGCTGAGCAAGGTGTCGCCGCGATTGACGACATGAACCGTCGGCGCCGCAGCCATGACAGGCTTGCTGGCAGGCGCCGCCAGGGCCGGCACAGGCGCAGCAGCGGCCGTGGTCTGACGGGGAATGATCAGTTGCTGGCCCGGCGACAGCGCGCGCGGTCCCTTGTAGCCATTGGCCTGCAGGATCGCCGCGGAAGAAACGTTGTAGCGGCGCGACAACCCTTCGAGCGTGTCGCTGGTGCCGACGATGATCGTGGTGCCTGCCGGCGCTTGAGCCGGCGCGCGGACGGCCGCGACCGAGCGCGGGGCGACGGTGGCCGTGGTCTCCAGCGGCTGATGTGTCGGCGGCGCATAGGAGGACAGGCCGCGCCCTCCTCCGGATACGCCTGAATGCGCGGCCGGATAAGACTGCGGCGCCGAGATCGGTGGCGGCAGCGGCTGCGACTGATATTGCGGCTGCGGACGGGAATATTGCGGCAGCTCGCGGCGCTCGACCGCAGGTGTGCGCACCGAGTTGGTGGTTTCCGGTTGCGATGCAAAAGGATTGGAGAGGTTGTTTTGCGAAAGCCGCGTCTGCATGTCGGCACTGCAGCCGGCAAACCCGAATGACATCAGCGCCAGCGCCGCAACGTGCGGAACGCGACGCGAGTAAAGCAACTCGACGACACTGGACATGGTTACTCACTCATACGCAACAAATTACTGATTTGAGTAAACACGCCCCCAGTAAACAACCGCTTAACCCTGGGAATAAGACCTTGGCGGAACAGCCAATCCGGGTTTTACAGTTCGCGGGCGATCCCGGGCAGCGCCGGGACGAAACGCACGTCCACCAGGGCTTTGCACTCGAAGCCGGCCTCGGTCCTGGTCAGGCGGATCAGGGTCTGGGTACCCTGATGCGGCCCGACCGGGGCAATCAGCGTGCCGCCGGGCTCGAGCCGCTGCATTAACGCATCGGGGACCTGCTCCATCGCCGCCGTCACAATGATGCGGTCGAAATTGCCGGCGCCGGCCGGGATGTCGAAGCCATCCCCCAGCATCACCTCGACATTGTCGCATCCGAGCTTCTTCAGCCGCGCCCGGGCGCTGTCGGCGAGCGTCCGGTAGCGCTCGATCGACAGGACATGGCCGCCAAGCCGCGACAGAATGGCCGCCTGGTATCCGGAGCCGGTGCCGATCTCCAGCACGCGATGATGCTTCTGCAGCTGCAATTGCTCGGTCATGTAGGCCACCACGAACGGCTGACTGATGGTCTGGCCGCAGGCTATGCCGAGCGCGCTGTCACGCCAGGCGTCGGCGCGATCTGCCGGCTCCACGAAAACGTCGCGCGGAATCGCCTCCATGGCGCGCAGCACCGCCTGATCGCTGATCCCCCGCCGCCGCAGGTTGAGCTGAAACATCATCTTTTCCGGCGGATTTTGAACGGCGGTCATGTCGGTCTCGCAAAACTCTACCGAGACACCCTAGCGCGCCTCGGCCGGACAGTTCGATGCAATATCAAACGCAAGTTTCTCTGCCAATTCAGGTTCCCTCCGGGGAACCCGGCGTGATACCTTGGCGTTGATTGTCTGGTAATCAACCTGCCCTGGCCCGCAACGACGCGGCTGTGCGGGACACGTTCATATTGCACCTGATAGCGTTATTTGCGATCTTTACGGTGGGGCGGCAAGGACATCATCATGACGGAGGCGCGGCTGCCGCGGGGTTCAGTGTTTCTCGTCGAGGACGAGGTCATGATCAGGATGATGGTCGCCGACATGCTGGAGGAGCTTGGCTTCAGCGTCGCGGCCGAGGCCGGCGAGATCAACGAGGCGATCAGGCTGGCGCAATCCACCGATTTCGATCTCGCCATTCTCGACGTCAACGTCAACGGCAAGGTGATTTCGCCGGTTGCCGAAGTGATCAAGGCGCGCAACCGCCCGTTCATCTTCGCGACCGGCTATGGCTCGTCGGGGCTCCCGGAAGAATATCGCGACCGCCCGGCGCTGCAAAAACCCTTCCAGCTCGAAACCCTGGCCAAGATGATCGACGCGGCGCTGAAAAGCGCGACGGTTTAGGGGAAGGATGAGCGTACCAGGAGGCGCCTTTCCATCCTGCGAATTCGACTTTCAAACAGCACACACACATGATTTCGCGATCTCGCGGCGCCATTCGCCCGAGGTTTGCTGGTAACTTCCCGCCCTCTCCTATCAGAGGGCGCGGGGAGGCCGGGCGCCCGATGCGCCCGATATCCGCGTGTGCAGCGGTAGTGGGTAGAACGCACACGCGTTAGTCAGGTCACACCGGAATCACCCGGCACTCCCCGCGCAATGGTTTACGGCTTATACGTGATCTCCCCGGTGAGCCCTGCTCTATTGCCACCGTCACCTGCGGGAATGACCGCAAGCTTGACACCGACGTCGGGGGTGTCAGGACCATACGATTTCGCCATCCGCTTCCGGCGCTCTGGTCA
>JBKJUA010000409.1:0-6787 GCA_046590305.1 Bradyrhizobium sp.
AGCCCCGAGGGCGCCGAGATCCTGGCGGGCAAGCGGGTCCCCGAGGGCGCCGACCCGATCGCGATGGCCTATGCCGGCCACCAGTTCGGCCATTTCGTGCCCCAACTCGGGGACGGCCGCGCGATTTTGCTAGGTGAAGTCATCGACGCTGATGGCGTGCGCCGCGACATTCAGCTCAAGGGCTCCGGCCCGACGCCGTTTTCGCGCCGCGGCGACGGCCGCGCGGCGCTGGGCCCCGTGCTGCGCGAATACATCGTGAGCGAGGCGATGGCGGCGCTCGGTATTCCCACCACGCGCTCGCTCGCCGCCGTCATCACGGGCGAAAACGTGATGCGCGAGACGCCATTGCCGGGCGCCGTGCTGACCCGCGTCGCCTCCAGCCACATTCGCGTCGGCACCTTCCAGTATTTCGCGGCGCGCAGCGACACCGATGGCGTGCGGCGGCTGGCCGATCACGTCATCGCCAGGCACTACCCGCACGCCGCCGATGCCGAACGACCCTACCGCGCGCTGCTCGAAGCCGTAATCGCGCGGCAGGCCGATCTGGTGGCGCGCTGGCTGCTGGTCGGATTCATCCATGGCGTCATGAACACCGACAATTCCTCCGTTGCGGGCGAGACCATCGATTACGGCCCCTGCGCGTTCATGGATCACTACGACCCCGCAAAAGTCTTCAGCTCGATCGACCAACAAGGCCGTTACGCCTACGCCAACCAGCCGCGGATCGCGCTCTGGAACCTGACGCGCCTCGCGGAATGCCTGCTGCCGCTGTTGTCGGACGACAAGGATAGGGCGATCGAGGAAGCCCAGATCATCCTCGGCGATTTCGCGGAACGTTTCACCTCAGCCTATCAGTCGGGCTTGCGCCAGAAGATCGGCCTGTTCACGGCGCGCGACGGCGACGAGGCGCTGGTGCAGGGCCTGCTGGATGCGATGGCGAAGAACCAGGCCGACTTCACCCTGGCCTTCCGGCGCCTGAGCGACGCTGCACTCGATCCCGACGGCGATACCGAAGTCCGGCAATTATTCGCCGATCCATCAGCCTTTGACGAATGGGCCGCGCGCTGGCGGCAACGTATCTCCGGCGAGACGCAGACACCCGCCGAGCGGCAGGCCGAGATGCGGTCGGTCAACCCCGCCTTCATACCGAGGAATCACCTGATCGAAGCGGTGATCGAAGCCGCCGTGAACCGCGACGATTTCGCGCCGTTCGAAAAGCTGCTGGCGGTGCTGGCAAAGCCGTATCAGGACCAGCCTGATTTTGCTGATTACGCCGATCCGCCCGAGCCGCACCAGTGTGTGCTGCAGACGTTTTGCGGGACGTGAGGCGCTAACTTTCCGTTAAACATCGCATCAGGCTCGGGTTCCCCGGCCTCAGGAATTAACAAACGGTCAATGGGTTCCCGACAATTCTAACGGCTTGGCTGGGGGAACTTATCGTGTTGGACATCTTGGTATTTGAGTTCATGGGATTGGCGATGCTGGCGCTCTGCATCATCGTGTTGGCCACCCCATCGCAGCGACGGCGCTCGCGCCACGTCCGCGACTACTGACGAGCAATTTGGACCGATGCATGGACCGGGCCGCCCGCAGGCGGGTCCCGGCGGCCATTGAGTCCCTGCCGAAAAATCCCGGCCGGGCCAGAATGCAAGGCCTGAATTCGCCGCAAGACCCTTGACATATCAGCGCTTTCGGCCGAACGCGTCTCAAAAGCGTTATGGACCGTTCATGGATCTGATTACCACCACCTCCGACCTTGCCGCGGTATGCGGCCGGCTCGCGAAACACCCGGTCATTACCGTCGATACCGAGTTTCTGCGGGAGACCACCTACTATCCCCTGCTCTGCGTGGTGCAGATGGCGAGCGCAGAAGAAGCGGTCGTGATCGATACGCTGGCCCAAGGGATCGACCTCAAGCCGTTCTTCGAGCTGATGGGCGACGAGAAGGTCCTGAAGGTGTTCCACGCGGCACGGCAGGACATCGAGATCGTCTGGCACCAGTCCGGCACCATTCCGCACCCGATTTTCGACACCCAGGTGGCGGCCATGGTGCTCGGCTACGGCGATTCCATTGCCTATGACCAGCTGGTCGAGCGCATCGCCGGCCACCGCCCGGACAAGACCCACCGCTTTACCGACTGGTCGCGCCGGCCGCTCAGCGCAGAGCAGATGCATTACGCGGTTTCCGACGTCACCCATCTGCGCGACGTGTTCGCGGCCCTCGATGCCGATCTCAAGAAGCGCGGCCGCAGCGAGTGGGTAAGCGAGGAAATGGAGGTCCTGACCTCGCCGAAGACCTACGACTTCCACCCCGAACGCGCCTGGGAGCGGCTCAAGACGCGGGTCCGCAAGCCGAAGGAGCTGGCGGTGCTGATGGAGGTCGCGGCCTGGCGCGAACAGGAGGCGCAGAGCCGCGACGTGCCGCGTAGCCGCGTGCTGAAGGACGATGCGGTCGGCGACATCGCCACCCATGCGCCGAGCAGCCTCGAACGTCTGGCCAATCTGCGCTCGTTGCCGAAGGGTTTTGACCGCTCCAAATGGGGTGCCGACATCGTCGCCGCCGTGCAGCGCGGGCTGGCGCGCGATCCGGCCTCGTTGCCGAAACTCGACAAGCCGCGCGGCAATTCAAATGGCGGAGCGATCGTCGAGCTGTTGAAGGTCCTGCTGCGCATGACCTCGGAGCGTCACGCCGTTGCCAGCAAGGTCATCGCCACCGTCGACGATCTGGAACAGATCGCGGCGGACGATAACGCCGACGTCGGCGCGCTGCATGGCTGGCGCCGCGAATTGTTCGGCGAAGCGGCGCTGGCGCTGAAGCAGGGCCGGCTGGCGCTGGCGATCGAGAAGGGGCGCGTTATCCGGGTCGATCGCGCCTAGCCACGGCCCCTGATCACACCGAAACGACCGTATTGGCTTCGATCAGGTCGGCGCTCCCGACGACGCCGGCGAAATTGCCGATCACATTGACGACCGCCAGCTTGTAGGATGCCGCATCGCCGATCCCCGCGCGCCGGCAGGCCACGGCATCGCTGACCACCTGATAGCGGTGGCTGCGGTGAAACCCGTCGACCACGGTCGACAGAATGGTTTCATCGAGCGAAAACCCTGATAGCACGCAGCGCATGTTCTTCATGTTCGCCATATACTCGGCGAACCGCGACGAGCTGTAGGCCGAAGGCAGCGGATGCTCGAACGCGAGCTCTCCGGGCCTCGGCTTCAACTCGGCGATCCAGTCCGTCAGGTTCGATGCCGGATTGAACCACGCGGCCTGGGCAATTCGCTTCAGGTGGATGATCGGCCAGAGGTTGCCGCGCCACAGCGTCATCAATTCGCGACATCGCGCCGTGATCGCCTCGGCGTCGGCGATGACGTGACGGCGGCCTTCCATGAGATACTCGGTCTGCAGATCGGCGCAGACCAGGATCGGCGGATCGTCGTAGATCGAGACCGCCAGTCTGGGGTTGCTCATCCTCACACCGTGCGCAGCGGCGAGGTCACGGCGCGCCCGGCTGACGCGTCGAGCACGCCGGGCCTGTCCCAGTCGCCCTCCGGCCGGATGATCACATAGGGATCGCTGTCCAGCGTGATGGCGTCGGCGCCGGGTTCGATGTCGAGCACCATTTCAGTATATGAAAAATCGGAAAAGGTGATCTTGCGATTGTGGCCGAGTGGCTTGGCGCCGAAATGCGCCCAGAAGTCCACCAGCCGGTCCTGCGCCTGGCCGTAGATCTTCTTGAATCCCTTCCGTTTGACGTAGTCGACGCTGGCCTGCACCAGCTTGAACGACACGCGCGAGCGCCGGAACTGGTGGCGCACGGCAAGGCGCTCGACCTTGGCGAACTCGCCGAAAAACCGCACCCGCAGGCAGCCGGCCGGCTCGGTGCCGACAAATCCGAGGAAGTGCGCCGCCACCAGATCGTTGCCGTCGAATTCCTCCTCGATCGGGCAATCCTGCTCGGCGAGGTAAACCGCCGACCGGATCGCGGTCACCAGCATCAGGTCGTTGGGGTCGCGCGCGATGCGAACCGTGATCGAGCGCGATGGCGTCTTGATGGAAGCTGGAATGTTAGTGCCGTGCATCTGCAAAGCTCCTCGCCGGTTGGGCTGTTGGCGCGTTCAACGGGACACGGTTCCAGGGGCGCTGGTAGCGCCAGAGTTCGTGCTGGTAGCTCGGGATCGGTTCGAAGCCGATCGCGATCATCAGATTGCGCCCGTCGGCGCTGGAGGGCTGGGCGTAGAGATCGGCCGGCGCCAGCCTCGGCTGGGACAGATGTGTCGACACGTTGCCCAGTCCCGCCATCGCCCTGCCCAGCCCGGCGATCGCCCACACGTAAATCGCCGACACCGGCTCGGAGGAACCGGCGAGCAGTCCAATGTCCGGATGCGTCAAATTCATGTCGTTGCGAATGAGAGCGTCGTGCCCCCGGTCGTTGAGATAGAGAAACGCCACCGCTCCCAGCAATTTGTCTTTTCGACAAAATGTCAGAATGCTGCCGGGATCGAAGCTGTAATATCTCTCGAGGTCCGGTTCCGTAATTTGAACTCCGGGCACCAGCCGGTTCGCCATGTCGGAAAGCGCACCAAGATCGCAACGCCGCGCGGGTTGAACGGTGATTTCCGCGCTCCTGGGCAGCAGGTCGAAATCGCGTTTTGCGGCCAAAGTGGCCCTTTCCATAACCGGGTCGCGCATCTATCGTCGCTCCTGCCTCTGGGTGAGTACCATACCGGGCAGGGATTTCGGGTATGCAGCAACTATTGCACCGGGGTGCTGCGATGACGCAGCACCGCCATGATGAAGTTCTGAATGCGTCCTGGGATGACCTGCGATCGTTTCTGGCGTGCGTGAGATACAAGAGCTTTCGCAATGCGGCAGAGGGACTTGGCCTCACCAGCACCACGCTGATGCGCCGGATCGACCGGCTCGAAGAGTCGATCGGCTGCAAATTATTCCTGCGCGACCAGAGCGGCCTGACGCTGAGCCCGGAGGGCGCGGCCATGATCGGCGACGTGATGGAAATGGAACGTCACGCCTTCAATATTTTCCGGCGCGCGGCACAGACCGACGATACCACCGGCACGGTCCGCGTCGCCGTCACCGAGGGCCCCGGTAATTTCTGGATCCTTCCCCGGCTGATCGACTTCCAGAGAACCTACCGCAAGATCACCGTCGATCTGCGCTGCGCGATGGAGCAAGCCGACGTCGCCCGGCTGGAGGCCGACATCGCCATCCAGCTCGAGCGGCCGACCAACCCCGACCTGATCGTCACCAAGCTCGGCCGGCTTCACATCTATGGCTTCGTTTCGGAAGGCTATCGCAAGCTGCACGGCGTGCCCACGCTCGCCGAAATCAGGAACCACCGGCTGGTGATCCAGCACGCGCCGCAGGTCGACGATTCCGCCTATGCAAGGGTGCTGGGACTGACGTCGCTGGAAGGCATTGTCGGCATCAAGACCAATTCGAGCATCGGCGTTCTCTACGCGGTGGAGCGCGGCGCCGGAATGGGTTTCCTGCCGACATCGTCCGTCGCATTGGGAGCGGACCTCGTCCCCGTCGATCTCGGCGTCCGCCACCACGCCGATCTTTGGCTCACCTACCACAAGGAGTTTCGCAACTCCGATCGCCACAAGATCGTCATCGACTGGCTGAAGAAGATTTTCGACCCGAAGACCTATCCCTGTTTCAAGGACGAGTTCATCCATCCTGATGACCTCGTGCCGCTGATGGCGACGGCACGCGGCAATTTCGGGCTTCAGGGATATGTGGCCGCGGGGCCGGCCTGACCGGGCGCGAGCGCCGCGCCATCGAAATCTACCATTTGAGCTCGAGGCCGAACGTGCCCTGGTGCGACTGCATCGCGGCGCGGTACTTGGCGTCATAATTGAGATAGAGGCGCGCGGTGTTGCTCAGGCTGAGTGAAGCCGACGCGCCGGCGTCGGCGCCGTAGCGGCTTTCGCCGATCCCCTGCACGATGATGCTCTGGGCGCCGAGGCTGACCGTGACCGCGCTGAAATTCTGCGCGACATTGTCGACCAGCTTGCCGTAGGCCGAGATGTCGAAAATCTTCCGATCGAAAATCCAGTAGCGCCCGACTTCCGCCCCGATCAGGATCCGCGCGCGCTCCGCGGTGGCGCCTGACGCCATCACAGGATCGAGACCGCCGATCTCCTGCAGCGAACCGGTCGAGGCGCGCACATATTCGAACGCGACCTTCGGCACGATGCGGCTCTGGTCGAGGCTCCAGTAATAGCTGAGCTCGGTCAGCGCGCCGCCGAGGCGGGCGTTGTAACCGGCCGTAGCAAAGCCGAATCCGGTGTCGCGGCTGGAATTGACCTTGCCGAAGCCCTGAACCAGCGCCACCGCCCAGGTCCACGGTCCCTTGTCGACCGAAGCGTTGAACCCGAATTGGGTGAGGTCGAGCTTTGCCGATTGCAGCGCCAGGGGAATGTCGATGGCGGTGTGGCTTTGATCGACGGAGACACCGACATTGACGCCGGGGGCGATGCGCGCCCCTACCCCCGCCACGCCGCCAAAGGTGCGGCGGCGATCGCCGACGAAATATCCGAGCGGACCGGTCGTCGCGTTAAGTCCATAACCCTCTGCCCAGCTGCGAAACCGGGGCGCTTCCGTGTTCTCGGAAGCGCCGGCACCGCCGGGATTGCTTCGCATCGCCTTGTCGAAGCCCGACGTCGCCTGGTTGCCCAGGCGCTCGAGAAAATTGCTGCCGAGGTTGGTCACGGTGGAGCCGGCCGAGAAACTGGAATTGATCACCGTCGGCGTCGGACTTGG
>JBKJUA010000043.1:0-5590 GCA_046590305.1 Bradyrhizobium sp.
GACGCGGCGCCGCCAGGCTGGTCACGCGCGGATCGGACGGCGTTCCGGTCGATTAGCGGCCCGTCCGCGAGGCCGAGGGGCGCCAAAGCAAAAATATCGAAAACAACCCCATGTACAGTAAGCCGGGGGTTGCCGGGATGGACGCTTTGCCCGCGAAAACATTTTGACACGTCGGGCAAATCACCGGCATTAACTTAACATTGCGCGACTTCAAGACCGCTCATAGCGCCGCCAGGCGGCCGTTGGCGGATGGGGCGCGAGGACGTTTCGCGCGCCTGGCTTTCTTCGGGTCAGGCCGGCAGGCCGGCCTGGAGGAGGCCAGCCTCGTGGCGTTTGCGGTCGGCATCGCGCTTGTAGTGCTGAGCTGCAAGATAGGTAGCCACCGAAAATTTTGTTTCGCGCTTCAGGACCTCTGCGGCGTGCGCGGCAGCCGCGACGGAATTGCCCATCTGCGCGAATGTAGCGGCGAGAAAGGCATGATGCGAGTAGTCAGGCCGCGTGATCCGCGAAAAGGCCTCGGCGGCTTCTGCGTACTTCTCTGCACAATAGAAGGCCCGCCCGAGATGGCTCCAGAAGCGCTCCGGATGGTAGGGGTTAAGGCGCATCGCTTTTTTGATCCAGTCGATACCTTCCTCCGGTCGCCCCAGCCAAGTCAAAAGTTCACCTTGCTGTACCACAACAAGGTCGTAATTGGGGTTGAGCGCGAGCGCTCGTTCCTGATGGTAGGCAGCCTTGTCATGATCCTTGCGCGCCAGGTTCAGTGCGGCCAGGATCCGATGCACGTCGCTATCATTGTCATCCAGCACCAGCGCCGTCTCGAGCTCCGCGCCGATCTGCTGGAACGTGGCATCCGGATCTGCGCACCACCCATAAGTCCACATTTGGCCCAGCACGCATCCCTTCCAGGCGTGAGCGTGAGCATAGTTGGGATCGAGCTCAAGGGCCCGATCGAGCAGGCGCAGCGCTTCGGCATTATCCTCCCGAATAGAGCGGTGGTGCAGGACCTTGGCGGTCAGTACGCATTCGTACGCAGCCATATTGTCGGTCGTCTTCCGCTTCGCACGGTCCTGCGTGGCGGCCTCGACGCGACCGGGAAGCGTCGCGGCAATAGCGCGGGTCATCTCGTCCTGGATCGCGAAGATATCCTCAAGCTTGCGGTCGTAGCGTTCTGCCCAAATATGCCGGTCGGTTTCTCCGTCGATCAGCTGCACGGTGACGCGGATACGATCGCCTGCCTTTCGCACGCTTCCTTCCAGCACATAATCGACGCCAAATTCGCGCGCAACCTCCTGCACCTTCACTGCCTTGCCCTTGTGTACAAAGGTCGAATTGCGGGAGATGACGAGCAGATCGCGAAAGCGAGACAGCTCCGTGATAATGTCCTCGGTGAGGCCGTCCGCGAAGAACTCCTGCTCCGGATCGCCACTCATGTTGGCGAGCGGTAGCACGGCGATAGACGGCTTCTTGGCAAGCTTTGTGGTCGACCTGGCGTCATCCGCGACTTCCGGCAAAGCGGCTTCATTTGGCTCAAGCCGGACGCGAAAGACGCGGATAGGACGCTCGATATTCTTGACGCTCTGATGACCAAGATCCTCGAATGCAATGCCGTTTATTCGGTCTCCTACCTGGTCGCGCACCGCACCCGAGATACAGATGCCGCCCGGTTCGGCGAGCATTTCGAGGCGTGCCGCCACGTTGACACCGTCGCCAAAGATATCGTCTTCCTCGACGATAACGTCGCCCAAATTGATGCCGATGCGGAATTGCATCCATCGTCCCGGCGAGACGTCAGTATTCCGCCGCGCCATCCGGCGTTGAATCTCCGCAGCGCACAACACCGCGTCAACTACGCTGCGGAACTCGACCAGCATGCCGTCGCCGGTGGTCTTGATCAGCCGACCGCGATTCTTCGCGATAGCCGGATCGATTAGCTCGATCCGATGGGTCTTGAGGCGTGCCAGCGTGCCCGTCTCGTCGACCTCCATCAGGCGACTGTACCCGACCATGTCGGCAGCGACGACCGCCGCCAGTCTGCGCTCTGGGCCGGGCACTTCGTTCATCTCGGACACCTCACAGGAGCCAGACTAGAGGCCCAGCGTGATCTCGGCCCAGCGCATCACCGTATTGCCATTGAGAAACTCGATCACGCCGGGCTCGATAGCCGCCAATCGTTCGTGGCCGACGACGGCAGTCGCTACGATCATGTCGCAGCGTTCGTTAAAAACGACGGATATCACCGTCTTGCCGTGCGGATTTCGACCGTTGAGCGTGTAGGCGCGGCTACGACCTTTCATCCACGCAATACTGATCGGACGACCGGTGCCGAGCGGCGAAGCTCCGCCGACGAGAACAAGATCCCCCATGCGATCCACATCTTCGTCGTCGGCCACGCCAGTCGCGCAATTGCAGAAACCTATCTTAGCGCGCAGATAAATGCTCACCTCGGCACCGCAGTCCGCCGCCTTGCAGCGGAACGCCTTTCCCTTGCTCCATTGATCGGCGGGGAAGGGCCAAGTCACCTCGGTCCATAGCGGCACGGTCGCAGTTGCGGCCGCGTGCGGTGCGAGAACGAACCATGCCAACGCCATCGCTAGTATGCTCCCCAGCGAGGCTGCGGCGACGGCGATACCGGCTGCCCTCCTCATTGCAACACCGCCTTCGTTGCCAATTGCGCTAGCTAGTTGCTGGCGAGATACTTCTTCGCCGCCGCAACCTCTGGCCGCTCCGTGTCAGCGTTCGCCGTCAGCGCCATCAGTTGCTGATAGTTTTGTCGCGCAGCGGCCTTGTCGCCGAGCGTGTCGGCCGCCCTGGCAGCGCCTGCGTAGCCCTGAAAGCGATTCGGCTCCTTGGCCTTGGTGGCTTCAAAGGCAGCCAGCGCCTCCCTGGCCATGCTACGGTCGAGCAGCATGAAGCCGTACAGTTCGCGCGCCGGCGCAAGCGGGCCCGGCGTGACCACATGCTTCTCGGTCTTGTCCTCGGCGTCCGCCGCAGCGCCCATGGCCTTGAGAGCCTCATCGTACTTGCCCTCTGAGTGAAGCAGCCAGGCAACCGCTACCTGACGCTGGATGTCGACGATCTCCGACCAATAGTTATCCTTCGCTTCGCGCAACTTGTCGCGCAATTCTGCGAGCTTTTGGATGTCGGCCTTGGCGGCTTCCGACTTGCCAGAGCGCGCTGCGCCGAGCGAGCGGGCGAAGTGCGAGATCGCCATCGCGAAGCTTAGGCCACTCGGCCTGACAGATAGTTGCGAGGCAGCGTCCCAGTCGCCGCGGTCGATTGCATAACGGGCCGGCGAAGCCGCTAGAGCGTAGTCAGCGGCGGCAACCGTCGCCTTGAAGCCGGTCTCCCTCATCATGTCGTCTACGACGGCGCGCGCCTGCTGGTCCTGGGCGAGCTGAAGGTGAGCATAAACCATGTAATCCTGCGCGTGCAGGTAATTGCCCACGGATTTCTCGGCCTTCGCTGCTTCCACGGAAGCGACGTTGGAGGCGATCGATTCCTTCCAATAACCGACGCGGGTGTAAATGTGCGACGGCATGTGCTGGGCGTGCGGCGCGGCCGGAGCGATCTTGGCGTAGCGGTTGGCGGCGTCGAGGCCTTTTTGCGCGGTCGCCGGATAGTCGTAGAGGTGGATCAGGTAGTGCGTCACGCCCGGATGCCGCGGCAGCCGTATGGACATCGGCTCCAGAATTGCGGCGCCTTTGGCCTGCTGTGCGTAAGTCTTGTCGCTCAGGTCGGCCGACGTGTTGAGCGTGATGGCATAGGCAATCTGAGCCTCGTCGTCGTCTGGATATTTCGCTGCGATCTGCGCCTGTCTGTCGCGCAGCGCGCGCATGCGCTGGGCGTGGGGTATATTGTCGTAGTCGGCGTACATCACCATTAGCGCGTCGATGTAGTCGCGTTCGCGCTCGGTCTTGGCCCCTGTTTCCCTGGCTTTCGCGATCGCGGCGAGGCCGGGCGCGAGGTTCGGCCGCGGGATTGCGGCGTGCGGATTGTCCATCAGCGTGAGCGCGATGCCCCAATATCCCATAGCGCATGTGGCGTCAGCCTTGATGACCTCCTCAAACACCTCCCTGGCGTTGGTGTACCAATAGGAGTGCTGATAGCGCATCCCGCGATCGAATCGACGCTGCGCCACATCGTTGCAGGAGGTCTTGAAGTGCACGTTACCGAGCCGCTGATCCACATCGTCTTGCGCAACCAGAGGTTGAGACATTGACAGGAAAAAAGCCGCGACGGCGATACCGAATGGAGACTTCCGCATGGATTTCCTCCCTCTGGCTCATATGGCAAGAACGGAAGGCACTATACGACTTTCGGTCCTTTACCGGAACCACCGCATCATGGCAGTGCTATTGACCCTTCGGTCCCTCTGGACAAGGAATTTGGAAGCGTTCTCGAAGGTCTCTTCGGGTCGCGGCAGAGTCGCAACGGTAGCAAGTCCGAACATGTCCGCGATGCCGCTGCAAGCGGAAGTAAATTCAGCGCATTGGTGGCTTTGCGACCAGACGTTGCGGCTTGTTGGGAACGTCTGGATGTGTGCGAAGCGAACCCCGCCTCACGCCGCCACATCAGTTCGGAAACTCCACCATCGCCTCGCCGGTTGCGACCTTCTCGCCCAACTGGTTCTTTACCATGACGTCGATCAGGACCCAGCGCGAATTGGCGGTGACCTGCTTCGACTTCACGATTCCCGTCGGCTGGATGGTGTCGCCGGGCTTCACCGGCTTGACCCAGCGGGTTTCCAGCCGGCGATGGATGGCTCCGGCGGGATAGGCCCAGTCGGTGATCATGCGCGAGATCAGCCCGAAATTGTTCATGCCATGCATGATGATGCCGCCGAAATTGGTCTTGCCGAAGCTGCCCTTCATGTACTCGTCGTCGAGATGCAGCGGGTTGTAGTCGAGCGAGCCGTCGCAGAACAGCCGGATCGATTCGCGGCTCACTTCGAATGTCGGTCCGTCGATGCTGTCGCCTTCACCGAGGTTTTCAAACGTCATGGTCATGATTTCCTCGCTTCATTCCGGCCGGATGGTCCAGCCGCGGCCGGAGCAGATCACGTCGCCATGCTGGTTGAAGAAGACATTGTCGTGCACCACGAACAGCCGTTCGCGCTTGATGAACTTGTCGAGCGCGCGGGCCTCAAGCCGGATAACGTCGCCGGGACGCGCCGGAATGTTGTAGCTCCAGGATTGCCCGGCATTGACGGTGCCCGGCGAGCGCATCCAGTCGTCCGCCGGGGTGCAGGAAAACATCAGGAGGATGTGGATCGACGGCGGCGCGATCAGCCCGCCATAGCGCGTGGTTCTGGCGTAGGCCTCGTCGAAATAGATTGGATGATCCTCGCCGACCGATTGGCAGTAGAGTTCGATCGCCGCCTTGGTCAGCGTGTAGGGAATGGTGTTGCGCGGCACGCCGGGAACGATGTCGTCCCACATCTTGCGCAGGTTGGCGTGTTTCCAGAAATCGGTCACGAAGGCTTCCTGCGCCATCGCATCCCTCCCTTTTAGTCTTTCCATGCCGCTTCTTTTTTATGCCGCCTTGTTATCCCGTCTTGCGGAATTTGTTATATAGTATAATCAATTCGCGA
>JBKJUA010000073.1:0-9836 GCA_046590305.1 Bradyrhizobium sp.
GCGCGCCGGCTTTTTCTCTTCCCGGTCGTCGCTCGAGGCGGTTGGCGCGGTCGCGACGATTTCCGTCAACAGCGCCTTGTGCTGAAACTTGTTGAGGTATCCGCTCTTCGGATAGCCGCGCGCGGCCTGCCAGCGCGCGATCACCGAGCGCGTCGACTCGTTGAACGTGCCGGTCACCTTGGTGTCGAAACCGAGACCGTTGAGACGGCGCTGCACGTCGCGGCGTTGGCCCTTGTCGAGCCCGATCTGGTCTTCCGTGGTCTGGTTGGCTTCCGCGTCAAACGTCTTGGGGTCGATCCCGGTGGTCAGGTTGCGGGTGGCGTTCGCCGAAGCGCCATCCTGCAGCGAGGCGATCCGGGCCTGCGCCAGCGAGCGGAACTGGCCGTTGGGGTAGGTGGCGAGATAGGCGTTGAGTTCTTCGGCCTTGTTGGATTCCCGGACCGAACGCCAGAACTCGACTTCGACCTCCGAACCCTGCGACGTCGCAACTGGGCCGGCCGGCGCAGCGGCAATCGCCGTCGAGGGCGGGGCGGCGGCCTGGTTGAGATAAACCGTGCCGATCAGGTTGGTGTGGCCCCACGGCAGCTGGCCCTTGTTGGTCTCCTCATTGACCTGGGCGCGGACCTTGGTCATCGCCTGCTGGATCTCCATGCCGGGGGTCGCGATGTTGGCCATCAGCGCGCGCGTGAACGGGCTGTTGGCGCCTTCCTTGCCGTCGAGCGCGGTTTGCCCGGGACCGGTAGCGAAGGCGATCAGGGTGCCTTCGCCGGACTTCATTTCCGCAAGGCCGGTTTGCACTGACACACTGCGGGTCGCCCCGGCATTGGCCTTGATCTTGGCGGCAAACGGATTGTCGCGGCAGGCATCGAGGAACACCAGCTTGACCTTGGCGTCGCCCATGGTCTGGTCGAGCGTCAGATCGATGTTGATGGCGGCGCCGAGCTTGACGTCCATTTCCGATTTGATGTCGGCGTCGATCGGCAACAGATAGTTCACGCCGCCGATGGCGATGCCGTGGCCGGCGTAGAAGAACACCGCGACATCGGCGCCCTGCGCCTTCTTGCCGAACTCGAGCAGCCGCTCGGTCATCTTATCGCGGGTGAGGTTGGTGCCTTCGACAACTTCGAAGCCCACATTGCGAAGCACGCCCGCTATCGACTTGGCGTCGATCGCGGGGTTGGGGAGCGGCTGAACATTCTTGTAGGCGCCGTTGCCGACGACAAAGGCAACTCGCCGGTCGGCCTTGGCCGAATGGGCGGTAAACGCCATGCAAATCAGGGAAAGAAATATGGTGAGGTAGCGCATTTGAAATCCCCCGGTGGAATCGCGCGACTATGGGAGCAACGCATTGCAACAGACTACACGAAAAAGCCACGCATCGTGTCGAAAATCAGGCCGTTGTCTGAATTGAGCTGCCCCGTCGCGGATTGACCGCAATAGCCGGCGGGCCGGCAGTTTTAAGTGATCTAGATCACAGTCAGGCGCGAATATCCCGGGAAAGATGGACCATGCAAATCGGTCAGCAGAATTGGCCGGCCTCGTTTGCCGGTCAGGCTTGGGCTCGCGCCGGAGCCGCTGTTTTGAGGTTCAACAGATTGCCGGTGAGAATCAGCGCCGCGCCGAGCACCGTGAACATGTCCAGCCGCTCCGAATAGATCAACCAGCCGGCCGCGGCGCTCAGGGGAACCCGAAGGAAGTCCATCGGGATCACCACCGTCGCATCGGCATACAGCATCGCGCGCGCCATGCAGTAATGGGAAAACGTGCCGCAGAATGCGATCACCACGATCCAGCCCCAGGCCCAGGCCGATGGCCAAACCCAGACATAGATAGCTGGAAAAAATCCGGCGACCGACTGCACCACCAGCATCCAGAAGATGATCGTCAGGGTATTTTCGGTGCGGGTCAGCGACTTCACCATGGCGATGGAGATGCCGAACCCGACCGCGGCGGCCAGCGCGATCAACTGGCCCGGATTGACCTCGCCGGTCGAGGGACGAACGATGACGATGACGCCGATAATCCCGAGCACGATGGCCGCAATTTTCCACACCGTCATGCGTTCGCCGAGAAAGGCTGCGGCCAGGATCGCGGTCCAGATCGGCATGGTAAATTCGATCGATACCACCTGACCAAGCGGAATCAGGGTCAGCGCGAAGAACCAGCCGAGCTGCGCGCCATAATGAATGAGATTGCGCGAGACATGCTGCAGCGGCCGCGCGGTCTTCATCGCCGCAAAGCCGCCGTTCATGTGGATCAGCGGGTACAGCATGCAGAAGCCGAGGAGCGAGCGCACTTCCATGATCTGAAAGACGTTCAGTTCGCGCGTGGTCTCGCGGCCGGCCACCGTTATGATCAGCATCAGAGCGAGCCAGCCCGCCATCCACAGCGCGGCCCTTGGTATGGAAGGTGTTCGGTCCATCTTGAGCTGAGTGCCAGGCCTGCCGCGCCGGGTGCGGCGCGTAGATACGAGGAGGGCAGGCCGGTATCGGCGACCCCGATCCGATTTGCAACGCGCAAATATGCCGGGGCTGCGCTGCGCCGCGCCAAAATTCGGGGTGGGAGAGCCCGCGCGATCAATGCTAAGGAACTGCGGAAATCACTTCCGGAGGAACCAGTCATGCTCACCTTGCAACCGGCCGAATGGTCAAAGCCGCGCGGCTTTTCGCATGGCGTCGCGGTCGATGGTCCAGGCCGCTGGATCGTACTGGCCGGTCAGACCGGCGGTGATGAAAAGGGCGACTATGCGCCCGATATGGCCGCGCAAACTGGCACCGCACTGCGCCGGATCATCAAGCTGCTCGGCGAGGCCGGAGCCGGCCCTGAGCATATCGTCCGGCTCACCTGGTACCTGACCAGCCGCGAGGAATACCAGGCCGCGGGCGCCGGCATCGGCGCCGCCTGGAAGGAGACACTTGGGCGCAACTTCCCGCCCTCGACGTTGCTCTACGTTTCAGGCCTGGTCGATACCCGCGCCAAGGTCGAACTCGAAGTCACCGCCTTCGTACCGAACGCCTAGATCTCGATCCGATTTATGAAAATCGGGCTCTAATCTTCTGTTTTGATGCGTTTTCTTTAAGCGAACCGGTGCCCACTTCGCTCAAAAATGCCATGGAGAAATTTCTCGATGACCACACGATCCACCTCCGCAGATTTTGTGACCGCGTTCGCCACCGGCTGGCCCGAGGAGCAGCCCGATATCATGGTGCTGTCGCTGACCACGCAGAGGGGCGTTCAGGATTTTGCGCTCAATAAGGAACAGGCCCTGCTGGTCGCCAAGACCATGACGGAAACCGCCAACCGGTTGGCCAATCCCAAAACCAGCTAGACTAGCCGATCGCGGCGACGGCGCTCAGGAGCGGGTCTTCGTGCCCCGGATGCTGCGCAGCGCGCCGCCCTTCGCGGCGTGGTGCGCTGCTGGTCCGGGGCCCACGGCCGCGAAGTGTGGGTCCCGGCGCTGCGGAGCAGCGCTGATGAGGCGCTGCTCCGCGTCCGGGACACGAGATGCATCGCTTCGCAACCTCTCAGGAGCGGGTCAGCGAAATCGATGTGACGCGGAATGCGCCTTCGGATTTGATGACGACCGATTGCTTGTTGCCGCGCGTCGTCAACGAGATATGCGCGGTGAATCCGGGGCCGCTCGCGATCACCTGAAAACTGCCGCCGCCGCCGCGACCTTCGAGGTTGCCGCTGGCGTTGCGAATGCTTTCACTCCAGGTCCCGGAAAGCGCCGTGCCCTGGGCGATGACGTTGCTCGCAAGATTGAATTTGAAGCTGTCGCTGGCGCAGGTCAGGGTCTGGTTGATGGCGTTGCCGTCAGCGCGGACGGCGTAGGTGGCGCGGCATCGCACCCGCTCGATGGAACCGTCGTCCAGCGTGATGGTGCCGCCACCCGACCAGTTGCCGGCCAACCCGGCGAAAGCTCCGGATTCCGCGTAGCCCGCGGTGCCGGCCATACAGGCCAACAAAAACGCGACGGCTGCGAATGTCAGCCGTCGCGCGTTTGCGAAGATTTCTGCTGTGGGACCGGGCCTATTGCCGCGACGCTTCCCATCGACCACTGCACGGTACGCCTGCAGACGAGCCATTCCACTTCCCCGAACCGGTCTTGCCGCTGAGCTGTCCGTTCGCATATGCACCATTGATCGAGACTCGTACAAGTCCCTCTTTCCCGACCTTGCCGGAAACCGCAGCGCCGCCGGCCGAAACCCTGCCATCCGTCACGACCAGCGTCGAGCTTGTCGTCGGCTCGCAGCTGCCGGATTTCGTCACCACGGTGACACTCCAGAGCCCGTCATAGGCATTGCTGTCAGCCATGGCGGGGACAGCAGCGAGAGCGCCCGCGGCGGTAATGGTGGAGGCAAGAAGGGCGTTGCGAATGCGAGTGAGGCGCATGAATCATATCCCCGATGTATGTGATGACGCGGCTTATTCCGGGAGAATGTGTTCAAAGTTTGCTGCGCCGCGGCAACACGAAATGTTCCCTGCAAATCAAACATTTGTTGACCGATTTGGTTCCAGACCGGGAACGACAATCGACCTGAATCGACCTGCAATGTCGGTATTATATTACTTGGGTAGATTCGGCGCGCTCGTGGCGAATTGCTCGTCCTGCGGCTTGGCAGGCAGCGATCTGTGAGTTTTGGCGTATTCGATTACCTCTCCCAGCAGCTTCTGGCCGAGGGGGGCCAGCGCGCGCTCCCACAACTCTCGCGCGGTTTCGCCCTTCTTGACGAAGCACCATTCCTGGGCGGCGATCGCGCCGGCATCCATGCGGTCGGCGAGGTGGTAGACGGAGCCGCCGGCGATCGGGTCGCCTTCCAGGATGGTCCATTCGACCGCCGCGATGCCGCGGTGCCGGGGCAGCAGCGAGGGATGGTAGCCGATCCCGCCAAGCTTTGCCGCCGCCAGCGCGTCCCTGCCGATGCGCGCGTGACTGTGCGCGGTGACGATCAGGTCGGTATCGGCTGCGATCTCGCCTGCGACCACCAGTTTCGCATCGGACTGCACCGTGACTGGGATTCCGGCGTCGCGGGCAGCGGCGGCGAGCCGGTCCTCGGCATCAGCCACCACCACGCCGGCGATCTCGACGCCGTGCTGGCGCAGCATGTTCAGTGTCGTCACGCCGAAATGGCGAGAACCGACCAGGGTAATCCGCATGGTGTTTGATCCGTCCAGAGCAAGACGTCCCGTCGATAACACGTCGCCGCTGTCTGTCACGCCGGGGGCGCGGGCAGCACCGGGTTATCAACAGGGCGGGCGAGGGGCCTTGCCGGCGACAACGTTGCGCTCGGGGCGGCCGGATCCGGCATCGTGCATGGATCGCCGATTCCTCACGGGGAGCGTTTGGGTGTAGGTTGGGCTTGCGAGCGAAAACGGAGAGGTAATCTGACCGACGATTGGATGCAATCAGGAGGGGCAGACCGGCAAACCGTCGATCGGGACTGGAATTTTGTCGACCAGCCCGTGATCGATGGCGTTACCTGCAAGGAGATCCGTCCGGTAACCACCTCCCACGGCACGTTGACCGAAATCTGGCGCCCTGAATGGGGGCTGGACGCGCGGGCGGTCGGGCAGGTGTTCCAGAGTCTGCTGGATCCGGAAACGGTGACGGACTGGCATGCGCACGTGCAAACCACCGATCGCCTGTTCTGCGCCGTCGGGCGAATTCGTTTGGCGCTTTACGATGGCCGCAAGTCCTCGCCGACCTTCGGGTCAGTCTGGCAACGCTTGTTCGGCCATGAGCGGCCGCTGCTGGTGGTGGTGCCGCCGGGTGTCTGGCATGGATTGAGAGCCTTGGGGACGACGCCCTCGCTCATTCTGAACATTGTCGATCGCGCCTACAGCTATGGCCCCGATCACCGGCGGTTGCCGCCGGATACGCCGCATATCCCGCTGAGCCTGCTGTGACGGACGCGTCGGCTCCGCCGCAGGACGCCGGGCCGCCGCCGGCGGTTTCCATCGTGGCCGCCACTTACAATCGGCCGGCGGTGCTGGCCTTTGCGATCCGCAGCGTCCTGAAGCAGGAGTTTTCCGACTGGGAGCTGATCGTTGTCGGCGATCGTTGCGCCGAGGCGACCGGTGAACTGGTGGCCTCGTTCGCCGACCCGCGCATTCGCTATATCAATCTTGCCCGGAATTGGGGCGAACAGTCCGGCCCCAACAATGTCGGCATTGCCCGCGCGCGGGGAAAATACATCGCGTTCCTGAATCAGGATGACTGCTGGTTTCCCGATCATCTGCGTGCGGCGACCGAATGGCTCGAGGCGTGTGGCGCCGATGCCGTAGTTGCCCGTTCCGCCACCGTGGTGCCGCCGGCGCAGCCGGACGGTCCGGCAGATGCGTGGCGCACATTCCTGACCGGAGAGGGGCGTGCGGGCCGCTATGACCCCGTGCTTACCGAGGGGCCGATTTCCACGCTGCTGGTCAAAGCAAGCGCTGTCCGCGCGATTGGACCGTTACTGTCAGCGTCCGATTGCTACGCGACAAGTTCTCAAGAGTGGCTGTTTCGAATCTGGCATCGCGGCTTCGACATCCGCTGCATGCCGCATTTGACCGTGCTGCTGCTGTCCTCCGGTTTGCGGCCGCTGTCCTATGTGAAGCCCGATGCGCCGGAACATGCTTTTTTCGAACCGCTGTTCGAGCGGCCGCTGCAGCTGAGGCTGCTGCTGCTGGACCGCTGCCGCGCGCCGCCACAGCGACCGCACTGGAGGCGCCTTGCGAAATCGGTGGCCCTGATTGGCCTGCGAGCGGCGGCGCATCTCGGTTGGGCGCCGAGTGAACTGGTGCCGAAGTTTTACCTCGGTTTTCGACGTGGAACCTTCATCAACGGGCTTCGCAAGGCGCGCGGTCTGACCGCGATGCCCGAGCGCGATCCGTCGGCCGCCGCACTGCGTGCCCGGTATGCTGCGGAGCTGTCCGACGGAAGCGCAAAGCCGGTCTTGCCGCCAGATCGCCGATAGCTCATCCGGCCGGGAGGGTCACGCTGTGTTGCGCGAAGGTGCGCTTGCTGACGCCGCGCCACAAGATTACGCTGGCAGGCCGGGCAGCATTGGAGGTTTTCATGCCGTTACTTTCTTTTGTGTCGAGACTTTCCTTGATGGCGGCGACAATGGCGTTGGTGGCCTTGCCGGCCGGTATCGGGCTGGCCCAGACCGCGCCGAATACCGGGGCGGCGCCGGCCGCGACAGTTCCGGCGGCCCCGCCACCGGCAGCGACCACGCCGCCAGCCGCAGCTACAGCCACGGCGCCAGCTGCGAAAACGGAAACGACCGAACCCGCGAAGCCTGCGAAAAAGAAGGCCGCGAAAAAGATGACCCGGCAGCAGGAGATCGATAAATCGATCGACAGCGGCACAGTGCCGGCGCGCTATCGCAGCCAGGTGCCGAAGGAATATCACCATTTGATTCCGTTCGATAAGCGGTAGTCCGCGCGTTCAGGCGCGAGCTTGCGGCGTCATTCGGAGGGACGCAGTTGGTGGGTGGCTGCACCCCCGGAATGAGGCTGTACAGATGCCAAAAAAGGGAATTACCGGCCACGACGAGTGGGTGCTCACGGAAGCGCTCGCCACCGCGCTGGTGGCGCTGGAGCAGCTGCCGCCGGCGAGCCAGCCACGGCCTCATATGGAGGATATCAGGAAGCTCCTGATCGCCGGTTGCCAGCAAGGTACCGTCACCGTGCATCTGGCGCAGGCCAAATGCCGGCTGTTTCCCGACCGCGATCCCCTGACAATCTATCGCGAATATGGCCTGGAAGACGGCCAGGGCTAAGAAGCCGACCAGATTCGTGGTTTACTTCCGGCCGGCACCGCCCGGCAAGAATCCCTTCAGCCGCTTCCACGCTGGTGCAACGACGAATTCGATGATCGGGATACAGGCCGCGCCGATCAACAGGCCGATGACCCCCGAGATGGCTGCATGAACGACCCACTCGAGCAGGCCCGCGGCCGCCGGGAGCGCGTGACCCGCAGCCGCGGTCGCGGCGTGGACGGCGTGTCCGATCGAAGGCGGGCCGTAGAGCTCCAGGCCATGCAGCACGATGCCGCCGCCAACCCAGATCATGGCAGCGGTGCCGACGGCGCTGAGCAAAGTCAGGAACACGGGCATGCCGCGAACCAGACTGCGTCCGAGCGCCCGGCCGATGCCGCCAAACGGCGAGGCGCCATCGTTGGTGGCCAGCGCCAAACCGACGTCGTCGGCCTTCACGATCAGCGCGACCATGCCATAGACCGCGACGGTGATGCCGATCCCGACCAGCGCCAGCACCAGGGACTGTGTGAGGAGGCTGCCGGCGGGAAGTGCCGCCAGCGTGATCGCCATGATCTCGGCCGAAAGGATAAAGTCGGTCTTGATCGCGCTTGCGACTTTTTCGTCCTCCAGGGTTTGCGCGTTCAGCGCGACCGTGCCGAGTTGGGCTTCGTGCTGCTGGGCATGATGGGGCAGCACGGCTTCGAGCAGTTTTTCCACCCCTTCGTAGCAGAGATAGGCCCCGCCAAACATCAGCAGCGGCGTGATCACCGCAGGCAGGAAATAGCTCAGGGCCAACGCCGCGGGAAGCAGGATCAGGAGCTTGTTGCGCAGCGATCCCGCCGCAATCTTGCCCACGATCGGCAGTTCGCGCTTGGCGGCGAACCCGATCACGTAGCCCGGCGTGACCGCGGTATCGTCGATGACGACACCCGCCGCCTTGGCCCCCGCTTTAACCGCCTGGCTGGCGATGTCGTCAAGGGAAGCCGCCGCCACCTTCGCGATCGCTGCGATATCGTCGAGCAAGGCGATCAGTCCGATGCTCATCCACAATTCCCTTCCTCAAGTATCGGCCGAATGTCAGTTCTCATGGTGAGGGCGGACATTGCATTTCGCCTCAGCTATAACCCGGTAACGAGTCAAAGACACTCGTCGAAAGGCAGCCGGCGAGATCATGAGTTTTTTCGAACGACTGAAGACAGCGGCATCCGCCGAGTGGCGGGCGTACACCGGACATCCGTTCACCAACGCGCTGGCGGACGGTTCGCTCCCCGAGGCGGCGTTTCGTCGCTACCTCGTTCAGGACTATCTCTTCCTGATCGAATTTGCCCGGGCCTATGCGCTCGCCGTCTACAAGTCGCCCAGGCTTGCCGACATGCGCGAAGCGGCGGCCGGCCTGTCGGCCATTATCGACACCGAGATGAACCTGCATGTGAAGCTCTGCGCGGGATGGGGGCTGTCGCCTGATGATCTTGAGCAAGCCCCGCCGGCGGTCGAGATGCTGGCCTATACGCGCTACGTACTCGACGCGGGCATGCGCGGCGATCTGCTGGCGCTCAAAGTGGCGCTGGCCCCTTGCGTGATCGGCTACGCGGAGATCGCGACCCGGCTTGCCGCGCATCCCGGCGCGCTCGCAGCCACTAATCCTTACAGCGTCTGGATATCAGAATATGCCGGCGCACCCTACCAGGAGGTGGCGGCCAAAGCGCGGATGCAACTGGATAGTCTCGCCGATCTCTACGCCACGCCGGCCCGGGAGGCAGACCTGATCGCCATCTTCAAGGAGGCCACCCGGCTCGAAGCCGAGTTCTGGGAAATGGGCTGGCGCGCGGGGTAGTGGCACGGAAGTTCGGTCGCCAGGGCAGGCTGGCCTTCGCTGCGGCAGCGGAAGGAACCGACGTCAACCTCGGATGTTTCTCTCGCGGCGCTGGCGTTCGGATCGCCAGTCGCACAACAACCAATGGACGGGAGTCACCCTAATGCCCGAAAATGACAAACCCCTGGAGCCCGAGGACTTTCCGATGCGCGCCAAGAAAAAGAAAATTCTCAAGAGTGATGGCGAGACGATTGCGGAGGCGCTCAACGAGCAGA
>JBKJUA010000119.1:0-9149 GCA_046590305.1 Bradyrhizobium sp.
GTCATTCCGAATCCGGCAAGATAGCCGCGGCCCAGGATGTTGCCGGCCATGATCTCGCCGGAGGCGAACAGGTTGGCGCTCGGCTTGCCGTCGTCCATCAGCACCCGCGCCCGCTCATCCACCTTCACGCCGAGATAGGTGAAGGTGATGCCAGGCCGCAGGGGATAGCCGATGAACGGCGCGGTATCGATGCTGCGCGCCCAGTTGGTCTTGGGCGGGGTCAGACCGTCGGTCGCGCACCCATCGAGCTTGCGATCGTCGAAGCTGCCGGGCCGCACCGCCGCGTTGTATTCGGCCACGGTGGCCTCCACGGTCGCGGCATCAAGCCCCATCTTGCTCGCCAGTTCACCGATGCTGCCGGCGGTGATCGCCGGGAACACCGAGGGCATGAACAGCTTCACCGACTTGGCATCGCAGATGGAATAGGCGATCTGCCCCGGCTGCTGCGCGATCAGCCGGCCCCAGATCGCGTAGCGCTTCGGCCAGATATCCTCGCCCTCGTCGTAGAAACGGGCGGCGTGCTTGTTGACGACGATGCCGAACACCACGGAGTCGTGTCGCGTGATGATGCCGCCGTCGAATTTCGGCGCGCGGGCGTCGATCGCCACCGCGTGGCATTGGGTGGGGTCGCCGACTTCCTGCACGTCGTTGTCGAGCAGCATTTTCAGGATCGAGCCGCGGTTATAGGGCGTGCCGCGGATCAGGAAATTGTCGGCGGCGTCGCCCCAATACTGCTTCAGCCATTCGATGTTGGCCTCGAAACCGCCGGCGGCGGCGACCAGGGTTGCGGCTCGGACGGTGACGTCGGCATCGGCCTGCTTCAGCGTGGCCGCCAGGAACATGCCGTTCTCGATATCGAGGCCGAGCACCTCGGCGTCGTAGAGGATATCGACGCCGAGCTTTTCGGCGGTGAGGTACAGCGCGTTCAGCATCGCCCGTCCGCCGCCGAGGAAGAACGAATTGGTACGGCCGAGGCTGAGCGTGCCGCCGAGCGACGGCTGCCAGCGCACGCCCTGTTCGACGATCCAGCCCAGAATATCCTTGGACTCCGCGATCATGTGCCGCGCCAGCTCCTCGTCGGTCTCGCCGCCGGTGACGCGCTGCAGGTCTTCCCAGAATTCCTGCTCGGTATAGGGCCCGGTGAGAATGTCGGTCGCGGCGTCATGGGCGCAGCGCATGTTGCGGGTGTGGCGGGTGTTACCGCCCCGGTAGAATTTCGGGGCGCCTTCCAGCACCAGCACCGACGCGCCAGCCCGCCGCGCGCTGATCGCCGCGCAAAGCGCGGCATTGCCGCCGCCGATCACCAGAACATCGAATTTTCGCGCGAGATCGACCATGCGTCTTGTTATTATTGTTGGCACGGAAATCAAACCCGGCGGCGCCGGGCAGGTTGCTTTATTTCGGGAAGCGGCTCGGGCTGGCCGGGTTGATCCGGTTTGCCATGAATCGAGGCTCTAAGCCAATGCCGAAACGCCGACAGTTTCGGCGCGTCGGCTCTCGCCTCCGGCGAGACCAGGTAGAAGCCGGCGTCCGCGGGCAGCGCGATATTGAACGGCACCACCAGCCGCCCCTTGGCGATATCGGCCTCGACATAGGAGGTCCGGCCCATCGCCACACCCATCCCGTCGATCGCGGCCTGCACGGTCATGAAGACGAGGTCGAAGGTGACACCGGGTTGTTTCGAGAGGTTGGTCGGCAGGCCCGCGGCGGTGAGCCAGAGCCGCCAGTCGTCGTTATTGGCGGCGCTGGTGTGCAGCAGCACATGGTCGGCGAGGTCTTCCGGGCGCTGCAACGGCTTCTTGCCGTTCAGCAATGCCGGGCTGCAGACCGGAAACAGTTCGTCGGCCATCAGCCAGTCGGCGCGCAGGCCCGGCCATTGGCCGCGGCCATAGCGGATAGCGGCGTCGACATCGCCGGATCTGAAATCGACCAGATTGGTCGAGGTGGTGATGTGGACGTCGATGCCGGGATGCGCTTCCTGGAACGCAGAAAGTTTCGGCAGCAGCCATTTCGCGGCCAGCGAGGCCAGCGTCGAGACCGTCAGTACATGGTCGCTATCCCTGCGCAGTAGCCGGTCGGTGGCAAGCTTGAGATCGTTGAAGGCGGCGCGGACGCCGGGGAGATATTCCTGCGCCTCCGCGGTCAAGGTCAGCGCGCGGTTCTGCCGGACGAACAGCTTGACCCCGAGGTCCCGCTCGAGCCGCCGGATCTGATGGCTAATCGCGGTCTGGGTGACGTTCAGCTCGGCCGCCGCGAGGGTGAAGCTGAGATGCCGGGCCGCCGCCTCGAAAGCGCGCAATCCATTGAGCGACGGCAGTCTCGCGGTCATTCCGGGCATCCCAGATGCATGAGTTTATATCATGCGACGAGGTACAAAGTGTCGTTTGTCGGAAGTGTGGATGAGGCAGATATTCCTTCCAACAACCTAACTTCAGGAGAAGACGATGTCCACTTTGACCCACCAATCGATGATAAATCATCATCAATCCGGAATTTTCGCCCGGATCAGCCAGACCCTCCAGGTCTGGCACCAGCGCCAGCAGAACCGGCGCCAGCTCGCCCAGCTGTCCGCCCGTGACCTGCACGACGTCGGGCTGTCCTGGAGCGACATCGCCTACGAGGCCGAAAAGCCGTTCTGGCGGGCTTGAGCGCCGGCGAGCGCGACCAGCAAAAGTGGGAACCGGTTTTGCGTCCGGTCGCGCTCCGATTTGAAGTGCGCATGATCTCATCGCCAAACCGCAGGCACTTTGGCGGATCATGCGCGCCGGCGTTGCCCTTCGGGAGACGCCGGCCACGACTTTTCGGGACCCACGGGAGCCAGTCATGACCGCGCTTCGCTTCGACGATCTCCGGCAGCATTCGGACATTTTGCGCTTGCGGACCGGCAAGCCGGTGACGGTCCGGTTCGTCGAGCCTCGCGACGCCGAGGCGCTGCAGGGTTACTTCCGGTCGCTCTCGACCCGCTCCCGCTACAACCGTTTCTTCGGCGCCATCAGTGAACTGCCGGCCGCCGAACTCGATCGCTTTATCCATGTCGGCGAAGCCGATCGCTTCAGCGTGGTCGCGGTGATGACCATCGACGGCGCCGAGACCATCGTCGGCGAAGCCCGCTACGCCTTCGACGCCGAGACCGACAGCTTCGAGTTCGGCCTTTCGATCGACGACCGCTGGCAGGGCCGCGGCGTCGGCTCCGCATTGCTGCACAATCTGGAATGCCGCGCCGCGGCCTTCGGCGCCAACAGGCTGTTCGGTGATGCGCTGCGCTCCAACGACGCCATGCTCGGCCTCGCCCGCAAATCCGGCTTCGCCTTCACGCATTCGCCCGGCGACTGGAAACTGGTGCGGTTCGAAAAGCACATCGTGGTCGCGCCGCAGGAAATTCCCTGCGCCAGCTGGCGGCTCGCGGCGCACCAGATAGCGCCGCGCGCTGCCGCCTAACTCCCCGTGAACACCGCCTTGCGCTTGTCGATGAAGGCCTGCACCGCCTCGCGGTGATCGGTCGTGGTTTGCAAACGAACCATCCGTTCCGCCTCATGGTCGCGCGCGGTAGCAAAGTCGAACAGCAAGGCTTCGTCGAGATTGTCCTTCATGTAGCGCAGCGCCAGCGTCGGGCCTTCCGCCATTGATTTTGCCAGCGCAAACGCGGCTTGCTGCAGTTCGGCGTCGGGCACCACGCGGTTGACGAGGCCGATCGCCTCGGCCCGGCGCGCCTCGACCTTCTCAGAGGTGAACATCAGCTCGCGCGCCCGCGAGGTACCGACCAGCCGGGTCAGCAGCCAGGCGATGCCGTAGTCACCGGACAGCGCCACCCGCAGATAGCCGGTGGAGACGAACGCCGATTCCGCCGCGATCCGGATGTCGCAGGCCATCGCCAGCGCGAGGCCGGCGCCGACCGCGGGACCGGGCAGTGCGGCGATGGTCGGCTTGCGCACCGACACCAGAGCGCCGGTCAACAGCCGCTGGCGTTCCTGCAGGTCGGCGACCTTCTCGTCATAGGACATGGCCAGCCGCTTCGGGTCGCGATGGGCGCCCATGCCCTTGACGTTGCCGCCGGCGCAGAACGCGGTGCCGGCGCCGGTAATCAGCAGCGCGCCGACATCGGGATTCTCGCCGCACGCCTTGATCATGTTGCGCAGCGCCGGTGTCAGCGCGTCCGACATCGCGTTGCGGACCTCAGGACGATTGAGCGTGATGATGGCAACGCGGTCGCGGATGACGCACAGCAGTTCATTGGTGCCGGTGTCGATGGTGATCTCGGTGGCCATGCTTCCCCCAGTTGTTTTGCCGTCATTGCGAGCGCAGCGAAGCAATCCATTTCACCGCGCAAAGAAAGCATGGATTGCTTCGCTGCGCACAGCAATGACGAGGATGTTAGTCCGTCATTCGCCTCAGAACTTCTCGACCCAGGGCCGCAATTCCTGTTCCCAGCTCCAGGCGCTGCGCGGCTGTTGCAGCACGTTCCAGTAGCTCTGCGCAATGGCGTCGGGGTCCAGCATCGAATCTGGCCGGTCGGCGGGCTCGCTGCGCGCGGCGCTGCGGATGCCGCCGTCGATGACGAAATGCGCGACATGAATGCCTTGCGGCGACAATTCGCGCGCCATGCTCTGCGCCAGCCCGCGCAGCGCGAATTTGCCCATCGCAAACGGCGCCGACTGAGCATAGCCCTTGACGCTGGCGGACGCCCCGGTGAACAGGATCGCGCCGTGCTTGTGCGGCAGCATTCGCATGGCCGCCTGCTGCGCCACCAGGAAGCCGCCGAAAGCGCTGACCGAGATCGCCTGGGCGACCTCCGCCGGTACCAGATCGGTGAAGGCGCCGCGGGCGCGGCCGCTGGCGTTGTAGACGACGACATCGGGCGTCCCGATTTCGCGCTCGACCAGCCCGAACAGCCGCTCGACCTCGTCCGCGTTGGTGGCGTCGCAGGCAAAGGCCCGCGCCCCGGTCTCGGTGCAGATCGCACCAAGCTTCTCGATCTTGCGCGCCGCCAGCGCGACGCGGATGCCTTGTTTGGCAAACAGCCGCGCCAGCGATGCGCTGAGACCCTCGCCGGCGCCGACGATCAGGGCGATCTTGTAATTCGGCAATTGCATGGGGCGGTCCTCGATTTGCGGTCAATCTCTATCTGGGGACGCGATCCGGTCAGGCAACCTGCCGCAATCGGCGCCGTGTGGTATCCCTCAGCCACAGGGCGACCCCTTGATTATGCTGGTTGACGGCGGCATCGCCTGCATTATCGGTAGCAGGTCTATTCGTCAGGATATCGGGCGGAACGAACAAGAGTCAAAAAATGCAGCAGCCAGCCAGACAAAGCGACCTAACGCCGCCCGCCGACCAGCCGGGCCTGCTCGCGCCGGATACGTCGGGAATGAATTTCTACCGCGCCGATCCGGCATTGACGGACCTGCTGCGCATTCATCTGCCGTCACCGCTGTTTCGCCATATCGAGCCGCATCTCGACCGGCTCGGCGCGCTCGCCGGCGGTCATCTCGACGAGTGTGCGCGGCTGGCCGATCGCCACACCCCGGTGCTGCACCAGCGCGACAAATTCGGCCGTGACGCGCAATGGATCGAATATCACCCGGCCTATCGCGAACTGGAGGCCGCCGCGTTCGGCGAGTTCGGCATTCATGCGATGTCGGTCCGCAAGGGCATCCTGGGCTGGCCCGATAAATTTCCCGTGGCCGCAAAGCACGCCTTCACGTTCCTGTTCAATCAAGCAGAGTTCGGGCTGGGCTGCCCGATCAACGTCACCGACGGCTGCGCCAAATTGCTGTCGAATTTCGGCAGCGAGGCGTTGAAGGCGAAGTACCTCGACGGATTGACGCAGACCGACATGAGCCTGCTGACCCAGGGCGGCCAGTTCATGACCGAGAAGGAAGGCGGCTCCGACGTCGGCACGCTGACTACCACGGCGGTGCAGGAAGGCGATCACTGGCGGCTGACGGGCGAAAAATGGTTCTGCTCCAATGCGGATGCGAAGGTCGTGATGCTGCTGGCGCGCCCGGAAGGCGCCGGGCCCGGCACCCGCGGCGTGGGCCTGTTCCTGATGCCGCGCACGCTCGATGACGGCACGCCCAATCACTACCGGATCGTTCGTCTCAAGGACAAGCTAGGCACCCGCTCGATGGCCTCGGGCGAGATCAAGCTGGAAGGCGCGATCGCCTATGCGGTCGGCAAGCTCGATCGCGGTTTTGTCCAAATGGCCGAGATGGTCAATTCATCGAGGCTGTCGAACGGCGTCAAATCCACCGCGCTGATGCGCCGCGCATATCACGACGCGATGACGGTGGCGCAAGGTCGCGTCGTGTTCGGCCAGCGTATCGTCGATCTGCCCTTGGCGCGGCGGCAGTTGATGAAGATCATGCTGGCGACCGAACAGGCGCTGTCGATGAGTTTCGTCACAGCCGACGCGCTGGACCGCGCCGAGTCCGGCAGCCAGGACGCCGCGGCCTTGCTGCGCATCCTGACGCCAACGCTGAAATTCCGCGCCACCCGCGACGCGCGCAAGGTGTGCGGCGATGCCCTGGAGATGCGCGGCGGCATCGGCTACATTGAGGAATTCGCCACCGCGCGGCTGTTGCGCGACTCCCATCTCGGCTCGATCTGGGAAGGCACCGGCAATATCGTCGCGATCGACGCGTTGAAGCGCGCGGTCGGCCGCCATGGCGCCGAGGCGGCACTGGCCGCCGACTTGCACGCCCGTCTCGACGACAGCACCAACGTGCCGCAGGCCTGGCGCAGCCGCTTGCGCGATCTCACCGACCGCGCCATCGGTTTTGCGCGCGAGGTGGCCAGCCGCATGGACAACGAGGCGGAGGCGCGCCGCGCTACCAGCCTGCTCTATCATGTCGCCAGCGCCGTAGTGCTGGCCTGGGAGGGCGGACGCATCCAGGAGATGCGCGGCGATGCCCGCCGGCTGTTGCTGTCGCGGATGGTGATCGACCACCGCGTTGCGGCAGGCGATCCATTCCGGCTGACGGAAAATGCCGCGCAGCGCGCCATGACAGGCCACCTGCTCGGCAATCGCGCGGTCGGGATGGCCGAGGTTGGCGAATTGCTTTCGGCGGCGTAGGCTAAATCGTCATTCCGGGGCGCGCGAAGCGCGAACCCGGAATCTCGCGCGATAACTCCAGATTCCGGGTTCGACGCTTCGCGTCGCCCCGGAATGACGCAAGCACAACAAGCAAATGAGGGAACGCCGATGAAGGCCGCCGTCCTGGTTGAAGTCAACAAGCCGCTCGTGATCGAGGACGTCAGCCTGCAGAAGCCGGGCCCGCGCGAGGTGCTGATCCGCACTTCCGTCGCCGGGCTCTGTCACTCCGACCTGCATTTCATGGAAGGGCTCTACCCGCATCCGCTGCCCGCGGTGCTCGGTCACGAATCGGCCGGCGTCGTCGAGCAGGTCGGCTCCGATGTCACTTACGTCAAACCCGGCGATCACGTGGTGACGTGCCTGTCGGTATTCTGCGGCACCTGCGACAATTGCTCGACCGGGCGGCCGGTGCTGTGCACCGACACCACGGTGAAGATGCTGCCCGGTGCCTCCAACCGGCTGTCATGGGCGCGCTCGGAGAAGCTGAACCAGTTCCTCAATCTGTCGTCATTCGCCGAGCAGATGCTGGTGCACGAAAACGCCATCGTCAAAATCAAGAAGGAGATGCCGCTCGATCTCGCGGCCCTGATCGGCTGCGGCGTCATCACCGGCTACGGCGCGGTGGTCAACACCGCCAAGGTTCAGCCCGGCGAGACCGTGGTCGTTATCGGCTGCGGCGGCGTCGGCATGGCCGCGATCAACGGCGCCGAGATCGCGGGCGCCGGCCGCATCATTGCGGTCGATACCAATCCGGCCAAGCTCCAGCTCGCCACCAAACTCGGCGCCACCGACATCATCGATCCCCGCAATGGCGACGTGGTGCAGCAGGTGCGCGACCTCACCAATGGCGGCGTCAATCACTCGTTCGAGGTGCTCGGCCGCAAGGAAACCGCCGAGCAGGCGTTTGCGATGCTCGCCCCCGGCGGCACCGCCACCATCGTCGGCATGATCCCGTTCGGCCAGAAGATCGAGCTGCACGGCTTCGATTTCCTCAGGGAACGCAAGATCCAGGGCTCGTCGATGGGCTCCAACCATTTCCGCGTCGACATGCCCCGGCTGGTCGAATTCTACATGCGCGGCAAGCTGCATCTGGAAGACTGGATCTCGGCCAAGCTCAAATTGAGCGAGATCAATGACGGCTTCGCCGCCATGAAGGCCGGCAAGACCGTGCGCAGCGTGATCATGTTCGATGCGTAGTTAACCCCTCCCCCCGCGCAGCGGTGGGGAGGGTGGCGCCTCGTGAGCGCAGCGAACGAGGTGACGGGTGGGGGGTATCTCATAAAGCTCGCTAGCCGATAGACCCCCCACCCCGTCCTCCGCTTCGCTTCGGCCGACCCTCCCCACGGCTGCGCGGGGGGAGGATAAGCAAGTCTCACCGCGACACATGCGCCGACACCGCCAGCCAGCGGCCGTCCTGCCGTACCCAGCAATCGGTGTAACGGCCTGAGCCGGTCGTTCCGTCCGGCAACGTGTAGCGCGTCGCGGCGTGGATAATGGCAAAATCGCCCATCACGCGAATTTTCACGTCATGCGCCTCGAGATTCCGGATCGTCACCGGCACCGCGGTCTGCTTCAGAAATCCGGCGCGATCCACCAGCGACTTGTCGGGATTGGAGCAATAGAACTCCCCGGCCAGAATTTCGTCGAAGCGTTTGACGTCGGAATGCTGCACGGAATTGATGTAGTCGCGATTGAGGCTGGTCAGTTCGGCAAGGTCGTTGCGCATGGTGTTGTCCTCCGTTCCTTCGTTCCGCCGTCATTGCGAGGAGCGAAGCGACGAAGCAATCCAACTTCCTTACCTGCCGCACGATGGATTGCTTCGCGGAGCCTGTCATCGGGCGCGCATTCGCGCGACCCGTTGGCTCGCAATGACGGTCTCATGAGCATTGGGTTGGCCTAATCATCGAACATCGGCGGTGGAACAAACCCGCCGAATTCGCGCTCGATCAGTTCCGCCAGCTTCAGCGGCGTGCGGTCTTCCAGCCAGGGGCCGACGATCTGCACGCCGACCGGCAGGCCCTGACCGGTGAGACCAAGCGGGATCGCGGTGGCGGGC
>JBKJUA010000295.1:0-3212 GCA_046590305.1 Bradyrhizobium sp.
GGCCGGTTGTAGATCTGGTCCGGCGTGCCGATCTGCAACAGCTTGCCGTCGCGCATCACCCCGATGCGGTCGCCGAGCACCACCGCTTCGGCCTGGTCGTGGGTGACGTAGAGCGCGGTCATGCCAGTCTGCTTCAGGATGATCCTGAGATCGTCGCGCAGCCTCAAGCGCAGTTTCGCATCGAGGTTCGACAACGGCTCGTCGAGCAGCAACAGCTGCGGCCGGTACACGATGCTGCGCGCCAACGCGACGCGCTGCATCTGGCCGCCCGACAGCGCCACCACCGGCCGGTCGGCGTATTCCGTGAGACCCACCAGCGCCAGCACCTCGTCGACCTTGCGGCGGGCTTCGGCGCGCGCGACCTTGCGGTGCTTCAGGGGATAGACCACGTTCTGCCGCACCGTCATGTGCGGCCACACCGCGTAGGACTGGAACACCATGCCGAGGTCGCGCGACCGCGGCGGCACCAGGATGCCGCGCTCCGGCGATGACACCAGATTCCCGGCGATGCTGATGTCGCCTCCGGTGGGATGCTCCAGCCCGGCGACGCAGCGCAACGTGGTGGTCTTGCCGCAGCCGGAGGGACCGAGCAGCACCACGATCTCGCCGGCCGGCACGGCGAAGCTGACGCCATCGACGGCGGGCCGGCCGATCGGAAACTGCTTGCGCAGGTCGGTGACGTCGAGGGTCGCCGTCATGATTTTTTCAGTTTCATGAGCGTGACGATCACTGGCGATGTCCAAACGTCTTGTCCCATTCCGCTACCCAGGACTCGTGCAGCTTGACGTATTCCTCGAACTTCGGGAACCAGACCTTGACCACCTTGGGATCGAATCCTTCGGGATAGACCGGGGCCACCTTGAGCGAGGTCAGATTGCCGAGCTCCTTGATCATGAAGGTTTGCCCCTCCTTCGACAGGCACCAGTTCAGGAACAGTTTTGCGGCATTGGGATTGGCGGCGGTCTTCGGAATTCCCGTGGCGTAGGGATTGGCCGGCGTACCCTCCGGCGGAAAGAAGATCGCGATCGGCGCGCCGTCCTTCTGCTTCGGGTAGATCGCATTGTACAGCAACGGGCCCATCGCGACTTCGCCGCGCACCATCGAGTCCGACATCGGAGCGCCCGAGGGGTAGAGGATCGGACGGGTCGCCGCCTGCTTTGCCCAATAGTCTTCGCCCAGCACCTGGCGCTCGAACATGATGCGGGTCCAGGTGGTGCCGCCGGAACGGGCGAACACCTGCCCGGTCATCTTGTCGTATTCCGGCTTGGTCAGGTCCATCCACGACTTCGGCGGGTTCTTGACCAGTTCGGTGTTGTAGGCGATCGACCACACCAGCGTGACGCGCGGCCACAGTTTCGGGGAAATCTGCGCATCGGGATTGTAGTCGGCGGCATTCGGCGGCGCATAGTCCTGGAACATGTCGGCCAGCGGCAGCATCAGCGCGCGGTCGGAATGATCGATCACGTCGGCGATCAGCTTGCCGGCCGCGGCCTCGGTCTTGACGCGGGTGATGAGCTGGCCGCCGGGCGCGCGCACCATTTCGATCTTGATCTCGGGGAACCGCTTCTGGAATTCCTTGATCACCCGCTGTTCAACTTCGGCGAAATTGGCGGTGTAGTAGACCAGCTTGCCTTCCTTCTTCGCCGCCGCGATCAATTCGGGCGAGCCGAACTCCTGCGCCTGCGCCGGTAGCCCGCCCAGCGCGAGCGCGAGACCGGCGGCGCCGGCCATCGCGACGAACCCGGTCGCAAACTTGGTAGCGATGCTGGCAACGATGTTTTTGTTCATGGCCGATCCTCCCTTGGTTTCAATTATCCCGCACGGGCGACGCTGCCCTGAGCCTGCCCGCGTGACAGCCAGTTGGCGCCCCCGATGAGAACGCCGAGCAATACCGTCTGCACCAGGCTGAAGGCCGCGGTCTTGCCGAGATTGCCGCCTTCGTAATAGTCGAGCAGCAGCACCGACATCACCATGGTGTTGCTGGTGTAGAGAAACAGCGACGAGCCGAGTTCGCGGATCGCCAGCACGAACAGCAGGGTCATCGCGGCGAGCACGCCCGGCCGTGCCAGCGGCAGCACGATGGTCCTGATGGTGCCGAGCATGCCCTTGCCGCAGACCCAGGCGGCTTCCTCCAGTTCGCGGTGAATCTGCAGGAACGAGGTCGAGAGCGCCTTGACCGTGTCCGGCAGGAAGCGCGCGATGAACGCCAGCGCCAGGATCCAGATGGTGCCGTAAAGCCCGCCGGGGATTCCGATCCAGGCCCACAGATAGGCGACGCCGACCACGAGGCCGGGGATCGCCACCGGCAAGGTCGAGATCAGATCGAGCGAGCGCCGGCCCGGCACCTTGGTGCGGTGGATGGTGTAGCCGATCGCAAAGGCCAGCGCGCCGCCGACCACCGCGGTGACGACGCCGACCTCGATCGCATTGTAGATCGAACGCAGCGTCAGCGGGTTGTCGAAGATGCTGTGGAAATGCATCAGCGAATACTGCTTCATGTCGAACAGGCTGGCGGCATCGCGGATGAACATGAATTTGCGGAACGCCGCCACGATCAGCGCGAGGCACGGCAGGATCACGACGACGACGAGATAGACCATGCCAAGGCCGAAGGTGAACCAGCGCCACGGCCCGAGATCGAGGTTGCGCGGCCGGTACGCCTTGCCGGCGACGGTGGTGTAGCTGCGCCCGCTCAGCACGACTTGCTGCAGGACCACCAGCGCGCCCGTCACCACCATCAGGATGATGGCGACCGCCGCGGCGGTGTTGTAGAGCGGCGGCGACCAGTTGGTGAGCTTGAAAATATAGGTCGTCAACATGCTGATATTGGTCGGCGCGCCCAGTACCGCGGGGATGCCGTAGATGCCGAGCATGACGATGAAAGACAGCAGCATCCCCGACACGATCGCCGGCATGATCAGCGGGAATGTCACCGTGAACACGGTCGCGAAGGCGCTGGCGCCGGAGATTTCCGCGGCCTCTTCCAGGCTCGGATCCATGTTGCGCAGCGCCGACGAGGTGAACATGTAGACGTAGGGCGCGTAATAGATGCCGAACACGAACACCAGACCCCACATCGAATAGAAATCGACCCGCCAGTCGAGCCCGACCCATTTGAACATGGTGTTGATCAGGCCGGTTTTGGGCGAACCGAGGATGGCCCAGGCCACGCCCGCGACCAGCGGCGGCGCGAACAGCGGCAGGATGCTGGC
>JBKJUA010000382.1:0-15432 GCA_046590305.1 Bradyrhizobium sp.
GAAATACGCGGCGGCGTCGTTGAGGACAGCTACCCGGCTCGCTTCACATCGCTTCCAGACGGTCCGGCCGGGGATGAGGATCGATGAACTCTGAAGCAGGCGTCACCTCTGCGCAAACGGTGTGGGAGCACATCAAACGCATGGGAACCCGCTGTGTTCCCGGCGAAAGTTCCCTGATCAAGGTCCGCCTTTCTGCCCGGCACGACCGGTTCCATATCCCGTCGCAACTGATCCCGTTGAACCTTTGCGCTTGCCGGCAGACAGATATTGACCGGGGGATTGCATTGTCCGGAATTAAGCACAGCGCCACCAGGCAATATTGAGCCTGATGGCGCTGTCGCTTTGGTGGCCTGTTGCACGGCTGCGAATGGCTCCGTTGCTAGGCCTGATCTTCCTGCAGCAGCTCAATATACCTCGCCGCCGATCGCTCCACGGCGCCCGCGCCGCCGCTCATCACCTGTCGACCCGGAAACGCACCATAAATCCGGTCGAACTTCCAGGCCGTGAGCGTGTCGGCGATGCGGCGAACCGTCGGGCCTGACAACGGCATCATGTTGGGATAGCTCCAGAGGAACGAGACGCGACCCAGATCCGCCGCCACCTGAACGATATCGCCGCTCAGGATCGCGCCGCGCCCTTCGGCGCCGTCAGCCCAATGCAGCGCAGTGCCGCCGGCAAAGTGGCCGCCGAGCCGGAGCAGCGTCACACCACCTGCAATTTCCAGGGTCTCGCCGTGCCAGGCGCGAACCGTGGGATCGGGACGCATGATCCATTCCGAATCCGCGGCGTGCAGATGGATCGGGCAATCGAAGCGGCGCGCCCAATCCTGCATGCAAGTGTAATAATGCGGATGCGAGATCGCGATCGCACGGAGTCCGCCTAATGAGCGGATCAGCGCCTCGGTGGCATCGTCCAGCAAGGCAAGGCAGTCCCACAGGATGTTGCCCTCGGCAGTGCGCAACAGCAGGGCGCGCTGGCCGATGGCGAATTGCGGCCATGTGTGGATTTCGAACAGGCCGGTCTCGAGCTGCCGCCAGGCATTGACGTGGCCGCGGCCAAGTCGTTCCGGTGTTGTCCAGGTCTGTCCACTCGGTGGCACGTATTGGCGTTCGTCGTCGCAGATCCGGCAATGGCGCGGCGGCTCGGGAGCCTCCGGGTGCGAGGTCCCGCAAGTGCTGCAGATGTGAACCGGCATCGAACGACCCGCGCTTTCAGAGATCGCCGAGTTCCGGCGGCTCGAACCAGTTCGTCAGCGCCAGCCCGCCGTCGATCACGATGGCTGATCCCGTGACATAGGCCGACACCTTGTTCGACAGCACCGCCAGCGCCATCGGCGCCAAGTCGGTGGCCTGGCCGAGGCGGCCGAGCGGGATGTGTCTGGCCAATGCCGGGTCGGCGACGAAACCGCCGGCGGCGATCGCGCCGGGCACCAGCGCGTTGACGCGGATTCCGTAGCGGCCCCATGTCCTCGCCAGTTCCTTCACCAGCATGGCCAGCGCCGCCTTCGATGTCGAGTAGTGCGGCAGGTTGCGCGGCGTGCCGGCGTGAAGCGAGGTCAGGAACAGGAACGAGCCTGGCGCTTTCGCTGCGATCAGCGGGCGTGCCAGTTCGCGCGCAAGATGAAAACCGGCATCGACGTTGACCGCGCGCATCTGCGCCCAGATCTCGTCGCTGACGCCCATGGCATGATCGGCCTCACGCCGCGGCGGCGACGCGCTGTGAACGAAATGCGTCACCCGCCCGACCGCCGACCGCGCATGCGCCAGCAGCGCATCGCAGGCGGTGCGATCCGCGAGATCGCCGACGAAGGCCGAAGCGAGCTCCGGCCGCGCCGAGGCTTTGATCGCAGCCGCGACCGTATCCGGGTTGACGTCGGCGAACACGGTTCGCACGCCCTCCCCGATCAAGGCTTGGGCGATGGCGCGGCCGATGCCGTTGCCCGCCCCTGTGACCAAAGCCGCCTCGCGCGCGGGATCGAATGGATTGTTCAAGAGGCTCATGTCGGCAACTCCGGTGGGTTGCAGTGAATAAGACACGATTGCCCGTCAGCTTCAACGCCATCGACCAAAACACAAAATTGTTGAACCAATTCAACAAATCAACCCGACGGACAAATTACTTCTGTTTATCGGAAATTGCGTCAAACAAAAATATTTCGCTTAACACGTCGGGCAAATCACCTTTACTGATTCGCCCGTCTCACCCGAACGAGGGGCGTTTCGCGGACGCACGAGCGCGCGGAGAGATGCGATGGACGCGACAACGTCGGGCACGCAAGGGATCGCAGGGCGGATTGAACTCCGTGAGCGATTACCGGCGCGCAGACGGACGGCGCTGCTAACTGTCTTCGCTGGAACTTGCCGGGACGCACGAGGACCGGCAAGAGCTCTGGCAGGACGGGCGCGTACGGCGAAATTGTGTGGCCCTGACGCCCCCAGGCTGGCGTCAAGTCATGTGGAGATGCATCCGGCTCAACCGGGCTCGGGTGCATCGTCAATCCGCAAGGCGACAGTGGCAATAGTGCATGGCTCACCGGGGAGATCACCTATAAGCCGTAAAACCATCGAGTGGAGAAAGCCGGATGATCCGGTTGCCCTGTGGTCAAACTAACGCAAAGCCCCGGGCGCGTAGCGCCGCGGGAGCAAAAACGCGTGTCTCAATGTATCAACGTCATGAAGTCAAGATGCGGCGCGCCCGCTTGCTCGACGACCTCCCCCCGCGCCTTCGAAGCCAAGGTGACCAAACTGGTCGGCGGGCTGTCCACCGCCTCCGCCACCATGGAAACCACCGCGCAGTCGATGTCGTCGACCCCATCGGCCACCAACCGTCAGGCCGGCGTAGTGGCCACCGCCTCCGAACAAACCTCGACCAGCGTGCCGACGGTCGCCAGCGCCACCGAAGAGCTGACCTCGTCGATCTCGGAGATCGCACGACAGGCCACGCAATCCACCGAGATCGCGGCGCGCGCGGTCGACAATGCCGCCGCAGCGGCCATACCGCGTGTTCGCTGGCCGAGGGCGCGCAGAAGGCAGAAGATCGGCGACAAGAACGTGGTCGACGTCATCACCGAAATCGACCAGATCGGCATCGCGTTTGCGTCCGCCATCGAGGAACAGGGTTCGGCGACGCGGGAAATCTCGCGCGGTGTCCAGGAAGCCGCGCGCGGCACACAGGAAGTCAACGCCAACATTTCCGGCGTGCAGCGCGCCGCCGACGACACCGGTTCGGCCGCCAATCAGGTGCTCGGCGCCGCCGAACAACACTCATCGCAGTCGCGCGATCTGGCCGGCCAGTTCAACCGCTTCCTCTCCGAGGTCCGCGCCGCGTAGGCGGACGGGCGTCTCCTCCGGCGTCGTTGAACTTCATCCTCCTCGTCCCGGCCTCGAGCCGGACGACGACTGGAGGTGGGCGGTTCGCTATCGCTTCCCGCGGCGCCGCATCACGACGCCCTTGATGGCGCTGCGCAGCGGCGTCCAGAACGGCGATGGCGGCCTCGGGCGGTCAAGATAGCCGAGATCACCATGTTCGCGGACAAAGCGCTCGCGCCAGGCCAGTGTCTCGGCGTCTCGCTGGATTTTCAGCGAGACCTTCGCCCCGTCGATTTCGATTTTCCTGTCAAGATCCAGGCGAGCGGCGATGGCGCTGATGGCGCCAAGCGGATCCTCAGTGACACGCTCGTAAGTGAGCAGCAGCGGCGCCAGCCCGTTGCGGGCAAAGAAAGCCCGCCAGCGGGCGTCGGCCGTAACCAGATAATTCAAATTGGCCCGGATCGCACGCGCATTGTAGACGCTGGGGCCAGCGGCTGGCTGCGTCGACCTGTAGCGCCGGGTTTGGTCGGCCATGGCGGCCGAAATCGCCTGCCCCAGCACATCCTCCCGGGTCAGATAGACGAAGCTGAGTGCGGGCAATTTGGAGATCCAGTGCGTTCGCGCCATGTCGTCGAAATGATCGACGAACAGTTTCAGGCCGTAGATGCCGTTGCTCGTCGCACCCAGGCAAAGCACCTGCCTGAGCCGCGCCTCGCGATCTCCCGAAAAATCGGGCAAGCCGCGGACCCGCAGCGCAGCCGGACTGAAATACTCGATGGGGTGACCCAGCGTGCCAGTCGAATCCAGCAACTCGCACAAATAATTGCTGCCCGACCTTGGCGTGGTACAAATGGCATATCCACGCACGGGTTGCGTCATCGGACGACGCTAGGTGGATATCGTGGGGAACGCAACAGACGGAGCGTCCAGATGCGGTAGCATCGCTTACATCGATCGCCATCGGCCGAGGCTGGGCGCCGTCAGGCCGGGCGCATCAGCTTCAGGGTCGCGGTCAGCCGCAGGCTGCGCTTGCCCGCCAGCGCGACGGCCTCGAGTTCGGCGCCCTGCCCGTCGCAGGTGCCTGAAAAACCGATGCCGACCTGGTGGCCGCCGAACACGGGATTCTCGCCCTTTGCGGGCGTATGCTCCTGGTTGACGATCTGGCCCTTCGAGCGGAAGGCCGAATTGCCGCCCAGCAGCCTGGCGGCATGCATGCACGTCACGCTGCGGCCGAACGCATCGTTTACGCCGTACTCAGCCTTGTAAAGTCCGTCCAGCACTGCGGGTACTCTGTCGAATCAGTCTTTCGACATAGCATTGGCGGAGAAACCGGTACATCCGGCATTCGCAGACCCCGTCGAATCGATTGGAGGACCACGTGCAAGCCATTTTACTGTATGTGCTCGCGCTCGCCGCCGGCGTCAGCGTGGCCGTGCAACAGGTGCTGAACGGCGCCTTGCGAACCGCGCTCGGCTCGCCGGCCTGGGCGGGCTTCGTCAGCTATGTCGCCGGCCTGTTGACGATGATCGTCGTGCTGTTCGTGCTCGGCGAACGCCTGCCCTCGTGGAAGGCCGTGGCCGATACGCCGTGGTGGGCCTGGTCGGGCGGCGTGCTCGGCGGCGTGTTCATCCTGCTGATGATCCTGCTGCTGCCCTCGCTCGGCGCGGCAACCCTGATCGCGCTGGTGGTTGCGGGTCAGATGGCCATCGCCATCACACTGGACCATTTCGGCGCGTTCGGACTGGCATCGCATCCGGTCAGCATCTCACGCCTCGCCGGCGCGGCGCTGCTGATCGCCGGCGTCGTCCTGATCAAGGACTGATCAAGGTTCCAGCCCGGACTCCCGCAGCGCCGGGACCGCCTCGGGCGATGCCAGGAACCTCAAAAGCCGGTCGGATGGCGCCACGTTGTTCGACGCCGTGAGGCGACCGGCAGAAAACACCGCCGGGCTTTGCAGCTCGCGCGGGATTGGTCCGATGACCTCGACACCGCCGACCAGCTTCAATTCGCTGATCTGCTGCACCGCGAGGTCGGCCTCGTCAGACACCAGCAACTCGGCGGTAAAGCCTTGCGGAATGATTTTCGCGCGGGCGTTGATGTCGGCGGCGATGCCCATGCGCGCGATCAGTTGCGTGAAGAAAATGCCGCTGGCGCCGAGGCGCGAATAGGCCACCGAACGCGACCCGAGCAACGTCGTCCGAAGTGCGACTTCCGTCGCGATATCCGGATGATCGGCGCCGGCCTTGACCGCGATGCCGACAAAGGAGCGCGCCAAATCGGCGCAACTCGCCGCGACTACCGTTCCCCGCGCGACGAGTTCGTCGAGCGCCTGCTTGGTCAGGATCACGACGTCGGCGCCCTCGCCGTCGCGCAGGCGTTCCAGCAGCGCCAATGTCGGCGCGAAATCGGCATCGATGCGCGCCCCGCCTTCGGCTTCAAACCGTGCGGCAAGATTGCCCACCGCGCCCTTCAGTGCCAGCGTCGAGAGAACCCGGACCAATTTTGCCATCCGCCTATGCCGGCCGCATCAGCTTGAGCACCGCGGTCAAGCGAAGACTGCGCTTGCCCGCCAGTGCGGTCGCCTCCAGTAGCGCGCCGCGATCGTCGCAAGTCCCGGCAAATCCGATGCCGACCGCATGGCCGCCGAAAATCGGATGCTCGCTTTTGGCCGGCGTGTGCTCCTGATTGAGGATTTCACCCCTCCACCTGCCGTTCGCCGAATTGTAGGTGCCGAGATAATAGAAGAACGCATCGCCGCCGAGAATGCGGCCGTCATGCAGCAGCATCACGCCGGTGAGGCCGCCATCGACGCCGTCGAGCATCCTGATGTGAACGGAATAAAGCCCGTTGACGATGCCGCCCTCGCCGACCGCATCCCGGGGCGCCACGATCTCGTCCGCGATCGGGGTCATGACCGAGCGGAACACCGCGCCCGGCATCTGCGGCGAACCGCCATCGAAATGATAAATATTGCCGATCGCGCTGCCGCGAACGTCGATCGTGGCAATGTCGGAGCCCAGCAGCGACTGGTAGTTTGGATCGTCGTTGTGACGGTGGCTGGTGATCTCCGAGGTGACGACGCCGTCGACCTCGCTATAGCTGCCGTAGTGCGCGAACGCAGAATTGCCGCCGAGCATGCTGCCGCCATTGGCATACATCACGCTGCGGCCGACCGCCTCATCAACCTGGAACCTGACCTTGTAGAAACCTTCCAGCAAAAACCCGCGTCCCCCGGCGATGCGATGCAATGGCGCTTTCTAGCGTGGATCGCGTCGGCGTGGAAACGGATTTAGAGCAGCGCGACAAAACGAAATGATCCGTCAAGGCATGACCTTGGCGGATCAGATCGATGGCCTGGACGCCCCCGCTCCGGGCCGTCGGTCGAACGTTTAGGCAGCCACCGACTTGGCAGCGGTCGAAACTTCGGCGACCGTCTTCAGGATCTGCGAAGCGATGGCGTAGGGGTCGCCTTGCGAGTTCGGGCGACGGTCTTCCAGATATCCCTTGTAGTCGTTCTTGATAAACGAGTGCGGCACGCGAACCGAAGCACCGCGGTCGGCCACGCCATAGCTGAACTTGTTCCAGGGCGCGGTTTCGTGCTTGCCGGTCAGGCGCTTGTCGTTGTCGGGCCCATAGACGGCAATGTGGTCCATGAGATTCTTCTCGAACGCTGCCATCAGCACCTCGAAGTACGCCTTGCCGCCGGTTTCGCGCAGGTAGGTGGTCGAGAAGTTGGCGTGCATGCCCGAGCCGTTCCAGTCGGTGTCGCCGAGCGGTTTGCAGTGATACTCGACGTCGATCTCGTAGGTCTCGGTCAGCCGCTGCAACAAATAGCGGGCCATCCACATTTCGTCGGCGGCCTTCCGGGAGCCCTTGCCGAAGATCTGGAATTCCCACTGGCCCTTGGCGACTTCGGCGTTGATGCCTTCGTGGTTGATGCCGGCGGCGAGGCAGAGGTCGAGATGCTTCTCGACGATCTCGCGGGCGACCGAACCGACGTTGGAGTAGCCGACGCCGGTGTAATACGGACCCTGCGGCGCGGGGTAGCCGGCGGTCGGGAAGCCGAGCGGACGACCGTCCTTGTAGAAGAAATATTCCTGTTCGAAACCAAACCAGGCGCCGGAGTCGTCGAGAATCGTGGCGCGCTTGTTGGTCGCGTGCGGGGTGACGCCATCCGGCATCATGACTTCACACATCACCAGAACACCGTTGGTGCGGGCGCCGTCCGGATAGAGCGCAACCGGCTTGAGCACGCAATCCGAGCTCCTGCCTTCCGCCTGCATGGTCGACGAGCCGTCGAAACCCCACAGCGGAAGCTGCTCCAGGGTCGGGAACGAATCGAATTCCTTGATCTGGGTTTTGCCGCGCAGATTCGGCGTCGGCGTATATCCGTCGAGCCAGATATACTCGAGCTTGTATTTTGTCATTGAGCTCTCTCATGTTGATGATGCGAAAGGTGCGGAAACCGAGACCCTATTGGCCACCACACACGTACCCGGCCGCCACCGGCCACTCCTTACCAAGCAATTAAAGTGCCAGTCGCCGAAGCCCATGCATCGGCCTGAACGCGGAAATCTGTCCCCCGCCGACAAAAATAATGGGATTTTGGGTGCGGCAAAGTCGCGCGGTCGGGCTCGCCTGGCCAAGTCGCGGGGAGCCCGATTCAGGTCTGAAATGCGCCTGATAAGGCAGCAACCGGCAAGCCATCGCTCGCCCGGATTAAATCCGCGCCACCCGTCGTCAACATTCGGTGCCAACCCCTCGCCCTCACCGCAACCTTGCCGACGGCTCATGCGTTGGCCAGCCGGTCACTGCTTCGCAGGAAGCAAAACCGGAGATGCCCAAGATCTATACAGGAAATGATCCTTCTTTGATCATGTTGCACTTGCCGAGGGCACTAACGATATCGGGATCAGTAACCAACCGAGAACGAGTCGGGCGCACATTATCCCCCGCGCGCCGCGTATCAGGAGAGACGAAGATGAATACGAGTTTGGACCACGGATCCGCCAGGATCTACCAATTCCCTGCCGGGGGCCGCTCGGCACTCGGTGGCCGCCGCTATGACGAGGCCAAGGCCATCACCGAACTTGCCGTGTCGCGCGCCAGCGAGATTGCCGTCGGCGGCGCCTGGTATCATGACGCAGCGATCCAGGACACCAAGCCGGTGCGTGAGCGCTGATGCCGGGTGCGGACGCGACGCTGAGGTACCAGCGATGGCTGGTGCGATCAGATGAACTGAGAAAGGGTCGAAACGAAATCGTTTCGGCCCTTTTCAATTGATCTCGCACGCCGTCACCGGCCGTTTGGCGTGCTTGAGCCTGGTGCCGGCCTTGCCGATCGTCAACGTAACGCCGCCGCCCGAGTAACGAGAGCCCGACAGGGCCACGCGCTTGCCTAGCGTCACCGCTTTGCCGTCGATCTGCAGATGCGCGCGCTTGTCGTACTGAAAGAACCCGACAATGAACTGCGAACCATCGGCGCAGCGGTAGTTCTGAAAGCTCGTCTGCGTCTGCGCCAGCGCGGGCGATACGCCGGCCGCGGCAACCCCCACCAGCACCGTACCGATAACAATGATCCTGCGCCGATCCATCCTCGCCCCTCCGGAAGAGCAAGTATAGACCGGACCCGTCCCATCAGGCGATATGCCTGTTCCGTCTTTTCTCCACCGCACGGGATGGCCTAAGCTGATCCGATGTCAGATTTTCCCGCCCGTCACCTCAATCTCGCCGGCGCCAGCAATTTCCGCGACCTCGGCGGCTATCCTGCCCGCGACGGCCGCGCCGTCCGCTGGCGGCAGATTTTCCGCTCCAACCACCTCGGCCACCTCACGGACGCCGATATCGAGGTGCTGCGCGGCCTTGGCGTCAGGCGCGCCTTCGATTTCCGCGGCGCCGAGGAGCGCGTTGCCGCGATGTGTGGTGTTGAGGACATCGCGGTCCATTCGCTGCCGGTCGAGCCGACCGTAGTCGCGGCGTTGCGCGCGCGGCTCGCTACCGGCGTGCCGCTGTCAACGACCGACGCGCTGGAGGTGATGCGCGATTCCTACCGCAACTATGTGCGTCAGAACACGCCGGCCTTTCGCGCACTATTCGCCCATTTGGTTGGCGACCGTGCGCCGCTGGTGATCCACTGCACCGCAGGCAAGGATCGCACCGGGTTCGCCTGCGCGCTGATCCTGCATGCGCTTGATGTGCCCAACGATCTGATATCGGAGGATTATCTGCTCACCAACCGCTTCTACCGGCGCGACCCCACCGCCGCCAGCAGCGATCTTCCCGAGGAGGTGAAGCAGGTGCTGGCGTCGGTGGAAGCATCCTTCCTCGCCGCCGCCTTCGAGGCGATCGGCGCCGATTACGGCACGCTCGAAAACTATTTCAGCGAGGGATTGCGCCTTGGAGCGGCCGAACGCGCTGAACTCAAAGCGCGCTATCTGGAAACCTGATTCGGGACATGCCGTCGCATGTTTGCGCGGCGAAATCTTCACATGCTTTCAGCTAGGCCGCGGCTTCCATTTCCGCTTCCGCGTCGAGATCGGCAATGACGTCTTCGAACGCGGAAATGGCCTGCTGGACCGCCGCGATCTGCATCAGCTCCCAGCTGCTGACCGGGCCGTTGCGATTTTGCAACGCCACAATCAGATCCCGGCGCTGCTCCTTAAGCTGAACAAGCGGTAAACCGTGGTCGGGTAGATTTCCCATCGCAATACGCCCCTGCCCAGTGATTGGGCCATCCGAAGCCTAGCGCGAAATTTCTGCGGTCCGCTTACAGAACTCCGACAAATTTTATCGATCGGCCACCGTAGCAATACGGTACCTTACGCTGCTTCATCGGGCGCACCCGCAATGTTCTCGAAGCGTTGCAAACGAAATTCGCCTTGCGATAGTGTCGCCCCCGGGGAGAGCCATCATGAACGGAAAAGTCGTTGTTGTGACCGGCGCCTCGGGCGCACTTGGACGGGTGGTGGTGGAAGCCGCGCTTGGGCGCGGCGCGCGGGTGGCGGGTCTCGATTACGCGGAGTCGCAGATCCCGGCGGCAGCGAACCAAATCGCACTCGGCGGCGTCGACCTTTCCGATGCGACTGAGGCCACCAAGGCGATCGACGCCGTCGCAGCGCATTTCGGCAGGCTCGATGCGCTGGTCAATATCGCCGGCGGCTTTGCCTTCGAGGCGGTCGCCGAGGGCGATCCGAGAACCTGGCAGCACATGTATACGCTCAACGTGCTGACCGCGCTCAATGCGTCGCGCGCCGCGATCCCGCATCTGGCTGCCTCGGCGTCGGCGCGGATCGTCAATGTCGGCGCGATGGGCGCGCTGCAGGCCGGCGCGGGTATGGGCGCCTATACCGCCTCCAAGGCCGGCGTGCATCGCCTCACCGAGGCGCTCGCCGCCGAATGGAAGGGCAAGATCACCGTCAACGCGGTGCTGCCGTCGATCATCGACACATCGGCCAATCGCGCCAGCATGCCGAAGGCGGATTTCGCCAAATGGGTGACGCCGCAGGAACTGGCCGAGGTGATCCTGTTTCTGGTCAGCGACGCCGCCAGCGCCGTGACCGGCGCGCTGCTTCCGGTGAGCGGACGGGTCTAGCCCTCACGCTTCCGCCAGCTTCTTCAACACCGCGCTGAAGCGGATGCTGCGCTTGCCGGCCAGCGCCGTGGCCTCCCCGACCGCGCCGGCATCGGTATAGGTGCCGGAAAAGCCGATGCCGACTTCATAGCCGCCAAACACCGGCCGTTCGCCCTGGCTCGGCGTGTGTTCGTGATTAATCAATTCGCCTTTCCACCTGCCGTTGGCGCTGGTGTAGGCGCCGATGTAGTCGAAGAAGGCGTCGCCGCCGCGGATCCGGCCATCATGCAGCACCATGACTCCGGTGTTGCCGCCGTCGACGCCGTCGAGCATCCGGATGTGGATCGAATAAAGGCCGTTGGCGATACCGTCCGGTCCGGACGCCACCGCGGGCGGCGCGGCGGCTTCGCTGATCGGGGTCATCACCGAGTGGAAGGCAACGCCGGGCAATTGCGCCGCGCCGCCTTCGAACACATACTGCTCGCCCTGCTGCCTGCCCTTCAGCGAGAGCGTGATCGTGTCGGTCTTGAGCAGCGGCTGGAAATTCGGATCGTCGTAGTGGCGCATCGCCGAGATTTCGACCGTCACCTCGCCATCTGCTTCCTGGTAAGTGCCGATGAACGCGAAGGCCGAATTGCCGCCCAGCATCTTGCCGTCATGGCAATAGAGCACGCCGCGGCGCGAGCCGTGCACCGTTTTCATCTCGACCTTGTAGAGTCCCTGCAGCATTGCCGCTCCGGCCTCGACGAATTGCAGCGCGCCCCGCGCCTCCCCTGGATTCGCGGGCAACCCATCCGACGCTAACCGCCTTGTCCCGGCGCCATGCTACCCGCTCTGACGCCCTTTGATCAAATCCCCGAACCGCAATTCAGGCTAAACTGGCGCCACTGAGTCGCGCAGGCGACGCTGGCGCCGCATTGGAGTCCCTTTGGAAACCGCGCTCTATCTGCCCGTCAAACGCTTCCTCGAGAATCTCGGCTTCACGGTCAAGGGTGAGGTCGGCGGCTGCGACCTGGTGGCGCTGAGCGGCGACGAGCCGCCGATCGTGGTGATCGGCGAACTAAAACTTTCCTTCAATCTTGAACTGGTGCTGCAGGCTGTCGATCGCGCCGCCGCCGCCGACGAGGTCTGGCTGGCGGCCAGGATGTCGGCGCGAGGCAAGGGCCGCGAGAGCGACGCGCGCTACCGAAATTTATGCCGCCGGCTCGGCTTCGGCATGCTGGCGGTGACCGCTACCGGCGACGTCGAGGTGCTGGTCAAGCCGCCCGAGACCAGCCCGCGCCGCAACCCGAAGAAGCGCTCCCGGCTGGTCGCCGAACACCGCCGGCGCAAGGGCGATCCAGCGCTCGGCGGCAGCACCCGCGCCCCGATCATGACGGCCTACCGCCAGCAGGCGCTGGCCTGCGCCTCGGCGCTGTCGAAGGGGCCGCGGCGGGTGCGCGACCTCAAGCCCGACATCCCGGAGGCGCCGAAAATCCTGCTGAGCAACGTCTATGGCTGGTTCGACCGCGCCGAGCGCGGCATCTACGTGCTGACCGATGCCGGTCGCGCCGCGCTGAAACGCTGGCCGCAGCAGCCGCTGGATTTTGTCGGCGCGGCCGATTCCGTGCCGTAACCGCGCGACCAGGCTGGAGAAATTGTAAACGCATGGCTGGTTTGCCATCCATTGCATATTGCAATGCAGCATTGGTGGACCTAGGTATCTGGCATCGAGATGCGAGGCTCCAATGAGCGAAGACTGGAATACCAAGTACGGCACACGGCGCGTGCGGCGCGACCCGCCGACGCTGGAAGAGGCGATTTTTGCCGCTGTCGGCATCACCGACGATCTGGACGCCCAGGCGGAGATCGCGGCGTCGTTGATGGGGCTGCCGATCGAGGCCGTTCAGGCTGAGGTGAAGAAGGCGGCGCGTCCGGTTCTGGGACGTTCGGTCACCCGTGTCATCGCCGGCGAACAGGGCGCACAGCGCTCGATTGTGGTCGAACGCCGCATCGTCCGGAAGTTCGGCAACGACAAGCGCACCGGCACCTGACCTTCGCTTCCCGATATCATTAAACCTTCGCAGATCAGAGATCGGCGAAGGTTTTTTTGCTTCCGACGGCCGATCAGGCCGTCCGGCCCCAGCCATACATCCGCATCAGCATCTTCCAGTAGGCGCGGTTGACGCTGGCCATGGCGCGTGCGGCGTCGACCGGTGTTGCGATCGACGCCCTCGCGGGCTGCGGCTGTGCCTGCGGTTCCAGATCGATACTTCCGGTGGATTCGCCGTTCCGGAACTTGAGGTTTGCGCCGAACTTGTGGGCCAGCGCCCGCATCGCCTGGTTCTGCGCGCCCGTGGTGATGCGCAGCGAGCGGTAGCCCTTGGCGCGCGCCTCCGCGATCAGCTTCCTGAACAGGATGCTGCCGACGCCCTGCCGGCGCACCGTCGCCTCCACGCTGAAGGCGATTTCGGGTTGGGAATCCGGCGATCGATCCGGTGGATGCAGCTCCGCCGCGCCCCGCACCACGCCATCCTCAATGTAGGCGATGATCACGGTGCCGTCGTCGGCGCATTTGGCGGCATAGCGCTCGATGAAGCTCTCATCCATGAAACCGTGGAAGCGGTCATGGCGGCTCTCCGGGTCCAGCCGAAGCAGATGGTCGCGCAGCAGCGGCAGTTCTTCTTGCTGACGCAACGTCCGGACGCTGCCCCGGGCGGCTGTCGGACGTGTCATGGTGTCGTGGCTCATTTCATAACTCCTCTTGGATAGCCCTCGAGGAGGCGTCGAATCCCTAGACGGCAGATATTGTGCATCGCAGCATAGAATTCAAGCCCGCTATCCGCCTGAAATATCGGCAGAATGTCGCGAACGAGGCGCTAACAAACGCGCCAGTTTATTAACGGTTCCAAGCCTGCTTGGTATCATAAAACCATTTGCGTTTGAGTGACGACCGCCACCAGCTTGCCGTCCCCGGTTTCCAGCCGGGTCTGCCAGACCTGGGTGCGGCGGCCCCGGTGCACCGGCGTCGCGGTCGCGATGACCGTCATTCCCTCTTTGGCGCCGCCGATGAAATTGGTCTTGCTCTCGATCGTGGTGGTGCCCTTGGCATCCGCGGGAAGGTTGATCACGGTCGCGGCGGCGCCGACCGAATCCGCGAATGCCATCACCGCGCCGCCGTGTATCGTGTGATGCAGTGTGCAGAGATCGGGACGCACAAGCATCCGCGCCACCACGCGATCCTTTTCAACTTCGGTAAAGACCACGCCCTTCAATTCCGCGAACGGCATCTTCATCGAGTTCACTTTTTCAAGCAGCGTCATGGGCACTCCTTTTTTCACGCGATTCCTTGCGAGGATGGATGAGGTGGGTAATTCAGGCAATGACCTCAGAGGTAGTGACATCAGTGACAACGCCCAGGTAATTCGCCATATCCTTTTCCATGCGCCAGTACCCTCCCCGCCGGATCGTCTGCCTCACCGAAGAGACCGTGGAGACGCTGTATCTGCTCGGCGAGGAGGATCGCATCGTCGGCGTCTCCGGCTACGCGGTGCGGCCGCCGCGGGTCCGGCGCGAGAAGCCGCGGGTGTCGGCCTTCATCTCCGCGGACATCCCGAAGATTCTCGCGCTCGAACCCGACCTCGTATTGGCCTTTTCGGATTTGCAGGCGGACATCGTCGCCGACCTGGTCCGTGCCGGCGTCGCCATTCATGTCTTCAACCAGCGCGACATCGCCGGCATCCTCGCGATGATCCGCACTTTGGGCGCGCTGGTCGGTGCGGCCGGGCGCGCCGATCAACTCGCCGCCTCCTATGAGCAGCGTCTCGCCGAGATTGCGGCCACTCCCCGCCCCGCGAAAAAACCAAAAGTCTATTTCGAGGAATGGGACGATCCCTTGATCAGCGGCATCGGCTGGGTTTCGGAATTGATCGAGATCGCCGGCGGCGAGGACGTGCTGCCCCATCTGAGGTTTCAGCAGGCTGCGAAGGATCGCATTATTTCGCCGGACGTGGTGCGCGCCGCCGCGCCCGACGTCATTCTCGCATCGTGGTGCGGCAAGAAGGTCGTTCCCGACAGGATCAGGCAACGGCCGGGCTGGAGCGAAATTCCGGCGGTCGTCCATGATCGCATCGTCGAGATAAAATCGCCGCTGATATTGCAGCCGGGACCGGCGGCGCTGACGGACGGGCTGGATGCGATCGTGAAGGCGCTGTGGCCGGTGTCGGTGGATGCGTGAACAACGGGTCAGCGACGGATGATGGCGGGGCATGCGGTTTGACCCGTCAGCGTCATTGCGAGCGAAGCGAAGCAATCCATTCTTTCTTTGCTGGGTGAAATGGATTGCTTCGCTGCGCTCGCAATGACGAGGATACATATTGGGTCCAATTTCAAACATCAGACACACGTCCGCCATCTCGCGGCATGAATTGCCCGAGGTTTGCATAACGTTCTCCCTCAACGAGGGAGCAGGGAATGCCGGATGCGCGCTGCACCCGCGGTCTCGTGTGCAAATTGTAGGAGTAGTTGCGCACACGAGCATACAGGGCAGCGGAGAACATCCGACATTCCCTGCGCA
>JBKJUA010000068.1:0-21688 GCA_046590305.1 Bradyrhizobium sp.
CGCCACGCCATATTGCAGGGTCAGCCCCATGGCGATCAGCGCATACATGCCCCCGAGCATCAGGCCCGTGAAGATGGCGTTGGTCATTCCCTTAAATCAGCCGCAGTGATCCCGCGATCACGGCGCCTTCCATGCCGGCTTGGGAACGACCGGCGCGCGCGCGCCTTCGTTGCTGGCGGGGCCGACGCCGTAGAAATCGCCGCCCTGCCACTGTCCGACCCACCAGTATTTGGTCGGCAGGTTGTTCTCCAGTTTGATCTTGCCGATGATGGTGTCGAAGGTTCCGCTCTGCAGATCCTTGATGACAGCCTCGCGGTCGATCTTGCCGACGCGTTCGATCGCCTGCTGCAACATCTGCAGGCTGGCATAGGTGACGGAACTGGCCCAGCGATCCGGCTCGGCGCCGGTGGGGGACGCCGCCTTGTGGCGCGCCATGTAATCCTTGATCGCAGGGCTGTCGCCGTTCCATCCACCGATCCCCATTACGCCTTCGGTGTTGGCGCCGAACTTGCCCTTGTAGAGCGGAAACGCGGTGCCGACGCCGGTGTAGAAGATCTTGGGGTTGAAACCGACGATCCGCGCCTGTTCGGTAATACCGAGCGTATCCGGCGGATAGCTGAAGGCGATGAAGACATCGGGGTTGAGCGCCTTGGCCTCGTTGACCATCGGGCTCAGATCCTGGGTGCCGACCGGATAGGTCTTGTCATAGGCCAGCTTGAAATTGGCCTTGGTGAGCGCCGGCCGCGCCGCGGCCGCAAGGTCGATGCCGAAACCGTCGGCGACGCTGACCATGGCAACGGTGTCGCCGATCTTGCCCTCGCCGCGCAGCTTGACCAGCAGTTCGACCAGCGTATTGGCGGCGCCGGCGCCGGTGCCGAGCAGCCAGAAACTGTTGGGCCAGCGTTTTGCAAGTTCAGGCGCACGATCCGATACCGCGGTGGACGCCAGATGCGGATAGCCGGCCTTGTTCAGAATCGCCCCGACCGCGAGATTGAGGCCGGTGCCCCAGGGCGGCAGGATGAAATCGACCTTGTCCTGGGTGATCAGCCGGTCCAGCGCCTTGGCTGCCTCTTCCGCGCTGGAGCGGTCGTCGTACTGCACGACCTCGATCGGCACCCGCTTGTCGCCGAGCTTGAGGCCGCCCGCGGCATTCACTTCCTTCACCCACATTTCATAATTGGGCAGCGTCGTCACCGCGGCGCCGCCGGCGTTCGGTCCGGTGCGCGACAGCGCATAGCCGATCTTGACTGACGTCTGTGCCAGGGCCGGCTCAACCGCCGAAAAACTGGCAACCCCGGCGACCGCGACCAATCCCGCTGCCAGGCGTGTAACTGATGAAAACATGTTCTCCTCCCAGAGCATCCTGTCCGTCGCCTTGGATGGCGTTCGACGCGAGGAGACTAGTCGAGCAGTTCGGACAATAAATTGGACGGACCCGGGCAAAGATTGTACTATTTCGCCGATTTACACCTGATGTGAGCGACGGATTGTCTCAGGTCTACACCGCCATATCCTCTTCCCGTCCGGCCAGCTTCGTCGAGCAAGCGGGTTCGGCGTTGCATGCGGAAGGCTTTTCCGGCGGGCTCGCCCCCCGTCACTGGGTGATTCATCAGGATCATATCCGGCGCGCCCATCTGCTCGTGATCGAAACACGGCGCGGCTCCGCGGCCCTGCGCGGCACATCCGTAAAATTCGAGGCCCCTGCCTTGCTCTGGTTGCCAGCCGAGGTCGAGGGCGACGTTCAGGTCGAGGCTGGAACGCGAGGATACTTCGTCGCCGTTTCGGAAGACCTCCTGACTCGAACCGTGGCTGGCAGCGCCGAGGCGCTGCACCTGCGGCGCACCACCGATCGGCTGGTGATGCTGAGCGGCGCGCAAATCGCCGGCGCGCTCGGCGCGGTCACCAACTCCTGCGCCATGCTGGTGCGGGAGTTGCGCGAGCCGCAACGCGGCAGCATGACGATGATGGCATCCCATGTGCTGCAGCTTTGCCTGCTGTTGTGGCGCTCAGCCGTTTCGGACGAACCCGGCAGCGAAGATAAACTGCGCGGCGACGGACCCCGGCTGGTCGGAAATTTTCTGCAGCTGGTCGAACTGCATTACCGCGATAGCTGGCCGATCTCGCGCTATGCGGCAGCGCTTGGCGTCACCGAGGACAGGCTGCATGCGCATTGCAAGCGCGAGAAGGCGCGCAGCCCGCGCGCCATCGTCCACGAACGGCTGATTCACGAGGCCTGCACCCGCTTGCAACAACTGGATCTGCCGGTCGAACAGATCGGCTACGGCCTCGGCTTTCGGGATTCAGGCTATTTCAGCCGTTTCTTTCAGAAGCATCAGGGCATTCCGCCTGGCGCCTATCGACGTCGCGCCAGAGCCGAACAGGCGAAGCGCGGGCCGTTTTACGCGGCATGGCCGTAATCACGCGGCCTTGCTGGCCACTTCGATTTCGCCGCGCTCGATCGTGATGGTGGTGTCGGCGAAGGTTTCCAGCAATTTCGGATTCGATTCCGTGATCAGCAGGGTGATGTCGGCGTCCTGCGCGCGCAGGCGCCGCAGTGCTTCCGCGTAGCGCTGCGCCAGCACCGGCGCGAGGCCTTGAAACGGTTCGTCCAGAATGACGAGCTTGGTGCCGAGCATCAGCGCGCGGCCGAGTGCGGCCATCTTGCCCTGCCCGCCCGACAAGGAGCCGGCCGGACGTGCCTTGAGATCCGCGAGTTCCGGCAAGACCGTGTAGGCGCGTTCGAGCCGGCGTCTGGTTTCCGCGCCGTCGAGCTTGCCGACGCGCGCCGGCAGCAGGATGTTTTCCTCGACGGTGAAGGCCGAGAACAATCGCCGGTCTTCCGGCGCATAGCCGATCCCCAGCCCCGGCCGTTCGTGCGGCGCGACCTTGCCGAGATCGACATCGGCGAGCCGCACCTCGCCGGTGGTGTCGGTGAATCCCATGGTGGTGCGGGCGATGGTGGTCTTGCCGGCGCCGTTGCGGCCGATCAGCGCCACCGTGGCGCCCGCACGCAGGTCGAATGTCACGTTGCGCAGCACGTGCACCCCGGCGATCCATACGTTGACCTTGTTGAAACTGAGCATGTTTCAGATCCCGATCACTTGCTCGCGGACGACAGGATCGGCCAGCACCTCGGCCGGCGGCCCGCTCATCTGGATCTTGCCCGCGCTCCACACCGCAACCCGGTCGGCATAGCGCGTGACCATATCCATGTCGTGCTCGACGAACACAGAGGTCACGCGCTGTTTTTCCAGCGCCGCCACCAGAATATCCATGATCGCGAATTTTTCCGAGGAGGCGACCCCCGACGTCGGCTCGTCCATCAACAGCAGCCGCGGCTTCAATGCCAGCGCCACCGCGATATCGACCAGCTTCCGCTTGCCCTCGGGCAACTCGCCGGCCTTTCGGTCGGCGACATCGCGGATACTGACGAGATCGAGCAAATTCTCCATGTCGGAACGCTCGGGCAGATCATGCAGCGACCGCATCAAGGTGGTGCGCCCGCTGTGCCCTGCCGCCGCGATCAGAAGGTTCTCGATCACCGTGTGGTCCAGAAACAATTGCGGAATCTGGAAGGCACGCGCGATTCCGAAGCGGGTGATGTCGCGCGGCCGGTGCGCGGTGATTTCGCGGCCGAGAAACCGGACCGTGCCGGCCTGCGGTTTCAGATATCCGGTAGCGATGTTGAGAAACGTGGTCTTGCCGGCGCCGTTCGGCCCGATGATGGCGAGCTTCTCGCCTTCGAGCACGTCGAGATCGACGCCATCGGCGGCGACCACGCCGCCAAAGCGGATCGCCAGCCCCCTCGCCTCCAGCAGCACCGTCGCCGTCATGACTCATCCCTCGCGGCGCGTTGACGCTTCCAAAGCCCGATCAGGCCGTTCGGCGCGAACAGAATGATGGCGATCAGCACGACGCCAAGAATCAATTGCCAGGAGTTGGCCAGCTGGGCCGACGCATAGAAGCGAACGAGTTCGAACACCGCCGATCCGGCGAAGGCCCCCATCGCGTTGCCGACGCCGCCGAGAATGGCAATGAAGACGAACTCGCCCGACTTGGTCCAATAAGCGAATTCCGGCGTTGCGATCTGCTGGGCGACGGCAACCAGCACCCCGCCGATGCCGCCCAGCGCCGCCGAGATGACGTAACCGATCAGCAGGATGCGGCGGGCGGAGACGCCAAGATATTCCAGCCGCGTCTCGTTGGACTTGATCGCGCGCAGCATGTTGCCGGTCGGACTTTCCAGGAAACGCTGAACGAAAAACGTGGCGATGATGGCGATCGCCAGCGTCAGATAGAGCAGGACGTACTGGAAGTTCTCGGGCGAAAACGCCATGCCGAACACGGTGGGGCGCGGCACGCGCATGCCGTCCGCCCCGTTGGTGAGGTGAAACAGTTTCTCCAGCAGCGACCAAAGCACCATCGAGAAGGCCAGGTTCAGCATGCCGAAGAAGATCTCGCGGTAGCGGACCACAAACAATCCGACCAGCAGACCGAGAACGGTCGCAATCACAGTGCCCACCACGAGGTAGGCCATGAGATCGCCGACGCCGAGATACTTGCCCCAGAAGCCCGCGGTATAGGCGCCGGCCGCGAAGAACATGGCGTGCCCGAACGATACCTGCCCCGCTTGCAGCAGAATGATGATGCCGAGCACCACGATGCCCTTGGCGAGAATCAGCACTACCAGCGTGGCCATGCTGGGGATCAGAATGGGAATGACGCCGGCGGCAACGACCACCGCGGCCAGCGTCCAGATGAGAACAGAAGATCGGCTGGCCATCAGATCTTCCTGAGCTTGGTGGCGCCGAACAGGCCTTCGGGCCGCACCAGCAGCACCGCCACCATGATCAGATAGGGAACCAGCACCTCGAATTCCGGCTGCAGATAGATCACGAAGGCGCGGGCCATGCCGATCGCCAACGCCGTAATCGCGGTGCCCTCGATCTGGCCGAGGCCGGCGGTGGCCGCGACCGCGAACGACAGCACGATCATTTCGGTACCCATGCCCGGCACCAGCGACGTCGTCGGCGATGCCAGTGCGCCGCCGAGTGCCGCCAGCGTCGCGCCGATGATGAAGGTGATCAGATAGACCCTTTGCGCGTTGATACCGATGGCGGTGGCGGCCTCACGGTCCTCGGTGACCGCCAGAATGACGGACCCCATCAACGTCCGGCGCAGGAAATAGCGAAGCCCGAACAGCGCCAGCACCGCGACGATCGGCAGCACGATGACCTGATAGGAAGTATAGCTGACGCCGAAGATCGAGACGTTCGGCAACAGCTTGAGCGGCTCGGCCGCATAGATCGGCTGTACGCCCCAGATCATTCGCTGCAGATTGTCCATGATCATGAAGACGGCGAAAGTGATCAGGAGCTGCAATACCTCTTCGCGGCCGTAGACCCGGCTCAGCAGCAGGCGCTCGATCAATCCTCCCGCCACGATGCCGATCACCAATGCGGCCACCAGCAGCGCCGGATAGGTGAGCCACGGCGAAATCGGCGTCACCAGCAGGCTGAGCGTCGCCGCGAGGTAAGCGCCGAACGCATACAGACTGCCATGCGCGACATTGACGACGCGCAGGACGCCGAAGATCAAGCTGAGACCGACGGACACCAGGAACACCAGCGCCGCATAGGAAAGGCCATCAAGGCTGGCGAGAACGAAGAGCGTGGAATTCATCAGGACACGGAGTTTCGAGGTGAGATCGGGGGCAGGCGAGCGATGCCTGCCCCCGCAGAATGCATCCTGATTACTTGCCGTGCTGGAAGACGGGAACGTCCATCTTGGCAAAATCGGGCTTCAGGGTCTTCAGCCACTCGACCGATTTCTGGCCTGCCGGAGCGGTGATCTTGGCGGCATCGAAGATCATCATGTTGTCGAGCACCATGTGGTCGAAGCCGTCGGCTTTCTTGCTGACGCCGACAAGCTGCGCCTCGAGGCCCTGATTGTCCTCGGCGCGAAGCGTGACCGGCCGTCCGAAGCCGACGAACTCCAGATTGGGAGCGGCATCGACCACCTGCTCACGCGTCGGCCATTTTCCGCCGTTGGCCTTGATGGCCTTGTCATAAGCTCCCTGCAGCGCCGCGAACGCCTGCGCCATGTGGTAGACGGGATAGATCGGCCAGCGCCCGGTCTTGGCCTTGAACGCCTCGTTGAAGGCCTTGAAGGCGGCGTCGTTCTTTTTCTCCGGGTGCAAGAACCAGTGATCGCCGCGGGCGCCGATGATCAGGCCCTCGGGAAGATCCTTGCCGAGCCGTTGCACCGATGATTCGCCGATGGCGAGCACGAAGGTCGACTGTTGCAGCAATCCGCGCTGACCGGCTTGCCGCACCAGGGTGTCGAGGTCGCCGCCCCATGACGTCGTGAACACCACGTCCGGACGCAGCGCCATCAGGCGCGAAACTTCGGTCGAGTAATCAGGGGCGCCGAATTTCGGAAACAATTCCGCAACGACCTGCACGTCCGGCTTCATCTGCTTGAGCGCGGTGGAGAAGATCTCCCAGCTCTCGCGGCCCCACGCATAATCCTGGTTGACCACGGCAATGGTCTTGAAGTTCGGCTTGGTCTTCAGGAGATAGATCAGAACAGCCAGCATTTCCGGCGTGGCGTTGGCCTGGCTGCGGAAGCTGTAGCGATATTTCTTCGCCTCCAGGATCGAGGCGGCGCCGCAGTCCCACATGAAGTTCAGCATCTTGAGGTCTTCGGCGAGCGGCACCAGCTGGTTGCATGACCCCGACGAGATCGAGGCGAAGGTCGCATCGACCTTTTCGTCCTGCACCAGGCGCCGATAGTTCGACACCAGCGCTTCGCCGCCCGCACCTTCGTCGACAAAGGAAAGCGCCACCGGCACCCCGCCGATCCCGCCCTTCTTGTTGATATCGGCAGCGATCATCTCGGCCGCGGCCTTGCCCGGCTCGCCGAACACGGCCGCCGGACCGGACAGGAACGTGGTAATGCCGATCTTCAGTTCCTTCGGCTTGTCCTGCGCCGTCGCCGGCCCTCCGAGGACGCCCAGCAGCAGCGAAACCCCTGCCAGCAATTTAAGTGTCTTGCCTGTTCGCTTCATTATGCATTCTCCCAAACCGTTATGACGTTTTGTTATCGTTGAAGCTCCGCTCGATCAGGCGAAGCCTTAATCCCTAGCCTGCCCGGGGAAGTGCCCCGGGCTGACTTCTTCTCCGCGCCTACGCAGCTTCACTCGCCAGTGCCGGCAGCTTCGGACGGCGTCGAATCCCCTCCTCCACGATCGCGGTGATGCGGGCACGCTCTTCGCCCACCAGCGGCAGGCGGGGGCCGCGGCAACGGTCATTGGAACCAATGGCGATCATTTCCGCCAGCTTGATGTTCTGCACCAGCCTGGCCGAGACATCGATATCCAGCATCGGCTTCATCCATCGGTAAATCGCCCGAGCCTCCTCGAAGCGCCCAGCCTTGTACAGCTGCCAGATAGCCACGTTTTCCCTGGGGAAAGCCAGTCCGACTCCGGCAACCCAGCCATCCGCTCCCATCGCGAAGCTTTCGAGGGCGAGATTATCCACGCCGGCAAACAGCCGGTACCGACTTCCGAGCAGGTTGATGATGTCGGTGACCCGGCGAATATCGTCGGACGATTCCTTCACCGCGGCGAATAGCGGCTCGGCGGCCATCTCGGCGAGGATCGAAGGCGTGATATCCACGCCGTAGGCCACCGGGTTATTGTAGATCATGACCGGCAGCCCGCCCGCGCGTGCGACCGCGGTATAATGGGCAATGGTCTCGCGGGGATCGGACTTGTACGGCAATCCCGGCAACACCATGAAACCGGCCGCGCCGGCCGCAGCACCGCGCTCCGCCAGCCTTTGCGCGTCCCTGGTCGCGCCATCAGAGATGGTCAGCAGCACCGGCCGATTGCCGGCAACCGACCGCGCCACCGCGAGGACTTCGAGCTTTTCGTCCTGAGTCAGCGTCGAGGCTTCACCGAGCGAGCCGCAGACGATCAAGCCGTCGATCCCGGCATCGATGTTGAGCTGATAGCAACGGGCCATTTCGGCGTGGTCCAGACTCCCGTCCTCCCTGAATTTGGTGGTGACCGCCGGAAAAATGCCTTCCCAACTCGCCGCTCGTGCCATGACCGACCGCTCCCTTCGTTTGGCGTTTGCTATCATGGGGAGAGATTGGATACAATATCCAATATTTGTATTCGCAGAGTACGACACCTCGACAAAGCCTGCAACCTGATGCAGACAGGCCGGGAACCCCGGCGCCAGACAAATGTTGGATCGAATCTTGAGCCCTTCCCGCAAGCAGCCGCTGTCCCGCCGCACCACCTCGACGACGGCGGCCGACGAGATTCGAAAAATGATATTCGACGGCGAACTCAGGGATGGCCAGCCGATCCGGCAGGACATTCTGGCAGCTGAACTCGGCATCAGCCGAACGCCCATTCGCGAGGCGTTGGTTCAGCTCGAGACCGAGGGTCTGGTCCGCAGCGAGCCGCACAAGGGCGCGGTTGTCGCCGGATTGTCCCCGGCTGAAATAGAAGAGACTTTCGAACTACGTGAACTGCTCGAACCGGTGCTTCTGAGGACATCGGCGCCGCGCCTCACCGAAGATGATTTCGCGAAACTGGCGAGCATTCTGAAGGAATATTCCGGAGAGCTGCGGACGCGGAACGTGCGGCGTTGGGGCGAACTCAATACGGCGTTTCATGCCACGCTCTATGCCCGCGCCGACCGCCCACAAACCCAGGCCATGGTGGCTCGCCTGCTGAATTCATCGGATCGATATACGCGTCTGCAGCTCGTCATGACCAAAGGCCTGCGACGCGCCGAGGCCGAGCACGCCCTGATCGTGGATTATTGCCGCAAGGGCCAGTTCGACCACGCGGTGGACTTGCTGCGCGCCCACATCCACCACGTCAAGACGGAATTGATGCGCTACGTGACCAAGACGAACAAGCCAAAGGCCGGCGCCGGCGGGAAATGACGCTCCTTACTGCAACTTGACGTCCGCAGCCTTGATCACATTGCCCCAGCGTTCAACCTCTTCCTGCAGGTACTTCGCCGTTCTTTCGATGGAGCCGCCGTAGGTCTCCGCCGACAGCTTTCGAAGGCGTTCCTGCAGCTCGGGCTGCCGCAGCGCCTCGTTCACATCGGCATTGATCTTGACCGTGATGTTTTTCGGCGTGTTCGGCGGCGCCATGATCGCGTACCAGGCCACCGCCTCGAAGCCCGGCAGCGTCTCGGCGATGGTCGGCATATCGGGAAGTGTCAGCAAGCGCTTGCTCGCGGCGACGGCCAGCAGCTTGAGATTGCCTGCTTCGACCAGCGGCAGCGAGACGCCGAGATTGTCGAACATCAGGTCGACGTCGCCGGCGAGCAAACCCTGCAGCGCCGGGGCCGACCCCCGGTAGGGGATGAAGCGCATCTTCACCCCGGCCATCACCTGGAACAGTTCGGCGGTGAGATGCGAGGTGGTGCCGTTGCCCTGGGTGGCGGCGGTCACCTTGTCGGGGTTCTGCTTCAGATAGGCGACGAGCTCGGACACGCTCGATGCCTTCAGATTTTTCGGATTAACGATCAGCGCGTTCGGCACATGGGCCATCACGATGATGGGTTCGAATTTCGTCGGATCGAAGCCGAGCTTGGGGTAGAGATTCTGGTTGATCACCAGGGGCGGCGGCGGCGACGACAACAAGGTGTAGCCATCGGGAGCCGAGTTATAGGCAAATTCGGCGCCGATGTTTCCCGCCGCCCCCGTGCGATTTTCAATGACGACCGGCTGGCCCCATTTGCGCGACAGCCATTCGCCGACAAACCGTGGAACGGCGTCGGCGGTTCCGCCGGCAGCAAACGGTACGATAATTTTGACGCCGCGGTCGGGATAGTCTTGCGTCGACGCCGAAACGGCGGCGGCTGCCGAAAGCGCGATCGGCAGCAGCATGGCCACGACGCGGCCCATGAAACTCCACATACGCATTGGTGCCTTCCCGGTGGTAACGCCCGTCGCAAAATGCTTGGCCTGTGCAATCCGCCTGTGTGAGGATACAACGCCGCGACAGATTTTTCACACAGAACAATCAAGAACAAGGAACAGATCATGGCACAGCCCCCTCCCCGTGTCGCGATCGTCGGAGGCGGGATCGGGGGATTGTTCGCAGCCAATGCGCTAACCGCCCAGGGAATCGCCGTATCAGTCTACGAGCAGGCGCCAGCGATCGGCGAAATCGGCGCCGGCGTGTTCCTGACGCCGAACAGCGTGCGGCATTTGCAAAGGATCGGACTGCAGGCGCCGGTGGAGAAATGGGGCGCGCGGGTCGGCCGAAACTCGCATTACTTCCGCCACGACGGCGCGCCGATCGCCCCGGTCCAGGTGACGGACGCCTCCGGCTGGAACGCGACCTTCGGGATGCACCGGGCCGACCTTGTCGACCTGCTGGCCGCGGCCTTGCCACCGGGGACAGTGCATACCGGACATCGCTGCAGCGGATTTGAACAGGACGCCGACACCGCGCGGGTGACATTCGCTAACGGCGAAACGGCGGAAGCCGACATCGTCATCGCCGCTGACGGCATCCATTCCGAGCTTCGACCACACGTGTTTCCGCCGTCGCAGCCGGTGTTCCATGGCTCGGTTGCCTATCGGGGGCTGGTGCCGCATGAGCGGCTGCCGCATTGGCCGACCGACCGCTGGCAGATGTGGCTCGGGACCGGACGGCACTTCCTCGTCTTTCCCCTGCGTGCCGGCACACTGATCAATTATGTCGGCTTCGTGCCGACTGACGAGCAGATGAAGGAATCATGGTCGGCGCCCGGGGACCCCGACAAGTTGCGGCAGGAATTCGCCGGCTGGGATCCGCGCATTCAAGAGGTGCTCGGCGAAGTCCGGCAGACGTTTCGCTGGGCGCTGTACGATCGCGAACCGCTGCCGGGCTGGACCAAGGGACGGCTGAGCCTGCTCGGCGATGCCGCGCATCCCATGCTTCCGCATCTCGGACAAGGCGCCAATCAGTCGATCGAGGACGGCATGGCGCTGGCGATCATCCTGGGACGTGCCGACCGGGCGACGGCTCCCCTCGCTTTGCTGGCCTACGAGCGGCTGCGGCGCGAACGCGTCGCCGAGGTCCAGCGCGGCGCGCGCGCGAGCGGCATGCGCTACGATTCGGCTTATTCGGATCTCGGCGTGAGAGACGCCGAGATCACCGCGCACGCCGAATTCCGCAAGCAGCTCTACAGTTACGATCTGGTTCCGGAGGCAGAGGCCGCAGCAGCGGCGGCGGCTCGTTCCGATTGACCTGAAGACCTCAAACGATGGATATAGCGATAACAAACGGCGATGGCCAACCATCGCTCTCCTGGAGAACAATCCGATGACCCTGCCCTTTTCCAATGCACGCACCGGCGGCAAGATCCTGGTCGACCAGCTCCTGATCCACGGCGCCGACATGGCTTTCTGCGTACCGGGCGAAAGCTATCTGGAAGTGCTGGATGCGCTGTTCGACGTGCGCGACCGCTTCAAGCTCGTCAATGCCCGCCATGAGGCCGGCGCCGCCAACATGGCCGAGGCCTACGGCAAACTGACCGGCAAGCCCGGCATCTGCATGGTGACGCGCGGTCCCGGCGCATGCCACGCGGCGGTCGGCATCCACACCGCCTTCCAGGATTCGACGCCGATGATCATGCTGATCGGCCAGGTCGGGCGCGACATGATGGACCGCGAGGCGTTTCAGGAAATCGATTACCGCCAGATGTTCGGCCCGGTCGCCAAATGGGCGGCGCAGATCGACGTCACCGCGCGGATTCCCGAATATATCGCGCGCGCCTTCCACATCGCGACCTCGGGCCGCCCCGGCCCGGTGGTGCTGGCGTTGCCGGAGGACATGCTGACCGAGGTGACGCAATCGGGCGACGCGGTTTGCTATCATGCGACGCAACCGGCTCCCGCTGCGGCGGTCTTTCCCCAAATTCGCGAACTGCTCGAGGGCGCGAAGAAGCCGATGATCCTGGTCGGAGGTCCCGGCTGGAGCGACCGCGCCAGCGCCCAGTTGCAGGGGTTTGCCGAGGCCAACGGCATTCCGGTCGCGACCTCGTTCCGTCGCCAGGATATTCTGGACAACCGCTCGTCCTGCTTTGCCGGCGACCTTGGCACCTCAGGACCGCCCGCGCTGGTGCAGCGCTTCAAGGAAGCCGACCTGCTGCTGGTGATCGGTGCGCGGCTCGGCGAAATGACCACCCAGGGCTACAGCATTCTTTCATCGCCAAGGGCCCGGCCGAAACTGATCCATGTTCACGCCGACGCCAACGAACTCGGCAAGGTATTCACGCCCGACATTGCAGTGCTGTCGTCCGCCGACAATTTCATTGCTGAACTCGCCGATGCCAGCTGGTTCGCCGCGGACCGCTGGAGCGCTTGGCGCAATTCCGCCCGCACCGATTACCTCAACGCCGTCACGCCGCCTGACTGCACCCAATCACTGGATGTCGCTGCCGCGATGCTCGAGCTCGACAAGCGGCTCGGCGATAGCGCCATCGTCACGCTCGACGCCGGCAATCACACCGGCTGGCCGCAGCGCTTTCTGACCTACGCCCGGCCGGGCCGCCAGATCGGGCCCACCAACGGCGCGATGGGCTATTCCGTGCCGGCAGCCGTTGCCGCATCGCTGGTCCATCCGGATCGCGTGGTGATCGGCTGCGTCGGCGATGGCGGTTTCATGATGAGTGGGCAGGAAATCTCGACCGCCGTGCAGCACGGCGGCAAGCCGATCATCTTGCTGTTCAACAACAACATGTACGGTACCATCCGCATGCATCAGGAGCGCGAGCACCCTTCCCGCGTCGTCGGAACCGACCTCGTCAATCCCGACTTCGTGGCGATGGCGCAGGCGATGGGCGCGCATGCCGAGCGCATCATCCGCACCGCGGAGTTTGCGCCGGCGCTGGAGCGCGCCATCAACTCGGGCCGTGCGGCGCTGCTCGAACTATGCACCGATCCGGAGCAGATTTCGACACGCACCACCATCACCAACCTGCGGGTGGCGGCCGAAAAGCGGCAAGCGCAAAGCGCGACGAGCAAGTAGCGTCAGGACGGAAAGTCAGTCTGCTTGACCTGAATCCGGTCCGCATGCAGCGACCAGTCGCAAAGCGACTGGGTTTCGCAGAATTTTTGCTTGGCCAGCTCGGTGGCGTGTCCCTCGCTGGCGGCGTCAACTTCCACGATGCTCTGGCAGATTTCGGCGTGCCGGCCGTTTTCGCCGAGCACGTCCTTCATGAATCGAACGACAAATCGCGACATGGAACCTTCCCCTCGCGCACAGCGCCAAGACAAGTCCATATAGCTCTATCACAGGGAGAGCGTTTGATCGGTATCAATAAGGCGGCATCAGCCGCATGAAAGGTCTAGACTAGTCTAGGCGCCGGCCGACGGCAGGCTGGCGGCTGCAATGGCGACGATCAGCTTGAACCGGCGTCCGATCCGGGACGATGCCGAGCGCAAAAATGAGTTGACCTGTCGCATATCGCCAATTCCTTCGGCGCCATCCGGAACCAACGTTCCGCGAACGACGCTTGGAAGGAAAATGGCCGCGCCCCGACGGCGTGTCGAGGGTGCGACGAAAATAGCAACGTGGCCATCGCGCGAGCACGGTTCACGATGGATTTATTGCCGTGATCACGGCGGTAACGATGGAATTCTTCTCCGCGAAAAGCTGGCCCGGCGATCCGGGCGCGGTCATCCCGGCGTAAACCCGAACGCCCGTTCGAAGCGTTTGGCGTAGGCGGGCCATACTTCGGGATTGATCAGGCGCGGCGGCCGCTTGCCGTCGAGCGCACCGAGCATCTGCTCGGCGGCGATCCGGCCCATATTGGCCCGCGCTTCCCTGGTTACGCCTGCGGTATGCGGGCTCGCCAGCACGTTGTCGAATTGCAGCAGCGGATGGTCCGGCTGAGGCGGTTCCTTGTCCCAGACGTCGAGGCCGGCGCCGGCGATGCGCTTATCGCGCAGCACGTCGAACAGCGCCGCTTCATCATGGATAAAGCCCCTCGCCGTGGTGATGTAATAGGCGTGCGGCTGCATCAGCGCGAATTCGCGCGCGCCGATCATGCCACGCGTATCCTTGGCGAGCGGACAGTTGATCGAGACATAGTCGGAGGCGCGCAAAAGGTCGTCGAGTTCGACCTTTTCACCGCCGCGCGCGGCCATCTCGGTCGCCGAAAGATAGGGGTCGTAGGCCAGCACCTTCATGCCGAGCAGGCCCTTGCACAGTTCGGCGATGCGGCGGCCGACATTGCCGAGCCCGACGATGCCGATGGTCTTGCCCTGCGCCTCGGTGCCGATCAGCGAATTGCGGTTCACGTTGGGGTCGCGCCGCAGCGCGCGGTCGGCCTCGATAATGCGCTTTGACAGAGTGAGCAGCATGCCGAGCGCGTGTTCGGCGACGGAGTGGGCGTTGCCGCCGGACTGGTTGACCACCAGCACCCCCGCTGCCGTGCAGGCCTCGACGTCGACGGGATCGAACCCCGCGCCGTTGCTGGAAACGATCAGCAGGTTCGGCGCGCGTCTCAACAGCTCGGCATGAACGTGAAAGTGACCGGCGAGTTCGTCGCGTGCCGCGCCGACCTGATAGGCATGCGCGGCGGCCAGGACCGGCGCGAAGACGTCTTCGGCGGTTTCGTTCTCCAGCCGGTCGAGCCGCACATCGGGACGGGCCGCCAGTATTTCGGCATAGATCGGATGCGCCAGGTATTTGACGTAGAACACGCGCTTGTTATTCACGGACATTGTTGATCAAGCCTTCGATTCAGGTAGCCATGGTGTTGCGGGATTGGTGACGAGGATGAACCGTCTACGCATGACATCCCTCCCCGATATTCTCTATTTCTATTTCTCTTATCACACGGCAGCATACCCAAGGGATAGGCAAGGCATCGCCAGGAGGCGCCGATCATGCATATGGTCAGCGCATGTTGACAATCCCGGAGAGTGCGTCAAGTTTCGGCGCAACGACGGGGCGGGCTGCGATCATGTCGCGAACGAAAAATCGTCGCGAAACAAGGGATAATTCGATGGCGGTTGCCGAAACGCAGACAGCACGTCAACCTTCGCAGGAGAAGAGCTGGCACGAGGTGGCGCTGCAAACGCTCAAGCGCAACGACATCCGGCTGGTGCCCTACGTTCCCGACCGCATCCTGACGACGCTGATCCGGAACATCCACGCCGATCCGTTCTTCACCACGTTCCCCACCGCGCGGGAGGAAGAAGCGGTCGGCATCGTCGCCGGCGCCTGGATGGCCGGCATGCGCGGCGCAGTGCTGATGCAGACCTCCGGCTTCGCCACGCTGGCGAACGTGCTGGCCTCGCTGGCGGTCCCCTACCAGATTCCGCTAATCATGTTCGTCACAGAGCGCGGCACGCTCGGCGAGTTCAATTACGGGCAGGCGCTGGTCTGCCGCACCTTGCGGCCGGTGCTGGATTCGCTGGCGATGGAACATCACACCTGCACCCGGCTCGACGAGTTCGAGTTCATCGCCGATCGATCGATCAAGCAGGCCATCACCACGCAGGCGCCGGTGGCGCTGATCCTGTCGCCGCTTTTGACCGGCGGCAAAGTCTTCGACAAGTGAGTGAAGCCATGAACACGGCCACCAGCACCCCTGCCCGTAACACCAAGGTGATGAACCGGTTCGACATCACCTCGCGGCTGGTTGCGAAGCTGAAGCACGGGGAAGCCGTGATCGGCGGCATCGGCAATACCAATTTCGATCTTTGGGCCGCCGGCCATCGCCCGCAGAATTTTTACATGCTCGGCAGCATGGGGCTCGGCTTCCCGATCGCGCTCGGTGTCGCGCTGGCGCAGCCGCAGCGCCGCGTGTTCGGGCTCGAGGGCGACGGCTCGCTGCTGATGCAGATGGGTTGCCTTGCGACGATTGCGACCCTCGCGCCGAAAAACCTCACCATGATCGTAATGGACAACGGCATCTACCAGATCACCGGCGCGCAACCGACCCCGGCCGCCGCAGTGGCTGATATCGTCGCCATTGCGATAGCCTCCGGTCTTTCCAACAGCGCCTGGGCGGCCGACGAGGACGACTTCGAGCGTCTGGTCGATCAATCGCTGTCGGCTTCCGGGCCGACGCTGATCGGGGTTCGCATCGACGCCAAACCGGGCGTCGGCGCCACCCGCCGCGATCCCGTGCAGATCCGGGAACGCTTCATGCTCGGCCTCGGCGTGCGGGAAGCGCTATAGGATGAGGCGTTAACCAAAGGGCATCGCGACTTCGCATCTGCAGCATACCCGGCGAACAAACGTGTTATCCGGTGGCGATGAGCATACTCCTCAAAACACTCGCCTGGCTGCTGGCGGCCGTCGTGGGTTTCGCCACGCTGGGACCGCCGGGGTTTCGGCCGCATTCCGATCTTGGACAGGAGGGCGAGCATGCGCTGGCCTTTGTGCTGATCGGGCTCGCCTTCGGTCTTGCCTATCCGCAGCGCCGATGGTTGACCACGATGATCGCGGTGGCCGCGATCGGACTGATCGAAATCCTGCAGTTCTGGGCGCCGGGACGGCATGCGAGATGGTCGGATTTCGTCGTCGATGCGCTGGCGGCCTGCGCCGGCCTGGCACTCGCGGCCGGCATCGGCTGGATCAAGGGGCGATCGCGCCGCGCAAAACTGTCCTGAAACGCAAACCCCCGCGGGGAAAAATCCCCGCGAGGTACCATCGCCTTGCCGGCTGAGGGGTGATCCGTCCGTGCCGGCAGGGCCGCAAGATCGGCCCGCTGGTGGCCGACGCCCGCGCGACCGCCGAACTGGTTCTGTCGGCTTTGCTGACCGGCGCCGGCGAGATCTTTCTCGACGTTCCCGGCATTAACCGCAACGCGATCGCGCTGGCGCAAGACCTCGGGCTCGCACCGGTGTTCCAGACAGCGCGCATATATACAGGCGCGATCCCGCCATTGCGGATGGAGCGGGTATTCGGCGTCACCACCTTCGAGTTGGGGTAGACGCCTGCCGATCACCAGCGGCGATAGGCGCGATGAATACGGGGGCCGCCGCCGTAGTAGCGTGCTCCGTAGTAGCGTGGTGCTCCGTAGTAGCGCGGGCCGCCGCCGTAATAGGCGTAGGCGGGACGGACGACGCGCCGGACCCGGGGGTAATAGGCCGGGGCGTAGTAGGTTGAGGTGTAGCCGCCATAATAGGCCGGGGCATAGCCGTAAGCCGGGGCGTACCCGCCGTAATATGCCGGAGCATAGCCGCCGCCGTAATAGGCGGGTGCATACCCGCCATAGTAGCCGCCGTAACGCGGGCCGTAGGCGTAGGCGTTGGACGCGATGCCGCCAATCACCGCGGCCCCGATAATTCCACCCGCTAGTCCGAGCCCAAAGCCCCGACCGCGCCAATGCGCTTCAGCCGGTGAAGGGGCCGCCAAGGCGGTGAAGCCGACGACGGCAGCGGCAACTAACGCCAACAATGCTTTCTTCATGTCCAGAACCCTTTCAATTTTCCCGGGCCTTGCAACCGGCATCCTAGCCGAAGGTTTCCCGCAGAGGGAGGTTGCTCAACGGGTAGTCTTCAAATTTAATCTTGATGAACGGCGGTTCAGCAATCTCGCAGTTCGCGAGGAATTACGGGAGGCGACACGATGTCGGCGGTGCCGGAAGTGAGATCCGCGGACGCTAGCCTCCAGGCCAGCGCGATCAATACCATCGTGCTGGGCTTCGCCACCGACCCGATGACGCGATGGGTTTGGCCCGACTCGTCCGAATATCTCCGAATAATGCCCCGTTTCGCCAAAGCCTTCGGCGGCCGGGCCTTCGAGCATGGAACCGCCGACATCACCGATGGGGCTCGCGCCGCCGCCCTGTGGCTGCCGCCAGGCGTCGAGCCCAACGACGCGGAAATGGGCGCGGTCATGGAGGGGGCGCTGCGGCCGGAGATCGCCGAGGATATCGGCGCGGTCCTGAAGGGCATGGCCGCGCATCATCCGCACGAGCCACATTGGTACCTCCCCTTGATCGCCGCCGATCCGAACTGGATCGGGCAAGGGCTCGGCGCACGGCTGATGCAACATGCGCTGCGGCGCTGCGATGAACAGGGCGTCGCGGCCTATCTGGAAAGCTCGAACCCGCGCAACATTTCCCTGTATCAGCGTCACGGCTTCCGGATTATCGGCAGGATTCAAAGCGGCTCGTCTCCGGTGCTGACGCCGATGCTGCGGCCCGGATCCTGAGCGTCGCAGCCACCGAAGATTGCAATTGTCCTGATGACAGACCGAGTGAGCGGATGTAGCCTTGCAGCAAAATAAAAAGCATGGGGCGGCGTGTAACCGGAGAGCCGGATCGCTCGAGTTCACTTCGAAAAAGCGAGGGAACTGCCATGAAACAGATTGAGGAAATTGCGGGCAAGCTGGTTTTGAAAGCAGGCTCGACGACACTTACGCTCGACAAGGGTTACGGCAAGGCGACGCTGCAGAAAAAACTGCTGCTGTGGAACAGGAAGCCCGTCGAGTTCGCGCTCTCCGACATCGACGACATCGCGGTGAAGTCGGAGAAGGACGGCGCATCCGGCGCGACAATCCATCACAGCGTGTTGCACCGGCGTAGCGGCGAGATCACGGTCCTGACCACCGAGGAAGCCAGGGACGCTGCCGAAACCGTGACAAAGCTGCGCGGATTTGTTGGATTGTAGCGTAGCTTAGCTAGTCCTCGTTCGCCTTGAACCGTCCGAGGCCCTGCATCACGAACGGCGCCACCAGCGCGATCAGCGCGATGGCGAGCAGTGTCGCGGAGACAGGGCTTTGCAGCAGCGCCATGGGATCGCCGAGGCTGATCGACATCGCGCGGCGCAGCTGGCTTTCCGCGATCGGGCCAAGGATCAGGCCGATGACGACAGGTGCGATCGGAAAATCGAACCGGCGCATCAAGAATCCCATCACGCCGAAACCCGCCAGCATCGACAGTTCGACCACCGACGGTTTTGCGGCGATGGTGCCTGTGGTCGCGAACACCAGAATCCCGGCATAGAGCCACGGCTGCGGGATCGCCAGCAGTTTCACCCAAAGGCCGACCAGCGGCAAATTGAGCACCAGCAGCATGACATTGGCGATGAACAGGCTGGCAATCAGGCCCCATACCAGTTCGGGCCGCTCGGCGAACAACAGCGGTCCCGGATTGAGGCCGTATTGCTGAAACCCCGCCAGCATCATCGCGGCCGTCGCCGAGGTCGGAAGCCCCAATGTCAGCAACGGCACCAGCGTGCCGGCGGCGGACGCATTGTTGGCAGCTTCAGGCCCCGCGACGCCTTCGATGGCGCCCTTGCCGAATTCCTCCGGATGCTTTGTCAGGCGCTTCTCGGTGGAGTAGGACAGAAAGGTCGGAATCTCCGCGCCGCCGGCGGGCAATGCGCCGATCGGAAAACCGAACATGGTGCCGCGCAGCCACGGCTTCCACGACCGTTGCCAGTCCGCCTTCGTCATCCACAGCGAGCCTCGCACCGGCTCCAGCTTTTCCTCGCTGTGATGACGGCGCGATACCACATAGAGCGCCTCGCCTATCGCGAACAGCCCGACCGCCAGTGTCGTCACCTCGACGCCATCGAGCAGTTCAGGAATGCCGAAGGCGAGCCTCGCCTGACCGGTGAGCTTGTCGATACCAATCAGCCCCAGCGTCAGCCCGATGAACAGGCTGGTCAGCCCGCGGATCGGCGAACTTCCGAAGGTGGCCGACACCGTGACGAAAGCCACGCACATCAACGCAAAATAATCTTCCGGCCCGAAATTGACCGCGAAGTCGACCAGCCACGGCGCCAGAAAGGCGAGACCGATGGTGGCGATGGTGCCGGCGACGAACGAGCCTATCGCAGCGGTTGCCAGCGCCGGACCGCCGCGGCCGGCCTTGGCCATCTTGTTGCCCTCCAGCGCGGTCGCCATCGAGGCGCTCTCGCCGGGCGTGTTGATCAGGATGGCGGTGGTCGATCCGCCATACATGCCGCCGTAATAGATGCCGGCGAACATGATCAGCGAGCCGCCGGGATCGAGCTTGTAGGTCACCGGCAACAGCAGCGCGACGGTGAGCGCGGGACCGATGCCGGGCAATACGCCGACCGCGGTGCCGAGCAGCACGCCGATCAGCGCATAGAGTAAATTCATCGGCTGGACCGCGACCGCCATGCCGTTGGCGAGTGCGACGAAGGCGTCCATCACAACAGCCTTTCCAATGGGCCGGCGGGAAGGCTCAATGTCAGCAATCGACTGAAGGCGAGATAGATCAGCGTGGTCATTACGAAGCCGATGGCGAGGTCGGCGAGAATCGCGCGTCGCCCAAACGCCGTCGCCGTGGCGACGAACAGCGCCGTAGTCGCCGGAATGAAACCGCCGCCGAGGCCGATGATGGCGATCAGCATCGCCAATCCGCCGAGGATCAGCCACACCGCTTTGGAATCGGCGCTCTCGCGCGCCGGCAGATTGCCAAGCAGCGCCTCGACCAGATTGCCGATCGCGAGAATGCCGAGCCCGATGGCGATGACAACGGGCATCACGTGCGGCCCCATGCCGTAGGGATTGTTGGACTGCAGCTGGCTCGCATCCCATACCAGCACCACGGCAACGGCCGCGAGCGCCAATGCGATGACGACGCCCGCGCTATCGACGCGCCGCGACGCCGGGGCCTGCGGCAGCTCGTTCATGATTTGATGAGGCCGACCGACTTCAACACGCCGGTGACGCGCACCGTTTCCTTCCCAAGGAAATCCGCGAACGCATCGCCGCCAAGCCAGGCGTCGTCCCACCCCTTCTGCTTCAGGATGCTCTTCCAGGCGTCGGACTTGACCATCTTCTCCACGGCGTCACTGAGAGTCTTCTTCTGCTCCGCCGTGATGCCGGGAGGCGCCATCACCGAGCGCCAGTTGGCCAGCACGAGATCAATGCCCTGCTCCTTGAAGGTCGGAATATCGACGCCGGGAATGCGCTTTTCCGATGTGATGCCGAGCGCGCGCAGTTTGCCTGACTTGATCTGGCCGTCATATTCGCTGAGACCCGAAATGCCGGCGGTGACCTTGCCGCCGAGAATGGCCGCCAGCGACTCGCCGCCGCCGGAAAATGGAATGTAGTTGATCTTTTTCGCGTCGGCGCCGATCGTTCCCGCAAACAGCGCCGCCATCACATGGTCAACGCCGCCGGCCGAGCCGCCGGCAAAGGTGACCTTGGCGATGTCCGCCTTGACCGCGGCGGCCAGATCCTGCGCCGTCCTGATCGGCGAATTCGCGGGCACCACGATGACCTGGATCTCCTCGGTGAGGCGCGCGATCGGCGTCACCTGATCGAGCGTGACCGGCGATTTGTTCATGGCCAGTGCGCCGACCATCACAAAACCGTTCACCATCAGCTGGTTGCCGTCGCCCCTGGCGCCGTTGACGAACTGCGCGATGCCGACGCTGCCGCCGGCGCCCGCCACATTGGTGACCTGGACGCTGCGCGCGATACCGGCGGCAACCAGCGCCTGCTGCATCGCCCGCGCCGTCTGATCCCACCCGCCGCCGGGCGCCGCAGGCGCCATGACCTTGAGTTCGAGTTGTTGCGAGAAGGCCGGGCCGCCGGTCACAAGCGTCAGCGCAACGGCGGCGCCGAGCAGGCGTGCATGAAAGGGGGTCATGGGCGTTCCTCCACGTTGATGCGGGGCAGTGCTATTGACGAGTTTCCGCATCGTGTCATTTTGCC
>JBKJUA010000130.1:0-4699 GCA_046590305.1 Bradyrhizobium sp.
GACCGCCAGGGACGCATGCGCCTGCCGCTCGAGATCGTCGAAGCGGTGCGGCGCGAAATGCCGGATACCATGCCGCTGTTCGTACGCGTCTCCGCCGTCGACGGCGCCCAGAATGGCTGGAATCTGGACGACACGGTCGCGTTCGCCATTGAACTGAAGGCCCGCGGCGTCGATGTGATCGATTGCTCTTCCGGCGGCATCTCCGGCTCGGCGACGGCCGCACAGGTTCCCCGCGGTCTCGGTTTCCAGGTGCCTTACGCCGAACGGGTCCGCAAAGAGGTGGGCATCGCGTCGATGGCGGTCGGCATCATTCTCGAAGCCGAGCAGGCCGAAGCCATCCTGCGGAAGGGGCAGGCCGACCTCATCGCGGTCGGCCGGCAATCCCAGTTCAATCCCAATATCGCGCAGCACTGGGCGCATGATCTCGGAATCAACGCGAGATTCGAGGATTGGGCGCCCGAATATGGTTGGTGGCTGGAGAAGCGCATTCGAACCATGGAAGGCTTCGCGACGCCGACCGGAGTCGTCACGCGACGTTCATAGGAAGCCAAGGTCCTCGCGCATGCTCACCGAAGCCTCCGACTACGAAACTCTCTACCGCGACTTCCGCTGGGAAATCCCTGATCGGCTCAACCTCGCCACGGTGTGCTGCGATCGACATGCCGACGGCACCGGCCGCCTCGCGCTGATCTATGTCGATGAGGACGGCGCGGCGTCGCGGACCTCGTTCGATGAGGTAGCCGGGTTCTCGCGCCGTTTTGCCAATTTGCTGAAGGCGGACGGCCTGGTTCGCGGCGACCGCGTCGCGGTGTTTCTGTCGCAGTCGCTGGAATTGCCGATTGCGCATCTGGCGGCGTTTCGATCCGGGATTGTGTCGATCCCGCTGTTTGCGTTGTTCGGCGAGGACGCGCTGGAATTCCGGCTGTCGAACTCCGGCGCCAGGGCCATCGTCACCGATGCCGCCGGCTACGAGAAGCTGGCAAGAATCCGCGACCGCTTGCCGGACCTGAACAACATCTATGTGATCAGCGATGCGGCTCCGGCCGGGACCAAGGCGTTCTGGCCGGAGCTGAAGGCGGCTTCGGCTGACTTCGCGACCGTCGATACCTCGGCCGACGATCCCGCTTTGATCATCTACACCTCAGGCACCACGGGCAATCCGAAGGGCGCGCTGCATGCGCACCGCGTAGTGCTCGGCCATCTGCCGAATGTCGAGATGTGCCACGATTTCCTCCCCAAGCCCGGCGACCTGATGTGGACGCCGGCCGATTGGGCCTGGATCGGCGGCCTGATCAACGCACTGTTCGCGGCCTGGTATCACGCCGTGCCGATCGTCGGCCATCGCGCGCGCAAATTCGAACCGCAGGCGGCGATGGCGATGATGGCCGATTACGGCATCCGCAACGTGTTCCTGCCGCCGACCGCGCTGAAGCTGATGCGGCAGGCCGGCGTCACGCATGACGGCGTGAAATTGCGCAGCATCTTTACCGGCGGCGAGTCGCTGGGTGGCGAACTGCTGGACTGGGTCCGCGCCACTTTCGGTATCGACGCCCACGAGGTGTTCGGCCAGACCGAATGCAATCTGGTGATCGGCAGCAATTCAGGATTGTTTCCGATCCGGCCGGGATCGATGGGAAAGCCGACGCCTGGCTTCGATGTCCGCATCGTCAACGAGAGCGGCAAGGAGCTGCCGCGCGGAACCCGCGGCGTCATCGGGGTGCGCCAGCCCAATCCCTGCACCATGCTGGAATACTGGCGCAACCCGGAAGGCACGGCGAAGAAATACGCCGGCGAGTTCCTGCTGACCGGCGATCTCGGCATCCAGGATGAAGATGGCTATTTCTGGTATGTCAGCCGCGAGGACGACGTCATCACGACAGCGGGCTATCGCGTCGGGCCGTCGGAGATCGAGCACACTCTGATGAAGCATCCGGCGGTGGCGATGTCGGCGGTAGTCGGAATTCCCGATCCGATCCGAACTGAATCCATCAAGGCCTGGATCGTGCTGCGGCCGGGCTTTACGCCCGGCGACGCGCTGGCGCGCGAGATCCAGGATTTCGTCAAGGTGCAGCTCGCCGCGCATGAATATCCGCGCTTCGTGCAATTCACCGACACCCTGCCGATGACGGCGACCGGCAAGGTGATGCGAAGAGACTTGCGAAAGCTGGGGTGAGATACTGTCGTCCCGGCATGGTGTGCAACTGCGAACCATGGGTTGTCTCGCGCGCCGCCGATTTGACCCAGATCAATACGCGGCGAGTGTCGTCTGCCCCAATGCCACGAATCACCGGGAGGGGAAAACGATGGGGTCCATATCAGGCAAGGTCGACCCTGTGGTGCGGCGGATTGCGGCGGCCGATATCGCCGAGGCGCTGGGGCAGGGCCTGCGCGATTTCCAGGCGATGCCTCTCCATGGGCTGGCCTTTGGCGCAATCTATGCCGCGGCCGGTATTGCGATCCTGCTCTGCCTCACCGCGTTCGGCATGGTCTATCTGGTTTATCCGCTCGCCGCCGGCTTTGCGCTGATCGGTCCGTTCGTGGCGGTCGGCCTGTATGAAATCAGCCGCTGCCGCGAGGCCGGTCAAGCCATCTCGATATCCGGTATCTGGTCGACGGTGAGGTCGCGCAGCGAGATCGGCTGGATGGCCTTTGTCACCTTGTTCGTGTTCGTGTTCTGGATGTATCAGGTGCGTCTGCTGATCGCGCTGCTACTCGGGATAAATGCGTCGTTCCCGAGCCTGCAGCAATTCATCACGTTGGTACTTACTACCAACGAGGGACTGCTTTTTCTCCTCATCGGCAATTCGGTCGGAGCGGCGCTGTCGCTAGTTTTGTTCTCGCTTACGGTGGTGTCGTTTCCGTTGCTGCTCGACCGCGACGTCGATTTCGTCACGGCGATGGTCACCAGCGTGCGCGCCGTGGTAATGAGCCCGCTGCCGATGATCGGATGGGCCACTGTCATCGTTGTCCTGCTGATCGTTTCCGCGCTGCCATACTTTCTCGGCCTACTGGTGACGCTGCCGGTGCTCGGCCACGCCACCTGGCATCTCTACCGGCGGATCGTCGAGCCGGTGCCCGCTTAGGAAGTCAGCGCTGCGAGGCGCTCCCGCTCACCCCGCCCGCAACACCGAACGCAGCATCAGCGCGAGATCGTGCCGGCGGAACGGCTTGTTCAGGATTCGCGCATCGGGACGGTCGGCCGATGTGACGGGATGTTCGCTGTAGCCGGAGGTGAGGAGAACCTTGAGGCCGGGGCGCAGGCGCGACGCATGCTCGGCGAGTTGCGGCCCGAACAGGCCGCCGGGCATCACGACATCGGTGAACAGCAGATCGATTTGTCCCGAACCGCGCAACACCTCGAGGGCCGCCGGCCCGTTGGATGTCACGATGACGCGATAGCCAAGCGCCCTCAGCTCGCTTTCCATATACGCACGCACCATGTTGTCATCCTCGACCAGGAGAATGGTTTCATTGCCCGCGGGGGTGCCGAGCGGATCGGCGAGCCTCAAGCGGCTGGCGTCAGGCGCGCCAACCCGGGGAAAGAACAGCGTGATGGCGGTGCCGTGCCCCGGCTTGGAATCGATTTTCATCGACCCGCCGGATTGCTGTGCAAAGCCGTACACCATGCTGAGGCCGAGACCGGTGCCTTTGCCGACTTCCTTGGTGGTAAAGAACGGCTCGAAGGCGCGAGCGGCTACCTCCGGCGGCATGCCGCAGCCGGTATCGGTCACCGCAACCATCACATAATCGCCGGGCCGCGCGTCGGCATTCTGCTCCGCATAGGCCTTGTCGAGCGACGCATTGCGGACCTCGACCGTCAGCCTGCCGCCGTCGGGCATGGCGTCGCGGGCGTTGAGCACCAGATTGAGCAGCGCCGACGCCAATTGACCGGGGTCGACGCTCGCCAGCCACAGCTCTCGATCGGGCAGAAACTCACACTCGATATGTTCGCCCAGGGTTCGCCGCAGCAATTGCTCCATGTTGAGAACCTGCCGGCCGATGTCGATGTCCTTCGGCATCAACGGCTGCTTGCGCGAGAACGCGAGCAGGCTTCTTGTCAATTCCGCGCCACGTTCGGCAGCCGTCACGATGCCCTCGGCGAACGAGCGCAATTCGGCATGTGCCGCCAGCTGCTCGGCGATGTGTTCCGCATTGCCCAGGATGACGGTCAACAGATTGTTGAAGTCGTGCGCCACGCCGCCGGTGAGCTGGCCCATCGCCTCCATTTTCTGGGACTGGCGGAGCCTTTGATTGAGATCGTCGATCGCGGCACGCTGGCGCTCAAGCGATTCGGCGGTGCTGTTGAGCAGCGTCATCAGTCCGCCGAGTTCGCCGCGCGGATGAGGCGGCGCGATCCGCGCGCTCAGGTCGCCAAGACCGAGTTTCGTCGCCATCGCGGCGAGGCGCCCGACCTGACGGCCGATACCCATCGTTGCCAGAGCCCACACGCCCGCCAGCAGCAGCAGCACGGCCACCGCCAGAATCGCCATGTCCTCGTAGAGTCGGCGGTTGGCCGCCGCAACCAGGCTGTCCTTGGGCAGTCCGACCATGATGTAAAGTCCGGCATCGCGGACCGGAGAGGAGCGGGCGGCGGACCAGACGTAAGCCCGGCCACCTGCATCGGTCGTTTCGCGGAAGGGCTCGCCGGACGGCGCGGCCGCAAACCGGAACAATTCGGAGTTCGCGATCGAGGCTCCCG
>JBKJUA010000173.1:0-2992 GCA_046590305.1 Bradyrhizobium sp.
ACGTTCTGTCCGCGCCGGCCGATCGCCAGCGACAGCTGGTTGTTGGTGTCGGGAACCACGACCTCGATGCGCTCGCGGTCCTCGTCGATCACGACCTTGGCGACTTCGGCGGGCGCCAGCGCGTTGACGACGAAGGTCGCGATATCAGGCGACCACGGGATGATGTCGATCTTCTCGCCCTGCAATTCGTTGACCACCGCCTGCACCCGCGAGCCACGCATGCCGACGCAGGCGCCGACCGGATCGACCGAGGAATCCCTTGAAATCACGCCGATTTTAGCGCGCGAGCCGGGATCGCGGGCCACCGCCTTGATTTCGACGATGCCGTCATAGATCTCGGGCACTTCCTGCGCGAACAGCTTAGCCATGAACTGCGGATGGGTGCGGGAGAGGAAGATCTGCGGCCCGCGGGTTTCGCGGCGCACGTCGAAAATATAGGCGCGGACGCGGTCGCCGTTGCGGAATACTTCGCGCGGCAGCATTTCGTCGCGGCGGATAATGGCTTCGCCGCGGCCCAGATCGACAATAACGCTGCCATATTCGACGCGCTTGACGATGCCGTTGACGATATCGCCGATGCGGTCCTTGAATTCCTGATACTGCCGGTCACGCTCGGCCTCGCGCACCTTCTGCACGATCACCTGCTTGGCGGATTGCGCGGCGATGCGGCCATATTCCAGCGGCGGCAGGGTGTCGGCGATGGTGTCGCCGACCTGGGCGCCCGGATTGGCGCGCTGCGCGTCGAGCAATGAAATCTGGTTCGACGAATTCTCGACCTGCTCGACCACCAGCATGTGGCGCGACAGCCGCAACTCGCCCTTCTTGGCGTCGATCTCGGCGTGGACGTCGGTCTCGCTGCCGTAGCGAGCCCGCGCCGCCTTGGCGATGGCGTCTTCCATCGCCGCGATCACGATCGAGCGGTCGATCGATTTTTCCCGCGCCACCGCGTCCGCGATCTGCAGCAGTTCAAGTTTATTGGCGCTGACAGCTGCCATGGCTCAGTCTCCTTCAGTGGGATCGATTTCGCCTCTTCGCAGTCTGTCTGCGGCGAGGCGGTGTTCCTTGGTGTTTTTCGGAGCGGGCTTCTTGACCGGCTTCAACTTCAACTTCGCCTTCGGCGCGTTGCTCTTGGTCGGGTCGCTCTTTTTCGCGTGCGGCGGAGGCGGCGGCTTGATTCCGAGATTCTGCTTCATCTCGCGCTCGGCCAGCTTGCCGCGTCGCATCGACTCCGCGACCAGCTCGTCGGTCAGCACCAGCCGCGCGTCGGCGATGTCCTCCATCACCAGCAGGACCTCGGCATCCTCGTCGCCGCGAACGTCATCGCGGCGCAAATGCACGGCATCGGCCTCGACGCCGCCAAGCATACCGCGAAACCGCTTGCGGCCCTGATGCGCGACCGCCATGTCGATCTTCACGAGATGACCGGCATAGCGTTCGAAATCGGAGCGGCGCACCAGCGGCCGGTCGATCCCGGGCGACGAAATCTCCAGCCGATAGGCCTTCTCGATCGGGTCGGCGACATCGAGCACCGGCGACAGCGCCTTTGAGATCGCCTCGCAATCGTCGATCAGCATGGTCCCGTCGGGCCGTTCCGCCATGATCTGGACGGTGCAGCCGAATTCGCCTGAAATCTTGATCCGCACCAGCCGGTAGCCCATGCCCTGCAGCACCGGACCGGCCACGGCCGATACCCGCGCCGCGACGCCCGGCTCGACCACGAGACGCGGCTCGGCAAGCAGATCGAAGTCCACGGAACCAGCAGTTGGATCGGTCATATCAAAGGTCAAATTTGGTCTAACTTGCAGTGGGTTAGCCGGGCTTAAGCGCGGTCCGGCAGTGCTGCACCCGAATGGAACCCAGACGCCGTACTTCGCGTCAGGCTCGTTCAGGTAATAAAAAAGAGCGGGTCCCGAGGGGCCCACTCTCAATACGCGATCGTATGAGAACCATAAGTTGCGGCTGATATAGCGGTTTTTCCCCGTGACGGCAAGGCCCGCGAAGCCGCAAACCCGTGATTTTGCGGCCTTTCCGGCAGGTTTCAGCCTAACCCTTCCTTCACGAACCCCACCTAACGTGCCGAAATATACGCCAATGCGGCGCGTTTGAGTGTTCTGGATGACCGTCGCCACATCGCTGATCCCCGGGCTTGATGAGATCGTCAGAAATGGCGATCCCAAGCGTCGCGCCGAGGCCGCGCGGCGGATCACCGAGCTGTATCTGCAGGGCGCGGCTAATTACCGGGCCGACCATGTCGACCTGTTCGACGGCATTCTGACCGGTCTCGTTCCGCATGCCGAACTCGCCGCGCGCGCCGATCTGGCCGAGCGGCTGTCGATCCTCGCCAACGCGCCGCGCGCCCTGGTCGGACAACTGGCGCGCGAAGACGAGATCGCGATCGCAGGTCCGCTGCTGCGCCGATCGCCCGTGATCGACGAGCAGGCGCTGGTCGAAATCGCCCGCAGCAAGGGCCAGGGCCATTTGCTGGCGATGTCGGAGCGGCCGACGCTTTCTCCCGATCTCACCGATGTCATGGTCCGCCGCGGTGATCGCGAGGTGGTGCGCCGCGCCGCCGGCAATGCGGGCGCGCTGTTTTCGCACGCCGGATATTCCGGCCTGATCAAGCGCGCCGGCCAGGACGCCGTGCTGACGCTCGCAGTCGGTCAGCGCGCCGATCTCTCGGGGCCGCACCTGAAGGAATTGCTGGCAGGATCGGTCGAGGTGGTCCGCCGCCGCCTGTTCGAAGTGGTGAGGCCCGAGCGGCAGGCCGATATCGAGGCGGCGATGGGTGAAATCGCCAGCGGGCCGGGGCAAGCCGAGAACCGCCGCGACTTCGCACCGGCGCAACGCACCGTGCTGGCGCTGCATAACGCCAGCCAGCTGAACGAAGCCGCACTGCTCGGCTTTGCCAAGGCCTTCAGATATGAGGAATCGATTGCGACGCTGTCGGCGATGGCGGCGGTGAAACTCGCAACCCTCGACCGCCTGATTGCCG
>JBKJUA010000175.1:0-16701 GCA_046590305.1 Bradyrhizobium sp.
ACGGCCAATGTAATTGGTGAGATAGCTTTCCATTTCTTGATGAAATGCGGGGTCCTTGCGCGCCTCGGCGTAGGCTAACTCCAGTTCCAGAATCAAGGGCATCAGGGTTTCCGGCACAAAGCGTCCGCCGAACGCGCCGAAGTGGCCGCGCTCGTCAGGTCCGGCACGCAGGGTTTCGGTTTGCTGGAAAGTCATGGATCTCTCATCTTAGTTGGCTACATTCAATAGGCAGCTCTGCAGTAGATGCCGCCGCTTGGTGTTCATGTCGCACAGGCCGTTACGTGCCAGCACCGAGGTTGGATCATTCGCGACAGCAGATTTATCAACGCCGGGGCGTTGCAATACCTGCGCTCACCATGGAACGCGCTCTCCGCGGTGATCCAGAAAGCCGCCGGAGTCTCCGGGGCTGAGACGATCAATGACCGCCAGAAGGCGAGCGGCGGCAGCATCCGGCGATTGCACCTCAAGGCCAGCCTTGCTGAAAGGGGACGTCAGGCCGGTGTCGACCGTCCCCGGATGAAGCGCCACGCAGATCGAATCGGGATGGCGACGCCCGAGCTCAATCGCAGCGGTACGAACCAGCTGGTTCAGCGCAGCCTTCGAGGCACGGTAGCTATACCAGCCGCCAAGCCTGTTCTCGCCGATGCTACCCACCTTCGCCGACAAGGTCGCGAATACTGACCTTCCCTGGCGCGGCAATAGCGGAAGCACATGCTTCATGATCAACGCGGGGCCGATCGCATTCAGCGCAAAGGATCGGGCCAAATGAGAAGGCTGGAGCTCGCGCCAGCTCTTTTCCGGACGATGGGAGTCGTCATGGAGAAAGCCAGTCGCATCCAGAACAAGCCTTATTTCCCCTTGCGATGTGGCAAAGTCAGCCGCTTCCTTGAGGGTCGTCTCTATCAGCAGATCTATCGCTGGCGTGCTGGCCCGGCTGAAGCCCACCACGTGCTTGAAATTCTGGCCCGCTTGCAACTGGCCCACCAAAGCTCTGCCGATACCGCCGCCTGCGCCAAATACCACGGCAATTCCGCCCTCAGGAAACGGGATAGTTGATTTTTGAAACATCAACGCAGTTGCTGCCGGTGAATGAGCGATGTCAGAATCAGCGACGCGGTGTGCCGCTCGGATTTGTCATGCCTCATGGGATTCCAAGAACCACAGAGACTTGTCGAGTGAACGCGAAAACGCTGTTAGAATATCGGCGGTACTGGCGTCGCCCAATTCATCCGCCGTTTTGATGGCGGAACGAGTGGAATTGGCGAGATCGCCGAAACGCTCGGAGAGCGCAAGCATATGGTCTTCGACGCGCACGAGATCAGTCGGATACGCCTGCAGCTTGGAGGCTTGCACGACAACCTGGGCCGTACCAAGGGCAGTTCCGCCAAGCTGCACCACCCGCTCGGCCAAGGTATCCGCATGAGTATCGATTTCGGTGCGGAACCCGTCGAGCATTTCATGAACGGCTATGAACTGGCGTCCTCGCAAATTCCAATGCGCCTGCTTCGTCGACAGCGCAAGGTCGATGGCGTCGGCCAGACGGGCATTCAAAAGCGCGCTCACCATAACCTTGGTGTTCGATTCGAGACCGTTACGGCTGTTGTGGAGCTTCATGTGTTCATCTCTTTCGAAGCAACGCGGTAAACCTGCCGCGCCGCTGTTTCCGAAGGTGCGGCCATCATCTGGCTGCTGGATCACTGTTACGAGCTATCCCTGCGGATGGATCACTGAAAACGCTGGCGCGATACTTTTTCTTTAATGGATCTGCGGGCACGACCTGACGATGGATATCGCGTTGGCGACGGCGCTTCATCAACAAATCCATTCAAATCAAGGCATTTTATTCGGGCGCGAATGATCCAAACCGACGGCAGAGTCGTAGAAACCCACAAGGCCAGGCTGCTTCGCAGCTTCCCGACATCGATAATTGAGATCGTCGTGCCGCGGAATATTTGGCACGAGCGCGAGGCGGGTCTGGCAGGCGCACTGCCTGGCTGAATGGAGGCGGTGCGTGCAATCCGACAGTCAATCATTGACGGTGTACTTTGACGGAGCCTGCCCGCTTTGTCAGGCCGAGATAAATCATTATCGCAAGCAGGAAGGTGCTGGCGCGATCTGCTTCCTGGATGTGTCTCAATCCGAGGAAACGTTTGCAGTGGATCTGACTAAACAGCAGGCCATGAAGCGGTTTCACGTCCGCGCCAATGATGGATTATTGTTGTCTGGTGCGGCGGCATTCGTTGCTGTCTGGAGCACCTTACCGCGGTGGCGTCTGGCTGCGCGTCTGGCGGCGCTACCCGGAATTCTCAAGATTCTTGAAGTCGCATACCGTTTGTTTCTGCCAGTGCGACCGGCCGCGTCAAAACTGTTCGGTCTCGTGCAGGCCTGGCATCAGTCGGACAAGGCGGCGCTGACGGAAAAAGCCAACTCCATCGGTCTCCCTTACAACTCTGACGAAGGATTGCCCGCACGCGGACCTCTTGACCGTGGCGGAGGACATACTGAGTCTACTCCAGCGCGGAATCGATGATCCCGCACTCGTCATTCGTTCACACCTGACTGCATGAAAAACTGCCGTAGTCTCGTGGTTACGGCTCGCAAAGGAAAATGTCATCCGATGAGATTTCTGTCTCTACTGGCGACTGCGACGCTCTTCGGCGGCATGATGCTTTTCTCTTTCGGGTTTGCGCCGCTCGTCTTCAAAACGCTTGATGTCGGCGAAGCAGGGCGGATGCTGCGTCGGGCTTTTCCCTGGTACTATCTCTTTGTCATTGCAATCGCGGCTCTTGGCGCAGCCCTCCTGTTTTCTGTTGATCGGTCCTCCTCCTTGGTAATGGTGACCATCGCCAGCATCGCCCTATATACCCGCCAAGGGCTTATGCCGCAGATCAATAGTGCGAGGGACCAACAAGTCGACGGGAACCTAGTTTCAAGCAAGCGATTCAGGCGTCTGCATGGCGTTGCCGTGCTCCTGAATCTTGTTCAATTGTTTGGTGCGGGATTAGTACTGTTCCGGTTCTCATCAACGACGTCCTGGCTTGCGGCAATTGACCGCTGAATTCCACCGCAATTTGAACTCGCCGCCAATTATTCAGATGTAACCGATTCAATCTGTTGCAGATGATCTTCAAATGCCCTGGGGTTAAACTGCTGACGGTTATCTGCATAGACGTAAGGGGATAGAGGGATAGTCGAGCCCCAAGCCAAGTCCGCAGTTGAGCGCGTCTCCAAAGGATGAGGCGGCACTCAGCCGCCCCACCTAGCGCGGCAATTTACATTGCAGCCTTTTTCAGTTGTTCATCGACAACTGCTCTCACCTTGCCAGGCAAGTAAACTTGCTTGATCTGGTCGAGGTTCGATGGGGCATCAACCTCAATCACAGCGACCATGCCCATCCCGTAATGTGGCGCGCATCGAATCAGATAGATGCCGGGAATATTGAACGTATATGCAACATCCTTACCCACCTGACCCTTCAATTCTTCTGCGCCTTGCGGGAACCCTCCCGGAATGAACTCAGCGTTGTGCCCCGGCTTACTGGCCTTGAATGTAACCGTGTCACCCTTGGTCACTTTCGCAAATTTCTCAGAAAAGACTTGGTTTTCGCCATTTTTCGAATTCAGCATCTCTATGGTGGATTCGGCAGCGAAGGCAGGAGATGCAGTCAGCGATACAAGTGCAGCGAGGATAAGATTCTTCATTGTGTCTGTCCTTCATTGATCCGGCCGCGTCTTGCCGATCGACAACACTGGCCACGAGATCGATCCCTTCTGTGCCCCCGGAGGTATGCGGAACACCTAGTTCTTCCCGCATGAACTGTTACGAGCGAAAAGCAGAATCGGATCACAATAGCGAATTGGCTTCTGGATTTTTTGGACTCTTGAGACCTGCCACGGGTTATCAATAAGCGGTCTATTCAATGAACGGGGTCATTGATATTTCCCGTTAAGCCATTTAATTTCTAAACGAGAGGAACCCTCAAACACGATGTACTCGACTAAAACACCTTCATGGACGCGCGAGATTGGCTTCGGCGTGTTGGCAATTGCCGCGGTCGGGTCAGCCTCTGTTGCGGCCCAGATTGCGACGTATCAAAACCTTGCGCCGTGGCACGCCAGCCTTGTCAAACCGGCCTTCAATCCTCCCAACTGGATCTTTGCGCCGGTTTGGACAATGCTCTATGCGCTGATGGCCTTCGCCGTATGGCGAATCCTGCGGCTACCTCCAACCTCGGCAGCGCGCCGCTCTGCGCTGACCTTGTTTTTTGTACAGCTTACGCTGAATGCAGCATGGTCGTGGATGTTTTTCGGCGCTAACAGTCCATTGCTGGGCATGATCAACATCGTTCCGCAGCTGCTCGTCATTCTCGCTGCCGTCGTCGCGTTCCATCGGCTCGACAAGTTGGCTGCCTGGTGCCTCGTACCGCTCGCGGCGTGGGTCGCTTTTGCAAGCGTTCTCAACATCGCAATCTGGCGGCTGAACGGTTGAAGCGCAACGCGGTCAAGCCGGGGAATAGACGGCATTGTTGACGATCAAGAAAAACGAACAACGATCACGAGGACGGAAAGGCAGGTTTGTCACGGTGAATGACCGGATGCAGGCCGGATATTGCTACGAACTTTCGGCGCCGATAGGCCGCAACTTCGATCCGGAGTTCAAACCGGAGCTGACGCCGCAACAAATGCTTGCCCTCGGCGTGTTCTGCGGCAAGTACATGACGGACGGGGGCGACGAGTTTCCAAAAAGCTGGTTCAAGTACGCCAGGCTCGCGCCATCGGGGCGAGATTGTTCACTCAACTATTTTGGTGTTGGCGCCAGCAGGCCACTCTCTGAGTGGCAAAGCAAAGGATGGATTAACCCTGACGATCCCCGCGGCTGGTTCCAGTGGTACTGCCGTTACTACATGGGCCGCCGCATGCCGGAAGAAGACAAGCGCCAGATCAGGCGGTGGAAGGCCTTCCGACGCCACATCGCACAAGTTCGAATGCATTGTGAGCAAGGCGATCCCTTTTGCCGTCCTCGGCAACGGCAAGCTCTATTGCACTGGGCGTACGACAGCAGAAAAATCTAGAGTGAAGGGCACGGGGCTCAACAGCCCAGACCATTTCGTCGCTTTTTTGTCGCTATCAGATCACCTCAATTAGTGCGACGCAGACGTTTGCGCCCACAGCAAGAGGGAGGTCCCTCCAAGTGGAGGGACCCGACACCTGTCTGACGACGACTCCAGTGATCTACCACCCACCCGTACCGGCCGCGCCCTTGAAGGGGCCAACGATACGGGAAGTAATCCAGCCTCCATAGAAATCGCCGACCTGCGGTTGCACGCGTTCATCGTCGACCCAGCATTCATCGACGCGTGAAGCGTAAAACGCCAGATACCCGGCAATTTCACGAAAATCATGCGATGGCGCGGGATAGCTCCAAGCGGCCTTGACAGAGCGTCTTCCGTTGACATTCAGCGACCAGTAGCTTGCTTGCCCCTTGAACTCGCACCATGAATGTCCCGATCCGGGTTGCAGGAACTCCATCGCCGCATCCCCATAGGGAAGGTAATACACCGGTGGATGGCTGGTTTCGAGGACGCGATAGCCCGCACGCGTGTCGGCGATCGTGCGGCCATTGAACACGACCCGCAATCGTTCGCCGACTTTCTCTAATCTCGGCGGGCGCGGGTAGTCCCACGCGGATTCCTGACCGGCCTTCGGTTCTATGCGCTGCGGTTTGAGCATGTTGAGCGGTTTCAAATTTCGATGGCGCACCGATACGCTTCGGCTGCTGGCAGATGCAAGCGGATCAATAAAAGCCCAGTCGCGCAACTGCCAGGTCGGCGGCAAATTCCCGCCCGATGGCAACGAGGCCGATACGCCTTAGCCGTCTGACATCGAGCGGAATGTCTGTTCGGTATGGCATGAATTGCACGAATGGTAGCTGTAAGGTCTGCCAATCCGATGTCGTAACAAAGCTCTGGCGATACGATTGTTGCGGCCGAGTGACGTCCGTGGTGCGCAAATGTGCGCCGTAGCTCTCATAATTTCCAAGTACGTCCATTTCAAGTCCCGTAAAGCCGCCTGCATCGAACGAACCGGTCTCCGGCGCGAGATCAAGCGCTATCTGTACGAAGCCGCCATTGTTTTCGGTGCTGACGTCTCCGCGCATGCGTATCGCCTCACGGCCTTCAAGGGTCACCTTGGCGATCGAGCCGCGGGAAACACCGCCCATCACGGCATCTGTGACGAGGCGCCAATATTGATTTGGATTAACGGGCCAAATTTCCAACGTGATGGCTCCTTTGCCTGCAAAGGTCACGGCGCTCTGTGACTGGAGCCCATGGCCAGAGTCGAATTCCGTCGCAATACGGATACCCGCTATCAAAGTTGGTCGAAACGGCAGTCGTCATAACCATGCGACGGTACATTTGGATCGTCAGCTACTCATTTGCAACGGTACAGTTGTATCCTTCGGACTTGAAGCTATGTTAGATGGAAATAACCCGTCAAACATTGACTGACCGAAAGTTGAGTGTTCGCAAATGACCTACGATGAAAGAGTGGAACAGGCGATCGCGGGCAACGATATTGAGACGCTGGTCAAGTTCATTTATGGCTACCCTTGCAAGTGCACAAAAGTAAAGGGCGAGCCAATGTGCATCTGCAAGATGCTGGAAAAAGCAACCCGCGCAAAAATCGTTCCGCTACCTCTGTTTAGCGGAAAAATTGAGCGGGCCTGAGCGCAGCTGAGCCGTGGTGTGTTGGCTCGCTTGGATGTTTAGTCACGGCATTTGCTGGCGCCTCTTACGAAGTTTCCAAAACAGCGACCGCGGCCTCATTCCTCCGGAAGAAGGGCAGCGTGAATGGGGCATCGTAATTCAGGGTGTAAGCCTCTCCGCTCGGTCGCCACTTCAATCCGACAAGACTCCCCATCAGTTCGGTCTGACGTTCAGCAAAATCGTGGCCCGAGCCGGAAAAACGCAAGATCGCAATCGTCTCGTTCGAAGTTGTTACAAGCCGGATCCGGGGATTCATCGGTTTTGGCGCGTTTTCCCGGCTGTACTTCGCCGGCAAAAAGAACCGCATTTTCAGCGAACCGTTTGTTTCCGAGGTTTGAACGGGAGCTGTCATTGCCAGCCTTTCCTTGCCGCTAATTTCGACCGGCACGGTCATGGAAATTCTTTCGTTTCCAGAAACCGAAGCGCTGTTTGCGCCCGCGATATAGGCAAACAGCAGCTTGAAAGCTTCGCTACGGCCAGCCTCGCCGGCTACTGCCAGATCAACTTCGGCTGCGAGACGGGGGCCGTAGCGGCGGATTTCGACGCGATCGCCGACGCGGTTGATCACGTCATAGCGCGGCTCTTCGTAAAGACGGATGCCGAACACCCCGAGCACGGATTCAACGAGGAGCACGCCGTAATAGGCGATTGATTGCCACACTCCGCTAAATTCCTTCTCTGCCATGTGCCGCCATCACCCGCATTCGCAGAGCGAGATGCGGCAGCCGGCGGCTATGAAAATTCCCGATCCGCGCAACGCCGGATCTGACTCTAGAAAGCTAGGTGGAATCTTACCGGATGCAAGCCGAAGAATGCCTCGCATGCTCGAATCGGGCGTTAGAACGAAGCGACTCTGGAACGGTCGTGCATGTGCTATTCCCAATAACGGCCCGGGAGCACGAAGTCGGGCGCCGCCCCGTATGTAGCCAGTCTATTCGATAATTCGTCGTCACTTAAATCTTGGCAGAGGCCGGTACGAACCAGCGCAGTCGCCAGATGCGCATTGAAGCCGCCGCAGATATCGTGCTCGATGCTATCCCCCGTCGCCAGCGTCCGCGCCGGCTCGTCCCGGAGGCATTGATTTCGAGCAAAAGCGTACATGGCCGGATATGGCTTCCCTACGAAAGTCACGCTTCCACCCAGCAGTCTGCTGAAGAACCCCCTCGCCACGGAGGAGGCTTGATGATTCTCTTTATCATCTCGAATCGGCGGAGGCGATCATGCGCGGCAGGTTTACGGATCAGGGCAGCCTGTTTTCGTACATCGCGCCCGATAAGCGGGTGCCAGCGAACCATCCGCTGCGGAAGGTCCGGGATCTTGTCCGGGATGTTTTGAATGATTTGAACCGCAGCCTTGGCAGGCTCTATGCCAGCGGGGGACGTCCTTCGATCCCTCCGGAGCAACTGCTGAGCGCATTGTTGCTGCAGGTGCTCTACGGCATTCGCCGGTTGATGGAGCAACTGGATTACAATCTCCTGTACCGCTGGTTTGTGGGCCTGTCGCCGGACGATCCGGTGCGGGACCCGACCACCTTCACCAAGAACCGGGAGCGGCTGCAGAACGGCGATGTGTTCGCGAAGTTCATGACCAGGCTTCTGAACCATTCTCAGGTCAAACCACTATTATCGGACGAGCATTTTTCGGTGGACGGAACGCTGATCGAGGCCTGGGCTTCGCAGAAGAGCTTTCGTCCCAAGGACGGCAGCGGTGACGATGATGACGGCGCCAACTTCCATGGCCAGAAGCGCAAGAACGGCACTCATGCGAGCACCAGCGACCCGGACAGCAGGCATTATCGCAAGGCAGCCGGACGGGAGGCCAAGCTTTGCTATATGGGCCACGCCACCATGGAGAACCGGCATGGGCTGGCGGTGGCCGGTAGGGTCACGCATGCCAATGGCACCGCCGAACGCCGGGCTTCGGAGACCATGCTGAAGGCGAGACGCAAAGCCGCAGGCCGCCGCATCACGGCCGGTGAGGACAAGGCGTACGATACCGCCGATCATGTCGCCAATCTTCGCGCCATCGGCATGACGCCGCATGTGACACAGAACCAGGCCGTCACCAAAACCGGCAAGACCCGCAACAGCGCCATCGACGAACGAACCACACGGCATCCGGGGTACGGCATATCGCAATCACGCCGGGCGATGGTCGAGTGCATCTTCGGAAAAGGCAAGCGGCACGGCACCATGCGCAAGGCCCAACATCGTGGCATCACACGCGTCGCCGCCGACTTTCTGCTCAATCTGATCGCCTATAACCTGATCCGCATTCCCAAACTGCTCACCGCTTAGCCACCCCGCGTCAGGGTACACCGACACCAGCCGAGAAAACTACATCCAACTCCACCGTTCCGCCCTAACAAGAACCGGCGACAATACGAAAACTAACCATTTCAGGGTTTTTCAGCAGACTGCTAGATCACGGACCGGGAGCCCCGCCATGCAAACTGCGATCGTCAATCTCGGCACCATCGTCACCGGCGATCTCGCCACGCCATTCGCTGAGGCCAACGGAATCCTGATGCAGGACGGGCGCATCACCGCGATCGGCACTCTGTCCGCCGCACAGACGGCGATGTGCGACGTGGTGATCGACGCCGCTGGCTGTACTGCAATCCCGGGGCTGATCGACAGTCACGTCCACATCACCTTCGGCGACTACACGCCTCGGCAGCGGGTAGTCGGCTATCTCGAAAGCTATCTGCATGGCGGCACCACCACGGCGATCACCGCCTCAGAGGTGCATGTGCCGGGCCGGCCAAAGGATCCCGCCGGCGTCAAGGCGCTGGCGCTCGCCGCGCGCGCCTGCTTCCTCGACTATCGCCCCGGCGGCATGCGAGTTCATGCCGGCTCGATCATTCTGGAGCCGGGTCTCACGGAAGCCGACATCGAAGAACTAATCGCAGCCGGGCTTTGGCTGGCGAAGGCCGGCTTCGGCGCCTTCACGACGCCGTTCGACTACGCGCCGCTGATGCAGGCGGCGCGCCGGCTCGGCATGGTCACCACCATGCACACCGGCGGATCCTCGATCCCAGGCTCCTCCGGCATCTGGGCCGAACACGTGCTGGCGTCAAATCCCAGCGTCTCGTTTCACGTCAATGGCGGCCCGGTGGCGATGCCGGAGGTCGGCTTCGCGCGCCTCGTCAATGAAAGCGACATCGCTTTGCAACTCTGCACCGCCGGCAATCTGCGCACCGCCCTGCTCACCGCCAAGCTGCTCGACGAGGCGGGGCAGCCGGAGCGTCTGTTGATCGCCACCGACACGCCGACCGGCAGCGGCATCATGCCGCTCGGGATGTTCTACACTATCAGCCATCTCGCCAGCCTGGGCGGCATGCCGCCCGAACAGGCGATCGCGGCGGCGACCGGCAACAATGCGCGGGTTTACGGGTTAAACTCCGGCCTGCTGCAAATCGGCAAGGATGCCGACGTGGTACTGATCGATGCCTGCGCCGGCGGCTCGCAGGAAGATGCGCTGTCAGCACTGCGCAATGGCGATGTTCCCGCCGTTGCCGCGGTGATCACCGACGGCGTGCCGCGCTTCATCGGCCGCAGCCGAAACACCCCCGCGGCAATCCGCAGCGTCCGCGTCGCCGAATGCCGCTTGCCGCGGGATTTTTCCGGGATGGCGGATTGAATGCATTCATCAGGCCGGTCAACGCCAAATGGGACAGTTGAGCGTGAAGTATTCCCCTCCGGATCCATGTTCATTGTCGGTGCTGACTTCGCGCAGGCATACACGCTCGGTCCGTCGATGAACGCCGCCGCCTTGACACCGATCCGACGATTGAACCACCCGCCGAAACCGCCTCGACGTCCGCTACCGGACAATCTGCCGGTCGAACGTATCGTCGAACCAGCGCCTTGCGCGTGCGGCAAATGTGGCAGCGCGCTGCTGCACAAGCTCGGCGAGGTGGTGTCGAGAACCCTCGAATGCGAGCCGCGGCGCTGGAAGATCATTGATCCCGCGCGGCTTTGCCGGGCCTTCTCCCCCTGTGGGAGAAAGGAAGACGCGAGCTGATATCTACGTTGCTCGCCGCAAATTCGGCGGCGTTGCCTTGACAGGGTCGAGCACTGACCAGTCACCCTGCTCCAACGTGTAGCCCTTGGGAAATGGCGCGCGGAGCTCCAGCCCGAGCGACCGCAACACGCGGTCGTCCCGGTAGTAGCATTGCAGTACGACGCGAACGAGAGTGGCTGCCGCCGCGCCGCCGGATGTACGGAATTCCTGGGCCACCGCCTCGCGGCGCGCGGGACCGAGATCGGCCAGCGATTTTCCCGCAAGACGCGCGAGATGATCGAGCGCCTGCGCTACCTGCGCGGTGTCGCGGCCGAGCGTCGCCAGCATGTCGGCCTGGATCGCAGGGTCGTCCGCGCCGGGCACCTTGTACTCATCACTGGCGGGAACGATCATCGCAGCGACAGTGCGGAGATCCGCGCGGTGGTCCGAGGTCAGTTCAATGGATGCGGACATCATTTCCTTAATCGAACAAATTGGCGAGGCGCTGCTTCATCTGGTCGGCGATGTAGAGCGCGACGGCCTGGATGGTGGACGTCGGATTGACGCCACCTGACGTCACGAACACGCTGCCGTCGACGATGAAGAGATTCTTCACGTCATGCGATCGGCCCCATTCGTTGACCACCGAGCGCGCCGGATCGGTCCCCATCCGCGCCGTGCCGAGCAGATGCCAGCCGCCCCACGGGATCGGATTGTTTTCGCAGATGTCGGTGGCGCCGGCGGCTTCGAGAATCTCCCGGCCGCGCGCCAGCGCATGGTCCATCATCCTCCGGCTGTTCTTGCCGATCGTGTAGTCGATCTTCGGTGCCGGAATGCCGTGGCTGTCTTTCAGCACGGGATCGAGCGTGACGCGGTTGTGTTCCTCGGGCAGATCCTCGCAAATGGCGGAGACCCCGAGGCGATGGCCATTGAGCCTGCGAAAGACGCGATGATGATCCGCGCCCCACGGCAAAATACCCTTCTGCTCGCTCGCGACGGCTTCGAACACCGGCCCTGCACCGCGGCCGAACTGGATGCCGTAGCCGCGGACGAAGCCGCGAGACAGATCCGTGTCGTAGAACTCCTTGCTCCAAAGGCAGGTCGGCGGCGCGCGGTTGCTGTCGGTCGGCTCCTTCACGAAGCCGTAGACCTGCGCATAGGGATGGAACATCAAATTCTTGCCGACCAGACCAGATGAATTGGCGAGACCGTTAGGGAAGCGGCCGGAGATCGAGTTCAGCAGCAGCCGCGGCGTGCCAACGCCATTGCAGGCGATGATGACGACTTCCGCTGCCTGGAACTGTTCGACGCCATCCTTGTCATAATAGATCACGCCGGAGGCCATACCGTCCTCGTTTGTCGTGATCTCCCGCACCCGGCAATGCGTGCGCAGCTCGACGCCGGCTCGCAGTGCGGCCGGCCAATAGGTGATGTCGGTCGAGGCTTTCGCGCCTTGCGCGCAGGCCGGCGTGCAATGGCCTAGATTGATGCAGCGCGCCCTGCCCTCGTAATCCATCGTCGCGACCGTCGTGTCTGACGGCCACCAGTGCCAGCCGAGCTTGTTCATGGCCTTGCCGATCAACGGACCGGAAAGTCCGAGCGGCTGCGGCGGCATCGGCGGGTGCGTGAGCGGAGACCGGGGATCGCCAGACAGGCCGGAGACGCCCATCATGCGGTCGTTCTCTTCGAAGAACGGCGTCAGGGCGTCGTAGTCGATTGGCCAATCGTCAGCGACGCCGTCGAGCGTCCTGACCTTGAAATCGGAAGGGTGCAGCCGCGGCCAATGCGCGGTGTACATTACGGTGGAGCCGCCGACACCGTTGAAATTGACCACCTTGATCGGCGAATTGTCGTCGTTGACGGGATAATCCTCGGGCCGGCCGCGAACGTTCGGGCTGGTCGACCAGTCGCCGTAGAATTTCGCTTCCCAGTCACGTCCTGTGCTCGGATATTCCGACGAGTTCATCCAGCCGCCCTGGTCGAGACAGAGAATGTGCATCTTGGTTTCGGCAAGGCTCAAAGCGACGGCGGCGCCGGATGCACCGGCGCCAATGATCAGGACGTCAACGGGATCGTGCTTCATTCAGATTCCTTGTTATCGTCATAGCGACGAAGCATTCCACTCTTCTTCGCGCAGCGGGGATCGATTGCTTTCGCTGCGCTCGTAATGACGACTCAATTGACAACTCTTACCGGCAACTCGCTAATCCCGCGAATGAAATTCGCGCACAGACGTTGCGCTGGCCCATGATTTCGAACCTGAGATCCCGTTGCAAGATTCCTTTCAGAATGCCGATTTGCTGCTCGGTAAGCCGGTCCCCGACACAACGGTGGATGCCGGCACCGAAGGCGAGATGCTGCCGGGGTTTGGCGCGGTCGACGATAAATTCATCAGTGCGGTCGATCTTTTCTTCGTCGCGATTACCTGAACCGGAATTCGCCAGATGAACCCCGAACTGATGAGAACTGTAGGCATTTTCCGAGCCGTTTGGAAGTTGTCCGTCGTCAGATAATTTGAGACTGAGATAATTTGAGACTGATCAGGTATTTCGAGAAGGAAGGCTCTGGCTCATCAGGGGTTAGAGTGCAAGCAGCTGCGCAGAGAACTATTTAGTGAAGGAGATCCGCTTGTGCGATGAGCGCAACACCCCAAAGATGAACGCCGCCCGGCGGACGCCGCCTCGGGCGTCCGCCGGGCGGCCGATAAGTGCGGTCTCCATCGCTCTAGTCTCGCTCCCCGGATTGATTTGACATTGTCCTTGAGCAGCTGTGAGCGTCGCGTTTGGCGCGGCGCGCATAGCCAGCCCCAATGGGCTCCGCTCTTCAAGGTTAACCAGGCAGCGGGGATTTAGCGGACAAGGCCGAAAGGTGTGAATCGGCGAGGGGTCCCGACGCCGATCGTCATGGTAAGTGCCTGAGAATAAAGAGACGCCAGGGGTCACCACGTGGCACCGATTCACAAGAAATGCGTCCAAATGCCAAACAAAACGGCCAGATCAGCCCGTCAAACGCAAGTCGGACGCCCGGAATGGCGGCTGCCAGCCGCACCTGGCATCTTGGCTTCCAACCGGTTCAGAGAATGCCCACCCTATTGCGAAAGCTTTGCCGAGCAGTGCTATTCAGGCTTAACCTCCGATCTCAGGAAACTGCTCGCGCCTCACAGCGCGGCAGACCCCCTCCGCATGTCCTGGTACGTTCCATGGAAAGTGGCGACGTGATCTGATGCCAGCAATCCGGAAAACGCACAGGAGTGAAAAGCCATGGCGACAGTGAAACTGCTCACCGACGAGGAAGCGTCGCCGGAAGCTCGCGCGGTATTCGACGACATACGCAAGACCCGCAATTCGGATTTCGTCAACAATGCCTGGCGGGCTCAGGCCAATGATCCGGCTAACCTGAAGCGCACCTGGGAGAAGGCCAAGGAGGTGATGGGCCCCGGCACCGCGCTCGACCCGCTGGTCAAGGAGTTCATCTATCTCACGGTGTCGATCATGAACAACTGCGAGTACTGCATCCACTCGCATACGTTCTTTGCGGGGCAGAAAGGCATGACGGAGGCCCAGTACAACGATCTGCTGCGCGTGATCGGCCTTGCCACCGAAGGCAACCGCATGATGACCGCCATGCAGGTGCCGCCAGACGAGCGGTTCAAGGTGTGACGCTATTTGGCTTCGGCAAACGGACCGTCGATACCCCAGGCCGCTCTGTGACCTGCTGACAGAAATACGAAGCTCCGAGATGGCACCTGTTTATGCGAGGAGAGCCGGCTTGCGAGTCAGGCAGGAATACTTGATGCGTCCGCGCATCTCCAGCAGGCTTCTCGGTAGCGACGGCGATTGTGAATCGGCGCCAAGCGATTACCCCTGTCTCTTTTTTCTCAGGCACTTACGATGCCGATCGGCGTCGGGCCCCCTCGCCGATTCACATTGAAGAGGTCGGCCACAGGCTCACGATGGAGTTGGCGTACGCAGGGTGATGCAGGATGGCAGCCTTTACAAAATTTCTCGTCCGCCTGGCTGCTAAAAGTGCCCGGACGGTTTGGACGCTGGCGGCGATTTCGACACTCATAGCGGCGAGCATCGCCGTGATATTCGATATACGGTAGAATAGCCCGGGCGAGAGGCGGTGACCTTCTTAAGGAGTGCGTCCGGGCCGATTGGCGCAGTTGATTGAGCAATCACGCGACAAAGCTCGCAACTACCGCATTGGGGTCACGCCAACCCCTTCCTTCCTTGAATTACCCACCGACGAGACCTTGTGGTGTTTAAATCTGCTAACAGATACAATTGAGCACAAAATCGGAGCTTGCGACGTCCCATGCCGATTGATCCCATCGAACTCTCACGCGAACTCATTGCTTTTAATACGATCAACCCGCCGGGCAATGAACTGAATTGCATTCGGCACTTGGAGAAAATTCTTGCTGGCGCTGGACTGGAGACTTCGCTGTACAATTTCGCTCCGGATCGCGCTAATCTGATTGCAAGGATTGGAGGTATCGGCAGCAAGCCTCCGCTGTGCTTTACCGGCCACGTGGATACGGTTCCGCTAGGAAACGCGCCCTGGAGCGTCGATCCGTTTGCGGGCGAGATTATCGACGGCAACCTGTACGGCCGCGGCTCGACCGACATGAAATGCGGCGTAGCAGCTTTCGTCGCCGCTATCGGGAATATGACTGAACAGCTGGAAGGCACCAGCGGTGCGGTTCTTGTTATTACTGCGGGAGAGGAAATTGGCTGTGAGGGCGCATTCCATCTCGCGCGCGCCGGCATTCTCGGACGTGCCGGCGCGATCGTTGTGGCGGAACCCACCTCAAATGCAGCCCTGGTCGGACACAAGGGCGCCCTCTGGCTGCGCCTGACGCTCAAGGGCGTCACCGCGCACGGATCGATGCCCCATCTCGGGGTCAACGCAGCCTATAAAGCCGCGCGCGTACTCACGGCCTTGGAAACTTTTCAATTCAACGTGGCGCCCCATCCCTATCTGGGATCGCCGACCCTCAATGTCGGCACCGTTCGCGCCGGCCTTAATGTGAACTCTGTGCCCGATCTTGCTGAAATCGGTCTCGATATCCGCAGCATCCCCGGTTTGGATCATTCGCGCATTCAAGAGCATTTGAAGGCAGAGCTGGGGGATGACATTTCGCTGGAGCCGATTGTCGACGTCGGTGCTGTTTGGACCGATCCGTCCTCGCCGTGGATCAAGGACGTATATGGGATCGTTCGCGACGTCACTGGCGAAGACGCCGGCTCCGAACCCCGAACGGCGCCCTATTTCACCGACGCGTCCGCCTTGACGCCGGCCTTCGGCAACCCTCCAACCATCATCCTAGGTCCAGGCGAGGCAGCGAAAGCCCATCAGACGGATGAGTATTGTTCGGTTCAACGCATTCGCGAAGCGACGGAAATCTACTCGATGCTTGCTACAAAATGGTCTGCAAAGCCCGAATAGGCAAGGACCGGATCATGCGTGCAGTGATCGGCCACAAGTTCGGCGGTATCGACGATCTCAGACTGGAGGACGTGCCGAGCCCGTCTCTTGAGCCCGGCACAATTCGAATCTTGGTCCATGCCGCCGGCGTAAGTTTCGCAAACCTGCTCTTCATCGCCGGAAAGCACCAAAATCGTCCGTCTCTTCCCTTCATTCCAGGCACCGAAATCGCGGGCCTGGTAACCGAGATCGCTGCAGATGCACAGACGGCGCTGCGTATCGGCGACCGGGTCTGCGCGAGCTTACCGTCTGGCGGCTTCGCCGAGGAAGCGATCGTCGACGCCGCGAACGTGTTCAGAATTCCGGCAGCGTTAAGCTTTGCCGGCGCCACTCTCTTCCCAACAATCTACGCGACCGCATTCGTTGGCCTGACCTGGCGAGCAAATCTGAAAGTTGGCGAAACTCTGTTGGTTCATGGTGCCGCTGGAGCCAGCGGACTA
>JBKJUA010000321.1:0-5246 GCA_046590305.1 Bradyrhizobium sp.
GCGCCGCAGCGGCAATGAAACGTTGATATCTGTACGAGAAGCTTCAGGGAATTGATGGCGCGCTGTGACGTAGTGGTGATCGGCGCCGGCCTCGGAGGCTTGACGGCCGGTGCGATCCTGGCGCGCGCCGGACGCAAGGTGCTGGTCATCGAGCGCAGCAACTCGGTGGGAGGTGCGGCGTCGAGCTACAAGTCCGGCGACCTGTTCATCGAAGGCTCGCTGCAGGAAACCAGCGACCCTCACCACCCCAATGATCCCAAACACGACGCGCTTACGCGCGCGGGCGTGATCGACGCGGTCAAGTGGATTGCGGCAGGCTCGCTGTACGAGGCGCGCGGCGGCCCGCTCGAGACGCCGTTCGTGATGCCGGATAATTTCGACGCAGCGCGGAAGGCGCTGTCGGAGCGCTTCCCGCAAGCCCGCGCCGGGATCCATCAATTGCTCGACGAGATAGCGCAGATCGCATCGGCCGCGGGCTCGCTCACGCAGGACGGCCAGGATCGCTCCGCCTTGATGCATTCGCCGGACTGGCCGCTGTCGCTATCGCAAAAACTCGATGCCGTGTTCGGCGACGACGAAGCCGTCAAATGCGCGCTTGCGGCCAACCTGTCGTATTTTCACGACGACCCCGCGACGCTGTGGTGGATGCATTTTGCAGTGGCGCAGGGCAGCTATCTGCAGAGCGGCGGACGCTTCGTGCAGGGCGGATCGCAGCGGCTGTCGAGCGCGCTGGCCCGCGCCATCCGCGCCGCCGGCGGCGAGGTGCTGCTGCGCCGCGTCGCCACCGGCATCGCACTCGACGCGGATGGCCGCGCGACCGCCGTCACCCACACCGCCAAGGACGGCAGCGACAGCCGGACCGTGGAATGCGCCCGCGTAATCGGCAACGCCGCGCCCGGCGCGCTGGCGCCACTGACGCCGCAAGCGGCAGCCGACCGGCTGCAGGCAAGCTACGCCAACCGCGCGCCGTCGATTTCGCTGTTCGCCATGACGCTCGGGCTTGGCAAACCACCGCGCGAATTCGGAGTATCGGCCTATTCCACGCAATTGCTGCCGCGCCAGTTGCAGCGCCTATCCGACTTTTCGCAAGGCGCCAGGCTGATGGCCTGTGAACCCGGCGAGCAAATGCCGCCGATGTCGCTGGTCGATTTCACCGCGATCGATTCCGGGATTCCCTCGCCGCCTCATGTGCTCTCGGTCTACGGACCCGATTTGCTGGCAAATTGGGACAGTTCGGATATGGACGCCTACCGCGAAAAGCGGGGGCGCTGGCAGGACGCCATCGTGCGCTACCTGGATTCGCTCTATCCCGGCCTTAGCCAGGCCGTGGTGGCGTCGTCGTTCAACACCGCGTTGTCGGTCAGGCAGTATCTCAATGCGCCTGACGGCGCGGTCTACGGCTTTGCGCCGACGCCGCCGCGATCGATCGGGCAGGCCGTGGAACGTTCGCCACGCACGGCAGTAGCTGGTCTCTATCTGGCGTCAGCCTATGCCGGTTTTGGCGGCTATAGCGGCGTGGTGCGGGCCGGCGGCGCCTGCGCCGACATGATCCTGCGCGAGGATTAGCTGGGACTCAATTCGTATTGATGCGGAAGCGCAGCGTCTTCGGTCCGACCAGCGAGACGAAATCGCCCTGCCGCCTCCAGGTCGCGGCCTCGCTCAAGGCGGCGATCAGGTCATCGTCGGCCTGCGACCGCGCCGGCGGACAGGCGCGATCCTGCAGTGGCCCCGCGACGAAAATCACGGTGTTGCCCGCTACCGAAAACTGGCCCTTGCCGCCCTTGCACCACAGCTCGAGGATCACCTCGCCGGCATCGCCGATCTCAAGCGACGGTATCCGCTTCGATCCGGGCTGACGCGCCACGTCGAGCGTCATCTCGAGCCCGAACGGAAAGCCGTCATTGGCGCGCGCCGGGCCGGGATTCAAGGCGGCCGCGACCAAGACCCCTGCGGCGGCCAGCTTCAAAAATCCGGGCATTGAAATCATAAGGCCTCTCGAAATCTCGCTGCACGCAAGCCAGTGCCGTTCTAATGAATGCCCGTGGCATTGGCCAGATCGGGCGCCAATCGGCGCCGCGAGGCCCAAATCATAAATCCGCTCACAACCTCGCGAAGTTCGTGGGCCCGCCGTCCCTCGCCGCGGCACCCATGCTAGGGTTGACCGCGACAGGCGGAGCCTGAGACTTTAGTCTAATAAGATCTCGATCCTGCCGTTTCTCAGGCCTGCAAGGCCAATCCCCGGAGACGTTAATCTGTGAAAAATCTCGGCTCAACGCTCGCGACCGTGTGGCGCATCGCCGCTCCCTATTTCCGCTCAGAGGACAAGTGGGCCGGCCGCGGGCTGCTGGCGGCGGTGATCTCCGCCGAGCTTGCCATCGTCGGCATCACGGTCCTGCTCAATCAGTGGAACAGCCGCTTCTACAACGCGTTGCAGGAGCGAAACTGGGACACCTTCGTCACCGAGATCACCTATTTCTGCGTGCTTGCCGCCATCTACACCGTTATCGCGGTCTACCAGCTCTATCTCAATCAATGGCTGCAGATCCGCTGGCGGCAGTGGATGACCAGGCATTATCTCGGCGAATGGCTGCATCATGCCAATCATTACCGGATGCAGCTTCAGGGCGACGCTGCCGACAACCCCGACCAGCGCATGACCGACGACGTCAAGCTGTTCGTCGAACGAACGCTCAGCATCGGGGTCGGCCTGCTGAGTTCGATCGTCACGCTGGCGTCCTTTGTCGTCATCCTGTGGGGACTTTCCAACGCCGCGCCGCTGCACCTGTTCGGACGGGATATTGCGATTCCGGGCTACCTGGTCTGGGGCGCGTTGATCTATGCGGTGCTGGGCACCGTGCTGACCCATCTGATCGGGTGGCCCTTGGTCGGGATCGATTTCCGGCAGCAGCAATACGAGGCCGATTTTCGCTTCAACCTGGTGCGGGTGCGGGAAAACTCCGAACAGATCGCGCTGCTGCGCGGCGACGAAGCCGAACGCGAACGCCTGCTGGTGCGCTTCGGGCGCGTGGTCGAGAACTGGCTCGCCATCATGTCCCGCACCAAGAAGCTGACGGCGTTCACCGCCAGCTATTCGCAGGCTTCGGTGATCTTTCCCTACGTGCTGGTGGCGCCGGCCTATTTCGCGGAAAAAATCCAGCTCGGCGGCATGATGCAGACCGGATCGGCCTTCTCCAGCGTCCAGGGTGCGCTGTCGTTCTTCATCACCATCTATCGTCAGCTGGCCGAATGGCAGGCGGTGGTGAACCGTCTCGACGGATTCGAGGAGGGGATTGCCGCAGCCAGGCAGCTGACCACCCGCAGCGACAGGATCCACATCGTGCAGGCGGCCGGCGACGGCGCGATCGACCTCAAGGGGCTGGCCGTACAATTGCCGAACGGGAGACCGCTGGTCACCGCGGACGGATTCGGTTTGCGCAAGGACGAGCGCACGCTGGTCACCGGTCCATCCGGCTCGGGCAAGTCAACGCTGTTCCGGGCGATCGCCGGCATCTGGCCGTTCGGGACCGGCTCCATCGCCATTCCGGCCAAGGCAACCCTGATGATGCTGCCGCAGCGACCGTATTTTCCGGTCGGATCGCTGCGCGGGGCGGTCGAATACCCCGGCCAGGAAGGGGCGTTCACGGCCGCCCAGATCAGCCAGGCGCTCGAAGCGGTGGGATTGCCCCGGCTGGCGTCGCAGCTCGACGAACACGGTCACTGGAACCGGACGCTCTCGCTCGGCGAGCAACAGCGGCTTGGACTCGCACGCGCGCTGTTGCATGCGCCGCAGTACCTGTTCCTCGACGAAGCAACCGCCTCGCTCGATGAACCATCCGAAGCCGCGCTGTATGGCCTGCTCCGCAAGAAACTGCCGGCCACCACGCTGATTTCGATCGGCCATCGCTCGACGCTGGAGGCCTTCCACCAGCGCAACGTCGTGTTCGCCCGCGACGGCAATGGATTTGCGCTGCAGGAGGGCGAGATCGCCAAGTCGCCATAGCGACGGGCGCTGGATGGCTCTGGGCAGAACTCCCGCGGCGGATGGATCGCGCCTTTCCGCAGCAGGTCCCGCGTCCGGCCCATCAGGGATCAACGCAAGCAAAAGGGGCGGCAGATCGCTCTGCCGCCCCTTAAGGTCTCGAGAGAAGGAGTTACTTCAGGTTGGTCATCGCGGTCAGGTCAGCCGAGAGCTTGACGATGCCGACCGCGCCGCACCAGTTGGAGCCGACACCGGTTGGATTGATCGCAGTGATCGAAGTTCCAGAACCTGCGGTGATGTTTCCGCGAGTTGCGAAATCGCTGGTGAAGGCGTTGCAATCACCCTTTGACAGGTCGGTGTCGGAGTAACGAATATCCAGCGTGAAGACCTTGTAGGTGAAGCCGACGCCGATATTCCAGGTGTTGTAGTCGGCGTAGTTGATGCCATTCGGGAACGGCCCCGCAAAGCCGGGATTAGTGAAGCCCGTTCCGTAGAACGAGTCAGAAGTTCCAAGCCACTGCCGACCGAACTCGCCGGAGATGTACATGCCGAGGCCGCTTGAGCCGAAGGTGGAGCTGGGCGCAGTGAACTTACCGGTGATCGAGGCGTAATTGCCCCAGGCACCCGAACCCAGGAAGCTCGGGGTGTAGTATTCCGTGGCGCCGATCGTGAACATGTCGTTGACGGTGTAGTTCACCTTGGCATAGGCCTCGAAGAAGCTCAGGTTCTTCTTGATGACGTTGCCGTTGAACAGGAAGTTGGTCGCACATTCGTTGCTGAGCGCGACACCCGCCGTATCGAAGGGGGCGCCGTAGTGGCAAGTCCCGCCCGGATACAGGTAGCCCCAGACACCGAAGTCGAAGGCGAAGGCGCCGAAGGTCGGGCGGATACCGCCGTAGATGTCGATTTCAGCCGCGGCGCGGTTCGGGAAGGAAATGCTGGCACCGGCGAGGCCGACATAGAGCTGCAGATCCTTGTTGACGTTGTAGCGCGGCTCGAAATAGGCCGAGACTGAGGGCTTGTGGTTGGATTGGGTGATGCCGCGGAACACATAGTCGCTGGCGATCGAGCTGCCGAAGGCGATATCCCAGGGATCGAACGCCACCGGCGGCGGAGCATTGTAGGCCTTGACACGCATGTCCGCCGCAATAGCCGAACCCGATACCATTGCCAGCGCCGTTGCTAACAAAGCCAACTTCTTCATGACGATCCCCATCACCTTTAAAACAGTCCGGTTCCGGCGCCCCCAGGGACAATGCGATAACCG
>JBKJUA010000334.1:0-5993 GCA_046590305.1 Bradyrhizobium sp.
ACCCAGTCGCTCGGCTGCTGGCATGGCTTCATCGCGCAGCAGAAGCTGATTTCGGTCAAGAAGCATTTCGGTACCACCGATCGCCGCTATCTGTATCTCTCCGGCTGGATGATCGCAGCACTTCGCTCCGAGTTCGGACCGCTTCCCGATCAGTCGATGCACGAGAAGACTTCGGTTCCGGCGCTGATCGAAGAGCTCTACACCTTCCTCCGCCAGGCGGACTCCCGTGAGCTCAACGATACCTTCCGCGCCCTCGACGCCGCTCGCAAGGCAGGCGATCAGGCGAAGGAAAAGGCATTGATCGAAAAGGTCGACAACTTCCAGACGCATGTCGTGCCCGTCATCGCCGACATCGACGCCGGCTTTGGAAATGCGGAGGCGACCTACCTGCTCGCAAAGAAGATGATTGAAGCGGGTGCGTGCGCCCTGCAGATCGAAAATCAGGTCTCCGACGAAAAGCAGTGCGGCCACCAGGACGGCAAGGTTACTGTGCCGCACGAGGTGTTCCTGGCGAAGATCCGGGCCTGCCGCCATGCCTTCCTCGAACTGGGCGTCGAAGACGGCATCATCGTGACTCGCACCGATTCGCTGGGCGCCGGTCTTACGCAGCAAATCGCCGTGAGCCACAAGCCCGGCGACCTCGGCGATCAGTACAACAGCTTCCTGGATTGCGAGGAAGTGACACCCGCCAACGCCAGGAATGGCGATGTCATCATCAACCGCAACGGCAAGATGATGCGCCCGAAGCGGCTTGCCAGCAACCTCTATCAGTTCCGCGCCGGCACCGGCGAAGATCGTTGCGTGCTCGACAGCATCACCTCGCTGCAGAACGGCGCCGACCTGTTGTGGATCGAAACCGAGAAGCCGCATATCGAGCAGATCGCCAAGATGGTCGACCGCATTCGCGAAGTCATTCCAAACGCGAAGCTGGCCTACAACAACTCGCCCTCGTTCAACTGGACGCTCAACTTCCGTTGGCAGGTCTACGACGCGATGAAGGAAGCCGGCAAGGATGTCAGCAAGTACATTCGGGCCGACCTGATGAAGCCGGAATACGACGAAACGCCGCTGGGAATCGAAGCCGACGAGCGCATCCGCACCTTCCAGGCCGAGTCAGCAAAGCGCGCTGGCATCTTCCACCATCTGATCACGTTGCCGACCTATCACACGGCGGCTCTGTCGACGGATAATCTGGCGAAGGAGTATTTCGGCGAGCAGGGCATGCTGGGCTATGTTAAGAGTGTTCAGCGCCAGGAGATCCGTCAGGGTATCGCCTGCGCCAGGCATCAGAACATGGCCGGCTCCGACATCGGTGACGATCACAAGGAATATTTCGCCGGTGAAGCCGCTCTGAAGGCGGGCGGCGCCCACAACACGATGAACCAGTTCGGCTAAGTAACAGCCGGTCAAGAGCAGGAGACTACCATGACCAAAGGCAGCAATTTCTGGGTGATTGGCGGCGAGTTCGGATCGATGAACTTCCACAAGCTCGTGGAAGGCTCGGCCCAGGTGCAGGGTCCGTTCAAGACCCGCAAGGAAGCCGAGGATGCCTGGCGCGTCGTGTCGGAAGAGAACCGCCACAAGGCCGGCGTACGCTTCTCCATCGTGGAAGAGCCCGCCCGCGTTTCGGCGTAAGGCCAGCCAAGACTACCAAGAACTAGAAGAAGACGTCGGAGGACGAGAGCGGCCCCATTCGGTAACCCCGAATGGGGCCGCGCGCGGTTTTGCTCTTCTCCCTCTCCACCGCAAGAGAGAGTCCGGAGGCCTAAACCCTTGGGAACAAAGAACCTTTGCGCAAAACGTGGTTACTGATAGGTTAACGCTTCGGGGCCCCTCAGGACAAAGGCGATCAAGCGAATGTCAGACGCGCAGAATACCGGGAGCCAGGCCGTCAGCCCCACGCGTCCAGTCCGTCTGCGCGATGCCCTGCGCCAGGCGCGAATCGAGGCCGCCGACCGCACCGGGGTGGTGGTCGATCTGCGCGACGCCGAAGTGGCTCGGCTGGAAATCCTCAACGACGCGCTGGAGCCCCTGTTCGCGCAAATTCCCGAAAAGGTCGACCTGTTCGATCGCGGCATCAGCCAGGGCGATACGCCCAGGCTGTGGATCGACGTCGTCGCCCATGTGCTGATGGGCCGCGACAAGCGCATCTACCGCTTCGTGCAGGATACCCGCTTCGGCCGCATCGTGATCGCCGAATCGCATGACGCCGCCGCCATCGTCGATGCCGTCACCGACTACGTCGCCCGCCGCATGATCGAGCGCGAGCACGCGCTGGTGGCGACGCCGGCACCCCAGCCGGTCGTCGTCGAGAAGAAGCGCCGCAGTGGCTTCTGGACCTTCGCGCTCGGCTTCCTCGCCGGCGCGATCGCGCTGTTCGGGCTGGCGCTGTTCGCGACCTTGCGGAATCTCTAGCCATCGCACCAGGGGTCATGCGTGACAGGCGTATCGATTGGGTTGGCGCTGATTGCGACGATCGTGGCGATCGTATTATTCCGTAAGTGGCTTCAGCTTCGACGTGCCGAGTTCATCCGCACCTATCGCTGGCCGCCAGGGCTGCTGGAGCGGCTCGAGAAACATCGTCCAGCACTCGAGCGCAAGAACAGCGCGCTGGTATCGCGCGGCCTGCGCCAGTTCTTCATCGCCTATCTGATGAGCGGCAAGCGCTACGTCTCGATGCCGTCGCAAGTCGCCGACGATCTGTGGCACGAATTCATTCTCTACACCCGCGAATACGAGGCATTTTGCCGGCGCGCCTTCGGTGGCTTCCTGCATCACACACCGGCCGTGGTGCTGTCGGAGCATCGCAAGAGCAACGAGGGTCTTCGTCGCGTGTGGTGGTATTGCTGCAAATACGAGAACATCGATCCGGTCAACCCGACCCGGCTGCCGCTTTTGTTCGCGCTCGACTCCAAGCTGAATATTCCGGGCGGATTCGTCTATCACCCGCAATGCGAAGAGCTGCGGAAGAGCGGCAGTGGCGCAGCCTATTGCGGCGGTGATTTCGCGGACAGTTCTGTCGATGGCAGCTCCGCGGGCTTTGGCGATGCCGGCAGCGCCGGCGATGCAAGCGGAGGAGACGGCGGCAGTGGGGGAGGCGGCGGCTGCGGTGGCGGCGACTGACGCTTTTGCCATGCCGCTATGACAGGCGTGCTCGCCTTACCTGGCGAACCAGTAGCGCATCATCCACCGCCCGCACGGCCTGTTCACACCGCCATGCGTCGCCCTCGCGCTCGATCGAAAACAAATTATAGGCCGCCGCCGGATAGCGGCCATGGGCCATGGCGGAGGCCGACGGCACCCCGATCACAGGGATTTTTCCCCGCGGCCCTTCGATCCAGATCGTGGAGTGGACGTGATCGTGCCCGTGCAGGACCATCTCCACGCCGTGCCGCTTCAAGAGCGCGAGTAGATCAGCCGAATCGGTCAGCCGCTTGAGGCGGGAATCCGACCGCAGGGGATGGTGGATCAGCAGCACGCGAAACGCCTGTTCGGCGGCAAGCCCCGCCAGCATGCGATTCAGCGCGGCGAGCTGGCTGCGCCCGAGCCATCCGGTCGCCATCAAGGGCGGCGTCGGGACGGCCGACGATGCGCTGATCAGCGCCAGCGGGCCGCGCCGGCGCAGCAGTGGAAAGGTGACGCTGCCGTCAGACGCCGCGTCGCCGCGGAGATAGTCGCCCCAGGCCTCCGCAAAGCGATGCTGCGTGGCGCGAACATAGGCGTCGTGATTGCCGGGAATCACCGTGACGCGATCCGCGGGCCCGACGCTTTCCAGCCAGGCCCGCGACGGCGCAAACTCCGCATCCAGGGCCAGATTGACGAGGTCGCCGGTCACCGCGATCTGGTCCGGCGCCTGCGCCTGCAGGTCCGACACCAGCGCATCGAGCACATCCCGCCGGTGGATTTTATGCCGGTTGCGGGTCCAGTTGAGATAGCCGAACGCGCGCTTGCCCACGAGATCGCGCAACCCCGTCGCGGGCATCGGCGGCAAATGCGGATCGGACAAATGCGCCAGCGTGAATGCCGCCATCACCTGAGCCCGCTTCGGTTGCCTGCGGGACATATCCGCCGCGCGATCATCTCGTGATACCTCTAAAGATCCCTTCGAAAGTATTGGCAAGCCGGCTGGCGCGGCGCAAGGATCAAACGTGATGTGGGGATATGAGTTGGATGGCGATAAACCTGCATAAGCTGCGAACGATGTTTGAGCCGGCGCTACGGCGGGTTTTCCATCTCTATTGGCGATTCGCCCGCGGCATGACGCTCGGGGTCCGCGCCGTGGTGCTGGACCGCGATGACAGGGTATTCCTGGTCAAGCACAGCTACGTCTCCGGCTGGCATCTGCCGGGCGGCGGCGTCGAAACCGGCGAAACCTTTCGCGAGGCGCTGCGCCGCGAACTGGCGGAGGAGGGGCGGATCGAGCTTGCCGGCGAGCCAATGCTGCATGGCCTGTTCTTCAACAGCCATGTTTCCCGCCGGGACCATGTCGCGGTCTATGTGGTCAGGCAGTTCAGCCAGGACCGGCTGCCTGAGGCCAACCACGAGATCGTCGCCTGCGGCTTCTTCGATGCCGCGGACCTGCCGGAGGAGACGACCCCCGGCACCCGCCTGCGGATCGCAGAAGTGCTTCAGGGCATGGCGCCGATCGCGACGTGGCGTTAGCGGGCGGCAACCGGTAAAAGCATGCGCGACCTCATGACAAACCTGATTCGGCTGACAGTGCGGCGATGATCACACCGACGATGCGGATTGCGGTTCTGGTGCCGTGCTTCAACGAGGAAGCCGCGGTCGCGACCGTGATCGCGGATTTTCGCAAGAGCCTGCCGCAGGCCCAAATCTTCGTCTACGACAACAATTCGTCGGACCGTACCATCGTGGTGGCGCGCGAGGCGGGCGCCGAAGTGCGCAGCGAACGCCGCCAGGGCAAGGGCCATGTTGTCAGGCGGATGTTCGCCGATGTCGATGCCGATATCTACGTGCTGGTCGACGGCGATGCGACCTACGACGCCGCCAGCGCGCCGCGCATGATCGAGAGGCTGCTGTCGGACCATCTCGACATGGTGGTGGGCTTTCGCGTCGACCAGGCCGTGGCCGCCTACCGGCCCGGCCATCGCACCGGCAACTGGATGCTGACCAGCTTTCTCTCCACGGTGTTCGGCCAGGCCTTCAAGGATATTCTTTCCGGCTATCGCGTGTTCTCGCGGCGCTTCGTCAAATCCTTCCCGGTACTGTCGGACGGTTTTGAAATCGAAACCGAACTCAGCGTGCACGCGCTGGAGCTGGCGCTGCCGGTCGCCGAGATCGATACGCCTTATTACGCCCGGCCGGAAGGATCGTTCAGCAAGCTCAACACCTGGCGCGACGGATTTCGTATTCTCGGCACCATCCTGAAACTCTACCGGTCGGAAAAGCCGCTGCGCTTTTTCACCGCCATCGGAATCTTCCTGACGCTGGTTTCGGTCGGCCTCGCGATCCCCGTCATCGTCACCTATCTCGAAGAGGGTATCGTGCCGCGGCTGCCGACCGCGGTGCTTTCGATGGGCCTGATGATCCTGGCGGTGCTGTCGGTATCGTCGGGGCTGGTGCTCGACACGGTGACGCGCGGACGGCGGGAGATGAAGCTGCTGGCCTATTTGTCCCAGGCTCCCGTCAACAGGAACTGATACGGCCGGGGATTTAACGCAGGATGGGCGATGGACCGGGCGTCCGCCAGATGCTATCCCGCGCCCCAGCATGAGCGACCTCTCACTGACCATATTGGCCGAGACCCCCAGCGACGCGCTGCCGATCGAACGGCTGCACCAGCGCACCTTCGGGCCCGGCCGTTTCGCGCTGAGCGCCTACCGGCTGCGCGAGCACGTCGATCACCTGCTCGAGCTGTCCTTCACCGCGCGGATCGGCACGCTGCTGGTCGGCTCGGTGAACGACAGGTCGAGCAGGTGATGGACGTGCTCGCGCAGCCGGTAGGCGCTCAGCGCGGAACGGCCGGGCCC
>JBKJUA010000341.1:0-5601 GCA_046590305.1 Bradyrhizobium sp.
GTCGGGTGCGATCACTTTCGCCGGCACGATCTTGCCGCGACCGCTCGCTGTCGGGAAACCCGTGGTGAAGATGATCTCGTTGCCAGGCTTATTCGGATCGTCGACCGGATAAGTCACAGCACCGTCGCGCACCAAACGCTCCCATGTAATGTTCTTGAGCGACGGCATCAGCTGCGTCATCTCGGTGAACACGTCTGGCGGGCCGCTGTAATTCCAGGACAAGCCCATCCGCTTGCCGATTTCCTGGATAATCCAGAGATCCTGCCGCGCGTCGCCAGGCGGATTGATGACTTCGCGCGCCAATTGAACGCGGCGGTCCGTGTTGGTGAAAGTGCCGGACTTTTCCGCGAACGCCGATGCCGGCAGAATCACGTCGGCATGGAATGCGGTCTCCGTAACAAAGAGATCCTGCACCACCAGATGGTCGAGTTTTGCCAGCGCCTCGCGGGCATGTTGCAGATCGGGGTCCGACATCGCCGGATTTTCGCCCTCGATATACATGCCGGAAATCTCCCCAGCATGGATGGCATTGATGATCTCCACGACGGTCAATCCGCGAACCGGGTCGATGGTCTCATGCCAAAGGCGTTCGAACGGTTCGCGCAGATCGGTGCGCCCCACCGGCTGATAGTCCGGCAGGAACATGGGGATCAGGCCCGCATCGGACGCGCCCTGCACGTTGTTCTGGCCGCGCAGCGGATGCAGCCCGGTGCCGGGACGGCCGATCTGGCCGGTGACCAGCGCCAGTGCGATCAGGCAGCGCGCATTGTCGGTGCCGTGGATGTGCTGGCTGATGCCCATGCCCCAGAAGATCAGCGAGGCGCGTGAACGCGCATACATCCGCGCCACTTCCTTCAAGGTCTCGGCCGGAATGCCGCAGATTGGCTCCATCTTTTCCGGCGGAAAATCCTTGATGCGCTCCTTGAGCTCGTCGAAGCCTTCGGTGTAGCCGGCGATGTACTGCTGGTCGGTCAACCCCTCGGTGATGATGGTGTGGAGCATCGCGTTGAGCATCGCGACGTCGGCGCCGGGCTTGAACTGTAGATGCGTATGGGCATGGCGCGACAGCGCCTGCCGCCGCGGATCCATCACGATCAGCTTGGCGCCCTTCTTCGCCGCGTTCTTGATGAAGGTCGCGGCGACCGGATGATTGACGGTCGGATTGGCGCCGATCACGATGATGACCTCGGCGTCCATGGCGGCGGCAAACGGCGCCGACACCGCGCCGGAGTTGAGGCCTTCCATCAGCGCCGCCACCGACGAGGCGTGGCACAGCCGGGTACAGTGATCGACATTGTTGGAGCCGAAGCCGGTGCGCACCAGTTTCTGGAACAGATAGGCTTCCTCGTTGGAGCCTTTTGCCGAGCCGAACCCGGCCAGCGCCTTGACGCCCTTGTTGTCACGAATCCTGACGAGGCCCTTGGCGGCGATGTCGAGCGCCTCCTCCCAGGAGGCTTCGCGGAAATGCGTGAAGGGATTGGCGGGATCGACCTGGTCGTTGGCGTCCTTCTTCGCATTCGGCAGCCGCACCAGCGGCTTTGTGAGGCGATGCGGATGATGGATGTAGTCGAAACCGAAACGGCCCTTGACGCAGAGCCGGTTGTGATTGGCCGGGCCGTCGCGGCCCGCGGCATAGATGATCTTCTCATCCTTGACTTCATAGGTGACCTGGCAGCCGACGCCACAGAACGGGCACAGCGAATCGACCTTCTTGTCGGGGTAAACCGTGCGGGTCTGGTTCTCGTCGAGCATCACCGACGGCATCAGCGCGCCGGTCGGACAGGCCTGCACGCATTCGCCGCAGGCCACGCAGGTCGAGTCCCCCATCGGATCGTCGAAGTCGAACACGATCTTGGATTCATGGCTGCGATAGGCCATGCCGATGACGTCATTGACCTGGACCTCGCGGCAGGCGCGCACGCACAATCCGCACTGGATGCAGGAATCCAGGTTGACGCTCATCGCGGGATGGCTGCTATCGCCATGCCAACGTTCCGCCGCCGGAAAGCGGCTTTCGGTCACCTCGACCTTTTCGGCCCAGTTCCAGAATTTCGAATCGGGATCGTGCGAGGTGGCGCGCGCCGGCTGGTCGGCGACCAGCAATTCCATCACCATCTTCTGCGCCGCGACCGCGCGCGCACTTTCCGATTTCACCTTCATGCCGACGCTCGGCGTGCGCTTGCAGGACGCCGCCAGCACCCGCTCGCCCTCGATCTCCACCATGCAGGCGCGGCAATTGCCGTCGGGCCGGTAGTCCGGTTCGGGCGAATAGCACAGATGCGGGATCTCGCGGCCCTGCCGTTTTGCCACCTGCCAGATGGTCTCGCCGTTGATGGCCTCGACCTGCTGGCCGTCGAGTTCGAACTGGATTTTCGTCATTCCGCGGCTTCCTTCGGAAGGAACTCGTTCGGGAAATATTTGATGACTGTCGTCAGCGGATTCGAGGCCGCCTGGCCGAGGCCACAGATCGAGGCATCGCGCATCGCCTGGCTCAATTCGTCGAGCAATTCCCGGTTCCACACCGGCTTTTGCATCAACAGCGCCGCCTTCTGGGTGCCGACCCGGCAGGGCGTGCACTGGCCGCAGCTCTCGTCCTCGAAGAAGCGCATCAAATTGAGCGCCGCCCCCTTCACGCTGTCGTGCTCGGACAGGATGATGACGGCGGCCGAACCGATGAAGCAGCCGTATTTTTCCAGCGTGCCGAAATCGAGCGGGATATCGTCCATTGCCGCCGGCAGGATGCCGCCGGATGCACCTCCCGGCAAATAGGCGTGGAATTGATGTCCGTCGGCCATGCCGCCGCAGAATTCGTCGATCAGCTCGCGCACCGTGACGCCTGCCGGCGCCAGCTTCATGCCTGGATGTTTCACGCGCCCCGACACCGAATAGCTGCGCAGGCCGTGGCGGTCGTTGCGGCCATGGCTCTTCCACCACTCCGCGCCCTTCTCGACGACGTCGCGGACCCACCACAGTGTCTCGATATTGTTGATCAGTGTCGGCAGGCCGAACAGCCCGACCTGGAATGGGTATGGCGGCTTATGCCTCGGCAATCCGCGCTTGCCCTCGATGCTTTCCAGCAGCGAGGATTCCTCGCCGCAGATGTAGGCGCCGGCGCCGCGCCGCATGTGCAGCACCGGCCCGCCCGGCGGCAGCTTTGCAATTTCGCGTTCCAGAATTTCGCGGCTCGCCGGATATTCGTCGCGAAGATAGACGTAGACATCAGGTGCCTCGACCACATAAGCGCCGATCAGCATGCCCTCGAGGAACCGATGCGGATCGGTTTCCAGGTAGTAGCGATCCTTGAACGTGCCGGGCTCGCCCTCGTCGCCATTGATCGCCATCAGCCGCGGACCGGGCTCGCCGAGCACCGCGCGCCACTTCCGCCCCGTCGGAAATCCCGCGCCGCCGAGCCCACGCAAGGAGGCGTCATCGAGCGACTTCAGGAGGTCTTCTTTTTTCAACTCGCCGGAGCGCAGGCGATTGAGCAGTCCGTAGCCGCCGCCCGCAACATAGGCGTCGTAGTCGATATAGTCAGGCAGATGCGCGTGGGTATCGCCGCCCTTCGCCGCCGCCAGCACGGTCGCCACCGTGGCATGATCGACGAAGTGATGGCCGACTTCGGCCGCCGGCGCGGTGTCGCAACGGCCGACACAGGGCGCGCGCACCACGCGAATGCCGGGGCCTGCCGTCGTCTGTAACTCCTGCAGCAATTTTTCCGCGCCCAGCATGGCGCAGGTCAGGGAATCGCAGACCCGGATGGTCAGCGGCGCGATATCGGCCTCGCCCTCCTTCACCACATCGAAATGCGCATAGAAGGTCGCGGTCTCGAACACCTCGGCAAAGGCGAGTTTCATCTCGTCAGCGAGCGCTGCAAGGTGCGCTGCGGAAATCTGGTGATATTTGTCCTGGATGAGGTGCAGATGCTCGATCAGGAGGTCGCGCCGCCGCGGCCGGTCACCGAGCAAAAGCGCAATCTCTTCAGCGGCCAGCGGATCGATCTGGCGGCCCTTGGGGGTCGACTTGGCCCGCTTGCGGCCCTGGCCGGGATGTTCGAACGAGCGGACTGTCTGGACGTCGTGGTTCATCGAAGTTTCAATCCCGCTCTTGCCCGCTCTCGTTTTAACGAACTCTAATCCGTGGCATACCACATGCCAAGGTAAATTCAGGGGGAGCAAGTCCGGTGCTGCGGTCATTCCCATCGCAACCGGGCCAGGACGATCAGAACGAGAATCGATCCAAAGATCAATAAAGCCGTCCCGTGCATCGATAGGGAAATCGCATCGATCAGTAATCGCAATCGATCGATACGAATTCCAAATGAGCCAAGCAGAGAAATGTGTTCAGTCGGCGAGCGTCGGTGCAACCGCGCGCGCGGTGTGAACCAATGCCGCGACCATCGGCGTCATCGGATCGCGCAACGGGACCACCAGTCCGATCCGGTAAGTCACTTTGGGATCGACAATCGGGATTGATCTGACGGCATCCGACAGGCCCAGGGTGTCGGCAAGCTTGGCCGGCATCACGCTGGCCCAGCGTCCGGTCTTCACGTGGGTATAGAGCACGATGATGGAATTCGACGTCAAAGAGGGTTTTGCCTCCGTCCCCGCCTCCAGCAGCGCGCGGTCGATGATGCGGCGGTTCTGCATGTCCGGCGTCAGCAGGCAGAGCGGCACCTCTCCCACTTCCTTCCAGGTCACCTGATCGCGGTCCCCGAACTGGCTGTCAGGTGCGGTGATCAGACGATAGCTCTCGTCATAGAGCGGGATGGAACGCACCTTGCCGAGCGGCTCGTTGTCGAGATAGGTCAGGCCGGCATCGACCTCGAGATTCTCCAGTAATCCCAGCACTTCGATCGACGTGCAGGACACGATGCGAAAGCGCACATTGGGGTGACGGGCCCGGAACGGCGTGGTCAGCGATGCCACCATGCCCAGCACCGTCGGTATCGCCGCAATCCGGATTTCGCCTGACAGTCCGTCCTTGAGCGAATTGATTTCCTGGCGCATGCCGCGCACGTCGCCGACGATGCGCCGCGCCCAATCCAGCGTACGCTCGCCCTCGGGCGTGAAGCCGACGAAGCGCGAGCCGCGCTGCACCAGCATCACCCCCAGGATTTCCTCGAGTTGCTTCAGGCTGGTCGACATCGTCGGCTGGGTGACGCCGCAGGCTTCGGCGGCGCGGCCGAAATGCCGTTCTTTTGCCAACGCCAGCAGCAGTTCGAGTTTGTCGATCAAGCTGTCAATCCCGGTGTATCCAATGGCGCCTTCTCGATCAGGAACACGATCCGTTGCTCGGTTCGCTCTGTGATCTCGACCTTGTCTCCGGTCTCCCGGAGCAAATTTGGGATGTCGATCACCGATAGTGGATCAGTGCAGTGAACTTCCAGCAGGTCGCCGGGTTTCACGGACTTCAACGCCTTGCGCGTTTTCAGCGCCGGCAACGGACATTTCAGGCCGGTGAGATCGAGTATTGTCTGGGTCATGGCGCGAACATGGCGAAGCGGGATCGCATCGCAAGATGCGAGCCGGGGTGGGGTGATCTCTCAATTCGGGCACTGTGCGAGATGAGAGACTTTCACCCCACCCCGCTCGCTACGCGAGC
>JBKJUA010000028.1:0-8392 GCA_046590305.1 Bradyrhizobium sp.
TGCGTGACCTTGTAGGCGCCCTGATATTCCGCGACCTCCTCGCCCATCACGAACACATCGGGGTCGCGGCGCATTTCCTCGGCCATGGCGTCGCGCAAGGCTTCGCGGATCGTCATGGTCACCATCTCGGTGCCTTCGGGCACCTCGGGATCGGGCTCGGCGGCGGCTTTCGGCGCGGCAGGCGCCGCCGGCGCCGAGATCATCGGTTTGCCTTCGCCGACCGGCGAGCGCGATTCCGCGACTTCCTGCGCGACGTCAGGCGCGACGGCAGCGGCCTTCGGAGCGGCCGGCGCCTTGGCCAGATCGTCGGCACTTTCGCCGTCCGACAGGATGGTGGCGATCGGGGTGTTGACCGCGACGTCGGCGGTGCCTTCCGGAATCAGTATCTTGCCGAGGGTGCCCTCATCGGTCGCCTCGACTTCCATCGTCGCCTTGTCGGTCTCGATCTCGGCGATGACGTCGCCCGATTTGATCGCCTCGCCCTCCTTCTTCAGCCATTTCGAAAGGTTGCCCTTCTCCATGGTCGGCGACAGCGCGGGCATCAGCACTTGAATTGGCATGGTGGCTCCAGAAATTCACTCGTCAGGCTGGAAGGCGCGCGCCTCACGCTCAGCGGTAGATATCGGTGTAAAGTTCGGACGCATCGGGCTCGGGATCGTTTTGCGCGAAGTCGGCCGATGCGTTGACGATCTCGCGCACTTCGGCATCGATCGCCTTCAATTCCTGCTCGCTGACCTTGGCCGCCAGCAGCCGGTTGCGCACCTGCTCGATCGGATCCTGATCGTGGCGGACCTTGTCGACCTCCTCGCGGGTACGGTATTTCGCCGGGTCCGACATCGAATGGCCGCGGTAGCGGTAGGTCTGCATTTCCAGGATGAACGGTCCCTTGCCGGCGCGGCACCAGGCCACCGCCCGGTCGCCGGCGGCCTTCACCGCGCGGACATCCATGCCGTCGATCTGTTCGCCGGGAATGTTGAAAGAGATGCCGCGCTTGGAAAAATCGGTCTGCGCCGAGGCGCGCGACACCGAGGTGCCCATGGCGTAGCGGTTGTTCTCGATGATGTAGATGACGGGCAGCTTCCACAGCTCCGCCATGTTGAAGCTTTCGTAGACCTGCCCCTGGTTGGAGGCGCCGTCGCCGAAATAGGCCAAACTTACAAAATCATTGCCGCGGTAGCGGTTGGCGAAAGCCAGCCCCGTACCCAGCGATACCTGCGCGCCGACGATGCCGTGGCCGCCGAAAAAATTCTTCTCCTTGCTGAACATGTGCATGGAGCCGCCCTTGCCCTTGGAATAGCCGCCCCGGCGCCCGGTCAGTTCGGCCATCACGCCATTGGCTTCCATGCCACAGGCCAGCATGTGCCCATGGTCGCGGTAGCCGGTTATGACCTGATCGCCCTGTTTCAGGGCCATCTGCATGCCGACCACGATGGCTTCCTGGCCGATGTAGAGATGGCAGAAGCCGCCGATCGCGCCCATGCCGTAGAGCTGGCCGGCCTTTTCCTCGAAGCGACGGATCAGCAGCATGTCGCGCAATGCGCGAAGTTCCTGTTCCCTGGTGAAATCAGGAGGACTGCCGGTGCCGCTTGCTTTTTCCTGTCCCGCTTCCTTTGTGACGCTTTTTTTCGCTGCGGCCATGGCACTTCCGGATGAGAGAACGAATAGCCCTCTCTATCCCAACTCAAACCGCCATGAAAGGATTGCGTGGTCGCAGCAAAATTTGCCCATACCGCACTGCAACGCAGCGACATTTTCGAAATCGATTTTGAAGGTTTTTGAAATTTGCAGCCGCGATGACCGCGGCGTCACTTCGGCTTGACGATTTTGACCAGATCGCGCGGATTGGTGTAATCCAGCTGGTAGCGCGCGCGCTCGTCCAGCATGTCGGGGTCGACCCGGTCGGACCGGAGCAGCGACACCCGCTGCTCGCCGTCGAGGCGTTCGCGCTTCAGCCGCGCCAGTTCCGAGGTCAGCGCGATGATTTCCTGGTCCAGTTCCTGCCGCGCGTTCAGCCCGTATTTGCCGGTATAGGCGTTGACGCCGAAATAGCCGACCATCGCCGCCGCCATCGTATAGAGGGCAAGCCCGGTGAGCAGGGATTTGAGTCGGGAGCGCGAGACCATGCCCCGACGATGCGACGGCCCGGTTAAGGGTATCTTAAGGCGAGGATAAGACTTGGACCGTCGGACGCCTCACCGGCCTATTTGTTCTGCTTTTCGACGAACGCGGCAAAGGCGTCGATGTACTGCTGCAGCACCTTCTGGACCGGTTCCTTGGTGAGCTGGCCCTTGTCGTCGAAGGCGTCGCCGACGCCGTTCAGGTAGATTTCCGGCTGTCCCATGATCGGGCCGGCAATGCCCGGCATGATGTTCTGCAGGTGCTTGACGGCGGCAACGCCTCCGAGCGCGCCCGGCGAATTGCCGACCAGGCCAAGCGGTTTACCGAGGAACGAGCTCTTGCCATAGGGGCGCGAGCCGACGTCGATGGTGTTTTTCAAGACGCCGGGAATCGAGCGGTTATACTCCGGCGTCACGATCAGCACGCCGTTCGACTTCGCCAGCTTGTCGCGGAACGCCAGCCAGTCGGCCGGCGGGGCGGCTTCGAGATCCTGATTGAAGAACGAAATGTCGTTCAAGGTCACGACGTCGAGCTTAAGCGTGGCCGGCGCCAGCTTGGCCAGCGCGTTGGCGACCTTGAGCGTAAAGCTCTCCTTGCGCAGGCTGCCGACGATCACGACGATGTTGTGGGCCATGGGATGTCCTTATTGACGGTTGCCGGAACGGCTCGAGCGCACCCTAGCCGCCTGTGAAAAAGATGCAAGTGCATGAATGCGGGATTGGCGCCGGCAACGCTTCGCATCAGCCCTTGTTCGGGTTGATCAGGTACTTTTCGCCCGTCGCGCGCTTGTTGTAGACGGCAATATGGTTGAGCTGCAGCGTCTCCTGCAGCGACACCACCTGGGTGTAATGGCTGGCGAACGTGGTTTTCAGTTCGGCGACGACCCGCGCCCGCAGCTTGGCGCCATCGGCCGGTCCGACCTTCTGCAGGAACGGAAACAACAGCCAGCCGCCGATGCCCCATGCCATTCCAAACGACCGGTTCAGTTCGGTCGCACGTATGTCGAGGCCGCCATAGATGTAGACCTGCTTGTGCACGCTCGATCCGTAGCGGCTGTAGACCTTGGCGGTCTTGTTGATGGCGGTTTCCATGCAGGTGAGAATCTGGCCGGCGAGCTTGCCGCCGCCGATGGCGTCGAACGCGATAGTCGCGCCGGTTTCCACCAGCGAATTGGTCAGATCATCCATGAAAGTCGCGGCGCTGGAATCGACGATATGTTTCGCGCCGATCTTGCGCAGGATCTTCGCCTGCTCCTGACTGCGCACGATGTTGACGAGGTTGACGCCGTCCTTGATGCAGATCTTGTTCAGCATCTGGCCAAGGTTGGAGGCCGCGGCGGTGTGCACCAGCGCGGTGTGGCCTTCACGCCGCATGGTCTCGACCATGCCGAGCGACGTCAGCGGATTGACGAAGCATGACGCGCCTTCGGCCGGCGTGGTGCCGTCAGGCAGCGGCAGGACATCCTTGGCCCGCATCGTGCGATACTGCGCGTACATGGCGCCGCCGATCATCGCTACGGTCTTGCCCATCAGCGCCTTGGCGCCGTCGGACGATCCGGTCTTGATCACGACGCCGGCCCCCTCGTTGCCGACCGGCATCGATTCGTCGAGCCTGCCCGCCATCGCCCTCATCGCCACATCCGGCACCTTTGCCGTGATCACAGGCGCGTCTTTGCTGCCCGATGCTTTCGCCGTCGACATATCGGCGGCGCCGACCAAAAGGCCGAGGTCGGACGGATTGATCGGCGAGGCTTCGACGCGGACCACGACTTCATCCGGGCCGGGCTCCGGCACCGGCACGCTAACAAGTGAAATTTCGAGCTCGCCGCTCTTCTTGATCAGCGAACGCAGCTGCAGCCCGGTGGTGGTGTCGGCGCTCATCGTAAAACTCCCAATCTTCTATTTTCGGCTCCGCCGAATTCGGCCGGGAGTGTTCTCACGTTGGCCGGGAAACGCAAGCCTCCCCGCTTCTCACAATGTCGTTGCTTTTTGATCGCAACCCGGCCTTTGCGAACGACCGCGCCTTTGCGCTAGCCTACCCGGATCGGAGGAGTTTGCATCCATGGGCCAAAGCGAGATCGAAGCCGTACGCGCCTTGCTGGGTTCGAAGCCGCGGCCGGTCGGCTGGCAGCAGCGGCGGCAGCGCATCGAGGAAGTCGGCTCGGTCTGGCCGGTCGCCGGGGATATTGAGCTCGAAGCCGCCGACATCGACGGGATACCGGGAGAATGGTCGATCGCACCTGGTAGCGACGCCTCCCGCGTGCTGTTGTACTTTCATGGCGGAGGATATTGTTCGGGCTCGATCCTGAGCCATCGCCGGCTGGTGACCGAAGCCGGCCGGGCGGCCAAAGTCCGAACGCTCGCGATCGCGTACCGGCTGGCACCCGAACATCCCTTTCCGGCCGCGCTCGATGACGCGCTATCGGCATGGCGTTTTCTGCGCGCAAGCGGCATCGCCGCCGGACAGATCGCTGTTGGCGGCGACAGTGCCGGCGGCGGCCTCACTGTGGCCCTGATCAACCGGCTGCGCGACGCTGGCGAAGATGTACCGGGCTGCGCTTGGCTGATCTCGCCATGGACCGACCTGACGCTGTCGGGATCGACGCTCAGCAGCAAGGATGCGGCCGACCCGATCATTCACAGGGCCTATCTGGCCGAACTCGCCGAGGCCTATCTGCCTCCCGACATGGACCGGACGGACCCGCGCGTCTCTCCGCTGTTTGCCGATCCGAGCGGCCTTCCGCCGACGCTGATCCAGGTCGGCGCGTGCGAAACCCTGCTGGAAGATTCCACGCGTTTTGCAGCAGCCGCCGGCGCCGCCAATGTCGCGCTCACGCTCCAGGTCTGGCCCGACATGATCCACGCCTTTCCGATGTGGAACGCGCATCTGGAGCCGGGCCGGCGCGCACTCGCGGAGGCCGGCCAATTCATTCGCCGGCATATGCAGCATTGAACCGGGCAGGCCGCCGCCTTCAGCGCCACCCTGCCCTCGTATCTCGCCTGACCGCCCATTCGGTCGATCCGCAGCAATAGATTGTGGCTGGCGGCCCGTTGCGCTCTGGCAACAGGTAGCAAAAACGGTCATAATCTGCAGAATTCGCCCTTGCGCCTCCACCATGCGACCCGAAACATCGGGGGCGTCGGATACTTGTCGGATACTTGGCTGTGCAACCGGGCTCGATTGAGCCTTTGGAGGCAGGGATCATGAACCCGCGGCGGTCAGCAACATTGGCGGCGGCATTTTATCCGGCCGCCGTTATCGCAGGCTGGGCCTTTGTCAGCCTTGCCGGCATTAGCTCGCCTCGGATCGAGAAGGCAGCAGCAGCAACCCACGCCGTGGAGCGGTTCGCGCCGGCTCTGGCTGCCAGCCTCGAACTGGCGGCCGCGCCGCCAGCAAGCACTGCGGTCGCGCCGCCGGTCAAAGCGCTGCAAGCCTTTGCAGCGAGCTACGTCGTCGTGCCCGAGACGCCCGAAGTGGCAGCGGCCGCCGAACTCCTGGCGGTGTCCCTTTTCGATACGAGGCTCGCCCCCGATGCAACATCAGCCGAGGCGGAGCCCCGCCCCTTCGTCCTGGCCGCGCTGACCGATCCGGTCGAAGTTCTGCCACCGGAGATCCTGACCGCGCCCGCGCCCAGCCCCGCCGATGTGCCGTCTCAAACCGCCGCGACGACACCCGGCCGTATCGAGCTTGTCGGCGAGTGCATGGTAGCCGAGGCCTGCATCGACCAGTTCCTCTGGGCGCTGTACCAGCGGACGCCCAAGGAAGACACCATCAAGGAGCGCGAGCAGCGGAAGGTAACGGTCAAGAGGAAGGGCAAGCAGGTGACTGTCACCAGGACCTTCACCAAGCTCGTCGAGAACGATTTTACGTGGAAGGATCCACACGCGGCCGAACGCATCGGCATGCCGATGATGGACTACGTGATCGGCGGCATGGATCGCAGTTTCAAGATAAAGCTGTTTCACGCGCTTTACGCCGCCGAGGCCGCCGGACTGCAGCCCGGCATCACCAGCGCGTTTCGCGACGACTACCGTCAAGGTATCGCCAGCGGCCTGAAAGCGGCGAGCAACAGATCCTATCACGGCGGCAGTCTTCGCGGCGGTTATGGCCGCGGACTGGCGGCCGATATCGTCAGCGTCAACGGTGCAAATCGGGCGCAACGCTGGGTTTCGACGGAATCCCTCTGGAAATGGGTCGATGCGAACGGCAAACAATTCGGAATCGGGCGACCGTATCTCAGATACGATCCACCGCATGTAGGCCCGATCGACGGCCCGGAATATGTTTCCCGCCGCGGCGGGACCAAGCTCGCGGGCGCCGATGCGAAGAAGCGCGGGCAGCAGGCCGCGCAAGCCAGGCCCGCTGCCGGACAGCGCGCAGTTGCCGCGAGATCCTCGAGCAGCAAACCATCCGGCCGACTGGCGGAAGCGCGCTAGCTGTGGCCTTTCAGAAGATTGGCCATCCGATCCGAAAAAAATCGTTGGCATGATGTGCCCGCGAGAGCCGATGTCGCGCGCTGAAGCGCTTCGATGACCGATATCGTCGTTTATGCAAGCCTGTTCCTGTCTGCGCTTGTCGCCGCGACTGTCCTGCCCATGCAATCGGAGGCGGTACTGGTCGGGTTGCTGGTCGCGGATTATTCGCCCTGGCTGCTCATCACCGTGGCCAGCGTTGGCAATGTCCTGGGATCGGCCATCAATTGGCTGCTCGGGCGCGGCATCGAGCGGTTCCGGGACCGGCCGTGGTTTCCGGCTGGTAACGCGGGGATGGAGCGTGCGCAATCCTGGTATCGCCGGTATGGAAAATGGTCGCTGCTGCTGAGTTGGGCTCCCATCATCGGCGATCCCCTGACGGTCATCGCCGGCGTGCTGCGTGAGCCATTCTGGGTGTTTCTGCTGCTCGTCGCCGTCGCCAAGGTCGGACGTTATCTCGTCCTCGCAGCGATCACCCTGCATTGGACGTGATGCCAATGCTGCAATGCAACATGCGGCGGGCTTGGATCCTTCTACTGTACATGGGGTTGTTTTCGCGATTTCGCTCGGGCCTGCCCCTACGCCAGCGCCTTCAGCGCCGCCCTGCCCGCGTACTTCGCCTGCGCGCCGAGTTCCTGCTCGATCCGCAGCAACTGGTTGTACTTGGCGGTGCGGTCGGAGCGCGCCAGCGAGCCGGTTTTGATCTGGCCGCAATTGGTGGCGACCGCGAGGTCGGCGATGGTGGAATCCTCGGTCTCGCCGGAGCGGTGTGACATCACCGCAGTATAGCCGGCCTTGTAGGCCATCTCGACCGCGCTGAGCGTTTCCGTCAGCGTGCCGATCTGGTTGACCTTGACCAGGATGGAATTGGCGCGGCCGTTCTTGATGCCGTCGGAAAGCCGCGTCACATTGGTGACGAACAGGTCGTCGCCGACCAGCTGGCACTTGTTTCCGATCAGATCGGTCAGCTCCTTCCAGCCGTCCATATCGTCTTCCGACATGCCGTCCTCGATCGAGACGATCGGATAGCGCGATGCGAGGTCGGCGAGATACTTTGCTTGTTCGGAACCGGAGCGGGTCTTGTTCTCGCCGCCATAGACGTAATTACCGTCCTTGAAGAACTCGGTGGCAGCGCAGTCCAGCGCCAGCATCACGTCGCCGCCGGCCTTGTAGCCGGCCTTGCCAATCGCCGCCATCACGAACTCGAGCGCCGCGTCCGCCGATGGCAGGTTCGGCGCAAAGCCACCCTCATCGCCGACATTGGTATTGTGGCCGGCCTTCTTCAGTTCACCGCGAAGCGTGTGGAAAATCTCCGAACCGCATCGCAGCGCCTCGGCGAAGGTCGGCGCCCCCACCGGCATGATCATGAATTCCTGGAAATCGATAGGGTTGTCGGCGTGCGCGCCACCATTGATGATGTTCATCATCGGCACCGGCAGCGTCCGCGCCGAGGTGCCGCCGACATAACGGTAGAGCGGCATGTCGAAGGATTCCGCCGCCGCCTTGGCGCAGGCGAGCGACACGCCCAGAATGGCGTTGGCCCCGAGCCGGCTCTTGTTCGGCGTGCCGTCCAGATCGATCATGATCTGGTCGATCTGGACCTGCTCCTCGACCGCCATCTCGCTCAGCGCCTCGAAGATCTCGCCGTTGACGGCGACGACCGCCTTCTGCACGCCCTTGCCGAGATAGCGCGCCTTGTCGCCGTCGCGCAGTTCGACCGCCTCATGGGCACCGGTGGAAGCGCCCGACGGCACTGCTGCGCGGCCGATCGAGCCGTCTTCCAGCACCACATCGACTTCGAC
>JBKJUA010000351.1:0-7525 GCA_046590305.1 Bradyrhizobium sp.
CCCTCGAAACGCGCATCCTGCTCGACCTTGGCGTATTCGGCGACGTCGGCCTTGACCTTGTCCAGCAGCTTGGTGCCGATTTCCTGATGCGCCATTTCGCGGCCGCGGTAGCGCAGGGTGATCTTGACCTTGTCGCCTTCCTCGAAGAACCGCTGCATCGCCCGCATCTTCACGTCGTAATCGTGGTCGTCGATCATCGGGCGGAGCTTGATCTCCTTGATCTCGACGATCTTCTGTTTCTTGCGGGCCTCGGCGGCCTTTTTCTGCGCGGAATATTTGAACTTCCCGTAATCCATGATCTTGCAAACGGGAGGATTGGTGTTCGGCGAAATCTCGACGAGGTCCATGCCGGCTTCGAGCGCCATCTTCACGGCGGCGACGGTTTCGACGGTGCCGTGATTCAGGCCGGTCTGGTCGATCAGCTGAACCTGTGCGTTGCGGATTTCATCATTGGTGCGCGGCCCGTCTTTGGTAGCGGCGGGCGGGGCTCTGTTGGGACGGCGAATGGTTGGCTCTCCAAGGTTGTGAACGAAGGCGATAGTTTGAAGGAATAAGGCCCGGCGGGCAAGCGAACTCGCATCGGCAATGGCAAAAAACCATCGAATGCGAGGCAATTGGTCGCGATGTTGAGATAAAGCCCGCCGGTCTGTTCCGCAAGCGCCGCGAGCAGCCATCGGCCCGGTTTGGCGTCCATTGTTGACGGATTCGACAGGCTCACTCAAACAGCTCTCAACGAGGTTACAATTCCATGACCAATTCGACGGTATCCGATCAGGAACCCGATTTCATCGAGGTCGGCGAGGCCAGCGGCCGGCGCCGAATCGCGGTGCGGGCCCGCCAAGGTGCCGCTCCCGGGCTGATCTGGCTAGGCGGCTTCAAATCGGACATGAAGGGCACCAAGGCGCTGGCGCTGGACGCCTGGGCCGCCGAACAGGGGCGTGCCTGTGTCCGGTTCGATTATTCCGGCCACGGCGAGTCCGGCGGCACCTTCGTCGACGGCACCATCGGGCGCTGGCTGGAAGAGAGCGTGGCCGTATTCGAGCAATTCTGCCGCGGCCCACAGATCGCGATCGGCTCCTCGATGGGCGGCTGGATGGCACTGCTGCTGGCGCGCGAACTGGCCAAACGCCCCGGAAACCGCCTCTCGCTGGCCGGGCTGGTGCTGATCGCGCCGGCGCCTGATTTCACCGAGCAGCTGATGTGGAACGGGTTTCCGCCCGAGGTGAAACAGGAAATCGAGAACAAGGGCGTCTGGCTGCGGCCGTCGGAATATGGCGAACCCTATCCGATCACCCGCGCGCTGATCGAGGAGGGCCGCAACCATCTGTTGCTTGGCAGCGCCATCGATGTCGGCTGCCCGGTTCGCATCCTGCAAGGCGCGCAGGATACCGACGTGCCGTGGCAGCACGCCTTCGCGCTGGCGCAGCGGTTGCCGACCGACGACGTGGTGCTGACCATGATCCAGGACGGCGACCACCGCCTGTCGCGCCCGCAGGACATCGCGCGAATGATCGCGGCGGTGGCGGAGATAGGCTAGCTGTTAGCATCCACCCACGTTGTCATCGTCCGCGAAAGCGGACGATCCGGTACGCCGCGGCCTATCGATTTATCTCGCGGCCTCTGGAATACTGGATGCGCCGCCATCGCGGGGCATGACGACCGAACAGGAAAACGCCATGAACGCAACAGCCATGCTCAAATCATTCTGCGACGCCGTCGAACGACACAACGGCAAGGCGTTGGCCGAACTGTTCACCGAGGACGGCGTCTACCACGATGTGTTCTATGGCGCGTTCAAGGGCCGCGCCAGGATCGCCGAATTGATCGACGACTGGTTCTACCGCACCGCGACGGATTTTCGCTGGGACATGCACACGCCGGTCAGCGACGGCCACACGCTGTATGCGCGCTACACTTTCAGCTATCGCTCGTTGCTGCCGGAGGCCAGGGGGGCGCGTGCGATGTTCGAGGGCGTCGCGATCATGACGCTGCGCGACGGCAAGATCGCCGAATATCACGAGGTCGCCAACGCCGCGACCGGCTTCGTCGACATGAATTTCGCGCCGGAGCGGATCGCCAAGATCATTGCCAAGCACGGCGCGGCGCTGAAGGCGCGGCCGGAGATGGCGCGGCATCTGGTGGAGTAATGCTTCCTCCGTCATCGCGAGGATCGCTTCGCTCGCAATGACGGCTGAGGAACTGCGGGCCCTTACGGCGGCGGCGGGTTTGTCATCGGCTTCTTCTGCGCCAGCGCCGCCACCGTCGAAGTCCCGATCGGGCCCTGCTCGTCGTAGAGCCAGCATTCGCCGATCGCGACGCCATCGGTGGCGTGGTGGTTCACCACTTCGAAGCCGACCCATCGCGTCACCGGCAACCGGTGTAGATACAGCGTGACGTCGCTGTTGATGTAGCCGAGGCCCTGATCGCCGGCATTGGCGAACGGGCTGGCGAAATCGGCCCCGGTGGCGACATGCACGAACGGCGTCATCGGCACGCCCTCGACCAGTTCGCGCACTTCGCTCATCCACAGCCGCCGCGGCCCGAGCGAGCCCATCGCACCCACGATCGGCCGCGTGCTCCATTTGCCGTTCATGCCAAGCCTGGGATCGGTCGGTGCCGGAATGTCGGCGGGCCTCGGCGCGTCCCAATTCGCTGGCGACCAGACATTGCCCGGCGCGTTCTCGGTTCGCCGCAGCAACTGGCAGGAGGCGCGCGCCATGCTGACGCCACCGGAGAAGAATTCGGCTTCGACCACCCGGATGCGCTTGCCGTCGCGGACCAGTCTGGTCGTGACCTCGACCGCCGTCTGGATGTTCGGCAGCCGGAACATGTCGACCGTCAGCCGTGCCGGCATGAAATCGTCGGAGCCGTGGCGCTGCTCGATCGCAAACGCGAGCAGGCCGATGACGACGCGGCCGTGCATCGAGTTCGGATCCCACGGCCCGTTCGACGCCAGGGTGGGAATGAAGGCATCGCCGTCTTTGGTGAAGAAAGGTTGATTTGTCATGGCGCGGGACCATGACGGAATTTTGCAAACGAAATCAAGTGCGGGGTCAGGCGTTCGTGCCTGGGCGCCGCCATTCCGCGCGCACGCTCTCATCCGGTTCGGTGCTCATTGCCCCTGCCGCCAGCGTCTCGAACGCCTCCCGTCCCATCAACTGCGACAGCGCCCATGCCGCGGCGCCGCGCACCAGCGGGCTGGCGTCGTCGAGCAGGCGTTCGGCCTCGGCCGCCAGCGCCGCATCATCGGAGTTGCCGATCGCGATCAGCACGTTGCGCACGAAGCGGTCGCGCCCGATGCGCTTGACCGGCGATTTTGAAAAACGCGCGCGAAACGCGGCGTCGTCGAGCCGCGCCAGCTTGGCGAGCGCGGGCGCGCGCAAATCGTCGCGCGCGGCGAGTTTGGTTTCGCGCCCGGCCTGCGCGAACTTGTTCCAGGGACAGACGGCGAGGCAATCGTCGCAGCCATAGATGCGGTTGCCGATGGCTTTGCGAAACTCGTGCGGGATCGGCCCCTTGTTCTCGATGGTGAGATAGGAAATGCAGCGCCGCGCATCGAGCTTGTAGGGCGCCGGAAATGCCGAGGTCGGGCAGATGTCGAGGCAGGCCTGGCAGGAACCGCAATGGTCGCTGTCGGCGTCGTCGCGCGGCAGCTCCAGCGTCGTAAAGACCGCACCGAGGAACAGCCATGAGCCGAATTCGCGCGAGACGAGGTTGGTGTGCTTGCCCTGCCAGCCCAACCCCGCCGCCTGCGCCAGCGGCTTTTCCATCACGGCGGCGGTGTCGACGAACACCTTGACCTCGCAATCGTGCGCCGCGACCAGCCACCGCGCCAGCGCCTTCAGCCGCTTCTTGATCAGATCGTGATAGTCGTCGCCCTGCGCATAGACCGAGATCGCGCCGCGCGTGCGCTGCTCCAGGATCGCAAGCGGATTCTGGTCGGGCCCGTAATTGACGCCGAGCATGATCACCGAACGCACGTCGGCCCACAGCCCGCGCGGATCGGCGCGGCGTTCCGGGCGGTCCGCCAGCCAGTCCATGTCGCCATGCGACCCGGCGTCGAGGAAATCGCGGAAATGTCTGGCGGCTTGCGCGATCGAATCCGGACCGGTGACGCCGACGCAGTCGAAGCCGAGCGTGCGGGCTTCGTCGGCAAGCGCTGTTTTCAGACCGACGGGAGAGAGATTGAGATCGGTGTTCAGAAATCCAGATCCACATAGGTTTGCGACGCCGGCACGCCGGCCAGCCATTCGCTGAGCAGCGGGCGGAACGAGGGCCGGGATTTGACCCGCGCGTACCAAGCCTTTGCCGCGTCGTCCTCGCTCCATGGCACGTCGCCCAGATAATCGATCGCCGAAAGATGCGCCGCGGCGGCGAGGTCCGCATAGGTGATCCGGTCGCCGGCGAGATAGTTCCGCGTCTTCGCCAGCCAGCCGATATAGGCCAGATGATAGCGCACATTGACCTTCGCCGCGCGAATCACATCTGCGGCCGGCGCGCCACCGCCGTCCTGCTCGTCCATGAAGCGCTTGTAGATGCGCTCGGTGACCAGCGGATTGGAGGCTTCCTCGAAAAACTTGTCGTTGAACCAGGCCATCAGCCGGCGCACTTCGATCCGTTCGCCCGGCGCCGCCGGCAGCAGCCGGCGTTCGTCCTGCTCGGCGCCATGGGTCTCGTCGAGATATTCGGCGATGATTCCGGCGCCGGGGATCGGAGGCAGCCGCTCGGCGATCAGCACTGGCGTAGCGCCCGCGGGGTTCAGCGCCAGAAACGCCTCGCGCCGCTCCCAGGCGCGCTCTTCCACCAGCCGCAGATCGAGGCCGTATTCGCCCAGCACAAGGCGAATGAATCGCGACTGCGGACAGAACGGATGGTGAAACAGCGTGTACATGCAGGCCTTGATTAGGTCGCGGCGCTTAACAATTCATCAACCGCGGGGGCGGCGCCAAACTACCTAAGCACAGGATTGAGGCAACCCGTGTTTTGACGTTTTTTGCGATTGCGGCAAGGTACCGAATAAGCGAGAAGAACCCGGATTTTCGGCTCATTCCGATCCTAACGGAACCAATCACATGATGTCTGATGCGTTGAGGGCGGTGATTCTCGGCATTGTCGAGGGCGTCACGGAATTCATCCCGGTATCCTCGACCGGCCATTTGCTGCTGGCCGAACGGTTCTTCGATCTCGGCGAAGGTCCTTTCTGGAAGAGTTTTGCGATCCTGATTCAGCTCGGCGCGATCCTCGCGATCGTGGCACTTTATTTTTCCAAATTGTGGGGAATCGCGCGCGGCATGTTCTCGGATCCCGCCGCGCAACGCTTCGTGATCGGCGTGCTGGTGGCGTTTCTGCCCGCCGCCGTGGTCGGCGCGATAGCCGGCAGCTACGTCAAGGCATTCCTGTTCAATCCATGGGTGGTGTGCTTTTCGCTGATTGTCGGCGGCGCCATCCTGCTCTGGGTCGATCAGCTCGATCTCGAGCCGCAGCAACACGACGCCACCACCTTTCCGCTGCCGATGTATCTCTGGATCGGCGTCGCGCAATGTATATCGATGATCCCCGGCGTGTCGCGCTCCGGTGCCACCATCGTCGGCGCCATGCTGCTCGGCGCCGACAAGCGCGCGGCGGCGGAGTTCTCTTTCTTCCTCGCGATCCCGACCATGGTCGGCGCGTTCGTCTACGATCTCTACAAGAGCCGCGGCGAGCTGACGCTGGATCACGCCGGCCTGATCGCGATCGGCTTTGTGGTGTCGTTCATCACTGCGATGATCGTGGTCAAGGCATTTTTGGGCTATGTCACCCGCCACGGCTTTACGTTGTTCGCATGGTGGCGCGTCATCGTCGGCACGCTCGGCCTGATCGCGCTGGCAATGGGACGGTAGCTACTTCGTAGCTACAAGGGTGGGCAAAGGCGCGCGCTTCGCGCCGTGCCCACCATCTTCGTATCATCGCGTTGCTGTCATGGTGGGCACGGCCAAGAGGCCTTTGCCCACCCTACGAAGTTACGATTCGCGACTCACGCGCCCTTATGCGCGAATTGCCCGGTCCTGCGAAAACGCCAGAGATATTGCGGCGCGATCGCTTCCAGCGAATCCGGCGCGATTCCCAGTCCTTCCAGCGTCAGGCCGGCGGCCTTCGCCGCATCCGACACCACATTGTCGGAGCGCAGCAGCGCCACCTGGTCCGGCGTCAGCTTCAGCGGGCCCGGCGCGAACTGCAGGAACATCGCCTTGAATTTCGCCAGCCCGAACGGCAGCGACACCAGCATGCGCTGGCGCTCGATGGTGGCAAGAATGATTTCCATCACCTCGCGCATGGTCAGGACTTCCGGGCCGCCGAGTTCGTACACCGCGCCGGGCTTCGTCTTGCCGTCGACAGCATCCGCCACCGCGGTCGCGACGTCGCCGACATAGACCGGCTGCAGTTTTGTCAGGCCGCCGCCGATCAGCGGCAGCATCGGCGATATCGTGGCGAGCCCGGCGAAACGGTTGGTGAACTGGTCTTCGGGGCCGAACACCACCGAGGGCCGCAGGATGGTCGCCGCCGGCACCGCCGCCAGCACCGCCTTTTCGCCCGCGGCCTTGGAGCGGCCGTAACGCGCCGGCGAATTCGCGTCGGCACCGATGGCGGAGACGTGCACCATCCGCGCGCCGGCGGCATTCGCCGCGCTGGCGATCGCGCCGGCACCCGTACCCTGCACCGCGTCGAAGCGCTGGGCGCCGCCTTCGGCCAGGATGCCGACCAAATTGATGGCGACGTGGGAATCGCGCATCGCGGCCTCGACCGAGGCCGGGTAGCGCAGATTGGCCTGCACGGCGTGGATCTGGCCGACCTTGCCCAGGGGTTGCAGATGCCCGGCCAGTTCCGGCCGCCGCACCGCGACCCGGATCCGGTAATCGCGCTTGGCTAGCGCCCGGACCACGCTGCGGCCGAGAAAGCCGGATCCTCCGAAAACCGTGACCAGCGTGTCCAGATTCGATGCCATGGGGGCCATTTTCCTTCGGTCAAAGTCAAGAGATCGCAGGCGATTACGCCGTTTCGCGATACGCCACGCGGCCGGTTCTGTACAGCGCATTTGGCCGGCAATGCGCCGATTTGACAAGCGTGCGGACGGTCCGTACTAACCGGCCCGGGCCCAGGTGGCGGAATTGGTAGACGCGCTGGCTTCAGGTGCCAGTGGCTTAACGGCCGTGAAGGTTCGAGTCCTTTCCTGGGCACCACCACCCTTCTAAACCATTGGTTTACAAGGAAATAAGCAAGATAAACGGCTTGAGACTACCCGCCTGGTACAAAAGGCTGGTACAATGCCGGTTGCGGTGTCTCGTCCCTGGAAGCATCCCAACAGTGGTGTCTACTGGCTCCGTAAAGTCCTGACTTCGGTGCCGAAACACGCTCTGACGGACAATCGAGTCCGCAATCCTCGGTGCGCCGCTTAGAATATCGGATCCGGGAGTGACGGTTCATGATTCATCTGTTGGCGAAAGAGAGACCTTGCCGATGACGTCTCTGCGCTCAACTCGTCGAAGAG
>JBKJUA010000238.1:0-4230 GCA_046590305.1 Bradyrhizobium sp.
GGGAAAGAATTCTCTCGCCGCTCTCGCCGCACTCGTGATTTCAAACAAAACCCAGATATGCATCCGCATTCTCGCGGCGCGAAGCGCCCGAGGCTTGCTTCAGTTTTACCCTTCCCGAGAAAGAAGGGCGCAGGGAAAGCCGGGCGCCGATAGCACCCGCGGTCGTGCACATAGCGAGTGCACGAGTAGACCACAGGTGAACCGGATCATCCGGCTTTCCCTGCACGGTGGTTTACGGCTTATAGGTGATCTCCTCGGTGAGCCATGCACTGTTGCCACCGTCGCCTTGCGGGTTGACGATACATCGCAAGCCCGGTTGGGCTGGACACATCTCCGCAAAACTTGACGCCAGCGTCGGGGCGTCAGGCCCACACGACTTCGCCGTCCGCGCCCGTCTCGCCAAAGCTCTCGCCGGACCTCGTACCTATCCGGCCAGTTTCGTCGAAGACAGTTAGCAGCGCCGTTCGTCCGCACGCCGGCCGACCGCTCACGGGAGACCCGCCCTGCAATCCCTTGCGGGCCCGACGCTGTCGCGTCCATCGCATCCCACCGCGCGTTCGTGACGTTCGCGAAACGCCCCTCCTCGGGTGAGACGGCCAATTTACTAAGGGTGATTTGCCCGACGTGTTAAGCGAAATATTTTTTCACGAAGGGCTTGACACAATTTCTGATAAACCGAAGTGATTTGCCCGTCGGGTCGTTTTCACCCTCCCCTGGAGGGCAGGTGAGGGTAAGAACAGAAAACTACCCGAACACGTCCTGCAGCACACCTTCTTTCACCACGGCGACGCCGTCGAGTTCGATCGTCGTTCCCATCATCGGCAAATCGAAATGCCCCGAGGTGTAGCGGCCGGCGAATTCGTTGGCGCCGGTGGAGAACAGGAAGTTGCCGGAAACCGCGCGGAGCTCGGTGCCGTTGGTATCGCTCTTGTCGTACATGGTCAGCGCCTCGTAACGCGCCCCGGGATTCATGCCCCAGCCGACATGAGACACCGCATAGGCCTCGCGGTCGCCCCAGGCCGCAAGATAGGAGCGCATCATCGCCGCGTCCGCGCCCTCGCCTTCGAGATCGGTGACGTAATCGTCCTTCAGCGTCATTTTGATCGGCGTCGCCAGATAGCGCTTGAAGGTGAGATTGATGTCGCCGGGCGCCATCACGATGGTGCCGTTGACGGACTTGCTCTTGGGAAAGCTGACGACGATGCCGCCCGGCCAATGCGCCAGCGTACCCGGCCGGTCGGTCCAGCCCCAGACCCCGGCGGTCTGGGCGCCCACCATGTCGACGTCGAGTTCGGTGCCCGCCTTCGATGTCACCCGCATCCGCTTGGTCCCGCGCAGCATCTTGACGGCGGCGCGCACGCGTTTCTCCAGCGCGGTATCGGGCACCATGCGTTCAAGTGCTTCGGGATGCTCGTTGGAGATGTTGAGAATGCGCGCGCCTGCTTTCAGAATCTCAGGCGTTTCCGCCGCATGCATCAGCCCCTCGATGGTGCAGTCGACCACGAATCCGGCTTGCTGCAGCGCGCTGACGACAGGCCCGAGCTTCTGAATGGCAATGCTGGCGCCGGTGGAGCGGACCGGAACCACTTCGCGGTTGCGCGGCGTAGGCACCACGATGTGAAACGGTTTGGCGCCCATCCGCAGCAGCGCGAGTTCGGCGAGGTGAACGTTGAGCGCGCGCGACTGCGTCTCCGACAGGATCGCCGCGGTGTCGCCCGGCTTGACCGCGCAGCGCTCAAAAACCTCGCAGAACGCATCGATCCATTTTGCTTCTATGCGGTCTGCCAACATCGTTGTCTCCACTTCAAGAATTGCATCAAACTTCCGGAAAGCCGCGCAGCAGATAAGACCTCAGCGCCTGCAGCAGGCCATTGAGGATCAGTCCCAGCAGCGAAATCGTGATCAGGGGCACGAACATGTCGACCGCCTTGAAGGTTCGCGCCGCGGTCACCAGCATGTGGCCGAGGCCGTCGGTGGACGAGATCATTTCGGCGAGGAACACCACGATGCAGGAAATCACAAGGCCAATGCGGCAGCCGGTCAGGATCGACGGCACCGCGGCGGGGAGCACCACCTTGAACAGGATCTGGCGGCGCGGCGTGCCCGCCGCCATCGCCGACCAGATCAGTTTCTGTTCCACCATCGAGGCGCCGTAATAGGTCGAGAGCAGGATCGGAAACAGCGCATCCGCGGCGACCAGCGTGATCTTGGATTCGTGGCCGAACCCGAGCAGCAACAGTAGCGCCGGGTACAGCGCGACCTTGGGCAGCGGCGCCAGCACCCGCACGATCGGGCGCACCACGGCGTTGACGGCCGGGCTTGCCGCCGCCGCGAGCCCGATGCCCACACCCAGAATCACCGCAATGGAAAATCCCGCAAACAGCCGGAACAGCGTCGAGGCGATCTCATGCTGAAACGTGCTGGTGAGGAGTTGCTGCGCCAGCCGCGTGAACACCATTCCCGGCGGCGGCAGCAGCGTCACCGGCGCATAGCCGAACGACGAAATTCCCTGCCATACAGCGACCGCCAGCGCGATCGGTATGATTCCGAGCAGGACATCCGATGTGAGCGCGCGGGCGTTCATGCGAAACTCAGGGGAATGTCGAAGCCGGGCTCGGACCACCGCACCAGCCGGCTGCGCAATTTCTCGAACGCGGCGTCGAGGCCGATCCCCAGCGCGCCGATGATGATGATCATGGCGTAGACGGTATCGTATTGCCCCATGTCGAGCGCGTTGAACAGGATGTTGCCGGCGCCGGACTGCCGCGCGATCATCTCCGAGGTCACCATGGTGATCAGCGCCAGCACGAGGCCGGTGCGGCAGCCCGTGAGAATTTCCGGCAAGGCCGCCGGCAACACGATCCGGATCATACGCTGCGGCGCCGAGAGACCCATGGCGGCGCCCGACCACAGCATCTTTTCCTCGACTGCCTTTGCGCCCTGAAAACTGTGATAGATCACAGGCAGGCTGACGCCGAGAAAGATCACCAGCATCTTGGCGAGATCGCCGACGCCGAGCCACAGCATGATGATCGGCATCAGCGCCGCCTTCGGCACCGGATAGGTGATCATCAGCAGCGGATTGAAGAACAAGGCCACCAGGCGGGAGCGGCCCATCATCAACCCGAGCGGAATCGCAATCAGCAGCGCCGCCGCGAAGGCTATCGCCATGCGGCGCAATGAATCCAGAATGTTGATCACGGATTCCCTGTCGCCGAGAATCGACGGCACCGCGCGCACCGCATCGATCGCGGTCGGAAAACTCTCGGTATTCAGCATCAGCGACCCGGCCTGCCAGATCGCGAGAAGGCCGAGGCAGGCGAGCAGAGGCGCCAGACGCGAGAGTGCGCGCGCCATCATGGCCGCAGCCCGTCTTCGCTGGTGTCGTCGATCATGCGTTCGATATCGACCACGTATTTCTGGTAGCGCGGATCGAGCAGCAATTCGGCGCGGCGGCGCGGCCGCGGCAGCTCGATGTCGATGATCTGCTTGATGCGGCCGGGCGCCCGCGTCATCACCACGACCTTGTCGGACAGGAACACCGCCTCGTCGACCGAATGGGTGACGAACAGCACCGTCTTGCGGTCGCGTTCCCAGATGTTGAGCAGGTCGTTCTGCAGCCGGGTGCGGGTATGCGCATCGAGCGCGCCGAACGGCTCGTCCATCAGCAGCACCGCGGGGTGATAGGCCAGCGTGCGCGCCAGCGCGACCCGCTGCTTCATGCCGCCGGACAGTTCCTTGGGGTAAAAATTCTCAAACCCCTTGAGGCCGACCATCTCGATCAGCCGGCGGCTCTGGGCATCTGCTTCCGCAGCCTTAACGCCCTGTTGGCGCGGGCCATACATCACATTGCCGAGCACGGTCTTCCAGGGAAACAGCGCAAATTCCTGGAACACCGGGCCGCGATCGGGACCCGGCCCGGTGATCGCCCTGCCCTTCACCCGCGCCTCGCCCTCGGTCGGGCTGACGAAGCCGCCGACGATGTACAGCAATGTCGATTTGCCGCAGCCGGAGGGACCGAGAATCGAGACGAAGGCGCCATCCTCGATTGTCAGCGAAATATCCGACAACGCCAGATGGGCCTGGCGGCCGGAGGTGCGGAAGGTCTGCGAAACATGATCGATCTCGATCATGGCGGACGCCGGCGCGAGCGCCGGCGCTGGCTCAGTCACGAGATCCGGCCGCGATGGCACACCCTTCATTCCCGCTTTGCTTCCCGGCTTCATCCCG
>JBKJUA010000058.1:0-18461 GCA_046590305.1 Bradyrhizobium sp.
CGCCGCCGGCATGTGGTGCTGCAATGCCGGCCACGGCCGCTCCCAGATCGCCGAGGCGATCGGCAAGATGGCAGCCACGCTCGACTACGCGCCACCGTTTCAGTTCGGCATTCCGCAGGCCTTCGAGCTTGCCAGCCGCATCGCCGATCTGGCGCCGGCCGGACTCGACCACGTGTTCTTCTGCAATTCCGGTTCGGAAGCCGCCGATACCGCGCTGAAAATCGCGCTGGCCTATCACCAGATCAACGGCCAGGGCGGCCGCACCAGGCTGATCGGTCGCGAGCGCGGCTATCACGGCGTCGGCTTCGGCGGCACCTCCGTCGGCGGCATCGTCAACAACCGCAAGATCTATGGCTCGCTGCTGACAGGCGTCGATCATATTTCCCACACTTACGACCGCGAGAAGCAGGCCTTCACCAAGGGCGAGCCGGAATATGGCGCGCATTTCGCCGACGATGTGGAGCGGCTGGTCAATCTGCACGGCGCCAACACCATCGCCGCCGTGATCGTCGAGCCGATGGCCGGATCGACCGGCGTGCTGCCGGCACCGAAGGGCTATCTCAAGCGGCTGCGCGAGATCACCCAGAAGCACGGCATTCTCCTGATCTTCGACGAAGTCATCACCGGCTATGGCCGGCTCGGCTTTGCGTTCGCCGCCGAGCGCTACGGCGTGCTGCCGGACATGCTGACCTTTGCAAAAGGCATCACCAATGGTGCGGCACCCATGGGCGGCGTGCTGGTGCGCGACACCATCCACGACGCTTTCATGAATGGCCCCGAGCATGTCGTCGAACTGACCCACGGCTATACTTATTCGGCGCATCCGATCGCCTGCGCCGCGGCGCTGGCGACGCTCGACATCTACCGCGACGAAAAACTGTTCGAGCGCGCCAAGATGCTCGAGCCGAAATTCGCCGACGCCGTGATGTCGCTGCGCAACGAGCCCAATGTGGTCGACATCCGCACCGTCGGCCTGACCGCGGGCATCGACCTCACCTCGCGCCCGGACTTGCCGGGCAAGCGCGGCTTCGACGGGCTCAACAGCGCGTTCCACGACAACGACCTGATGATGCGCGTCGCCGGCGACACCCTGGCGCTGACCCCGCCCTTGATCGTCACCGAAGACCAGATCGGCGAGATCGTCGACAAGGTCGCCAAGGTGATCCGCGCGGTGGCGTAAGGCCACACCCGTGTCCCGGACGCGGCGCAGCGCCTTGTCGGCGGTGCGCCGCAGAGCCGGGACCCATCTCGCTACCGTAACCTCCTGCACCAAGGGTCCCGGTTCTGCGGAGCGGCGTTTCACGCCGCACCACGCTTGGGACACGCGGCTGGCGCGGAACCTTCAAAAGCTCTCCACGTTCTTGTCACGGCAGGGCGATGGGCGTCGCTGCGGTAAAAGGAACGACGGATATGCTCGCGCTCTCGAGCGGCTTGCTGCGCACCGGACTCGCCCTCAAATTGAACCAGGTAAAACGGGCGACACAGTCATATTTGCGCGACCGCGCCAATCAGGCCACCGGCACCGCCGCGTCCTACGCCGTCGCCGCCGGCCTGATTGCCGCCGCGGGTATTTTCCTGATCGCGGCGCTTTTGGTCGGGGCCGCCGCGCTGTTTCGCTGGATTGAGATCCATTACGGACTGTTTCAGGCGTTCGGCGCCTCCGGCGGCTTGCTGGTGGTGATCGCCGCGATCTGCGCCGGTGTGGCCGCCAGCCGGCTGAAACGCCCGGCACCGCAATTCCCGTCGCTGGCGAGCCGCCTGCGTGTCGCCATCAATGCCAATCCGATCAAGCCGACCCAGGTCGAGGCGGCCACCAATACCGCGACGGCGATCTTGCGCGAGCCCGCCACGCCTGTGAGCGGTACGAGCCGCGCACGGCGAGCATCGCGCCCCGGGCCGGCCATGGACAGCAGGAAGGTGCAGGCCGGGCTGCTCGTAGCCGCAACATTGCTGGGCTGGGCGGCCGTCCGGCGGCAGCAGGCTCGGAGACAAGCGCCCTGATGTCCAACCGGCGCAGCGAGGCTGCCGATAATCTGCTTCTGGTCGCGGCCACGGCGATTTTTGTCCTGACCGCCCAGCGCTATATTCAAACCTTCACCGCCCCTGAACCCGCACTCGAACCGGCAATCCCGCCTCCCTCCCCTTTCGTGCCTGAAATCGCGCAGCCAGGACGCGGCCGGCTTTCGAGCAACCCCTTCCAAATTCCCTTCGCCGGCTGGAAGGATATCCTGTGGCGCACCTATCAGCAGATCGACGAAGACCGCCTGCTCGCGACCGCCGCCGGTGTCGTGTTTTTCGGCCTGCTCGCAGTGTTTCCGGCGATCACGGCGCTGGTGTCGTCCTACGGACTGTTCGCAGACGCCTCCACCATCGGCGACAACTTGCAGACGATGGCCGTGATGCTGCCGCAGGGTTCGTTCCAGATCGTGCAGGACCAGATCACGCGCGTACTCGCCAAGGGCGACACCGCACTGGGCGCCACGTTTCTGTTCGGCCTGGGGCTCGCGATCTGGAGCGCCAATGCCGGGGTGAAGGCTGTGATCGAGGCGTTGAATGTGGTCTATGGCGAGCGCGAGAAACGCGGATTCTTCCGGCTCAATTTGCTGTCGCTGACCTTCACGACGGGCGCCATCATGGCGCTCATGCTGATCGTGAGCGCGGTGGTGGCGCTGCCGTTGGCACTCGATCATCTCGGCCTCGGGCAGGACGTCAAGACCATCGTCAGCCTGGTGAGATGGCCGGTGATGTTCGCGCTTCTGCTAGCGGCGCTCGGCGTGCTCTACCGGTTCGGGCCGAGCCGGAAGGCGGCGCGGTGGGAATGGCTCAGCATCGGCACGCTGGCCGCGGCCCTGCTCTGGATCGCGGGCTCCTCGCTGCTGTCGTGGTATCTTTCGAACTTCGGCAACTACGACGCCACCTACGGCTCGCTCGGCGCCGCCATCGGTCTGATGATGTGGATGTGGATGTCCGCCGTCATCGTGCTGTGCGGTGCCGAACTGAACTCGGAAATCGAACACCAAACCGCGCGGGATACGACGGTCGGACGCCCCAAGCCGCTCGGCGAACGCGGCGCGGTCATGGCCGACAAGGTGGGACCGGCGATTCCGACCTAATCATAATCAAAAGAACATTAGCTCTTCGAATCAACATTGATGCTAGGATCGCGGCGCCTGGAGGAGCGCACGGTACGGACGATGCCTGCGGCTTTCCGTTTCTCCCGGCGGGGCAGTCTCGACCTGAGGGCGTTGCGCGCGGCATGATTCGCATTTCCACGGTTTTTATCGCCATCTGCATGGTTCTAGTCGCGGCCTCGCTCGGCCTGATCCTGTATTCGGTACTGGGCATCAGCGGTTCGGAATCCGCGATCGTGGCGCTCACCGCCCTGACCTTCCTGATCCTCTACAATGCCGTGTCGATGCGGCTGCGCGACCGCACCGATGTCGGGGGCCAGATCGCGGATCTGTCGCGCGGCACCGCCGACCTCGCCCGCCAGGTCGCCGAATTCGGGCGCCGCCTCGCCGCCGTCGAGAGCCGTGTGGTGTCGGCCAATTCGACCGGTGCCGACCGCATCCAGACCGTGATCGGCGAGATCAACGAGCTCGGCGTGCTGGTCAAGCAGCTCGCGACCTCGGTCGCCAGCCACGACGACATGCTGGCCGCAGGCGCCGCCGCCGCGCCGCCTCCACTTGCCAGCCCGCCGGAGCGCGAGGCTCCGCGCGAACCATCCGATGTCGCCGCGCAGACCGTCAGCGCGCCCGTGCCCGCCAAGGCGGCGCCGGTTATGGCAGCGCCTGCCGTTGCAGCACCCGCCGTTGCCGCCGAAACCACCCCGTCGCGCAGCCACGCCCAAATCCTCCACGCCGTGAAAGGCGCGGTCGAGGAAAACCGCATCGACATCTATCTGCAGCCGATGGTCACCCTGCCGCAGCGCAAGGTGCGCTTCTACGAGGCGGTGACACGGCTGCGCGACGACAAGGACGAGGTTCTAGCCGCCGAAGATTTCATCGGGGTCGCGGAAGCCGCCGGGCTGATCGGGCGGATCGATCACATGGTGATGCTGCGCTGCGTGCAGGTGCTGCGGCGGCTGATGGTGCGCAACAAGGATGTCGGAATCTTCTGCAACGTCGCAGCGGGGACGCTCGGCAATCCCACCACCTTCGCGCAATGCCTCGACTTCCTCGAAGCCAATCGCGCGCTGGCGCCGTCCTTCGTGCTCGAATTCAAGCAGGCGACGTTCCGCAACCTCGGCCCGACCGAGACCGAACATCTGGCGGCACTGGCGCAGCGCGGCTACCGTTTCTCGATCGACCACGTCACCGACCTCAGGATCGAGCCGCGCGAACTGGCCGACCGCGGCGTCCGCTTCATCAAGGTACCCGCCGCTTTGTTGCTCGACCAGCGATCGAGTTCCACCTCGGACATTCATCCCTCGGACCTGTCCGATCTGCTCGGCCGCTTCGGTATCGACCTGATCGCCGAGCGGATCGAAGGCGAACGCGCGGTGGTCGACCTGCTCGATTACGACGTGCGGTTCGGGCAGGGCTTTCTGTTTGCGCCACCCCGGCCGTTGCGGCCCGAGGGGGCATCTGCTACCGGCGGGGCGCCTTCGAACAACCCGCAGGAACCCAATGGCTCCCCTAAAACGGCTCCCCTCACCAGTCCCGCCATCGAACCCCCGGCGCGGACGACCGGCAACGCCGCGCTGGCGCGGCGCGCCGCTGGGCCGGGCTGACCGGCCGTCGCTGCCATGACCGGACTGCGTTTTGCCGAGCGGCTGCGCGACCTCGTCCCCGGCGTCGAAGTCGTGCTCTCCGACATCTGGGGCGTGGTTCACAATGGCCTGGTGGCCTTCCCCGAAGCCTGTGAGGCGCTGCACAGCTTCCGTGCCCAGGGCGGCACGGTGATCCTCATCACCAACGCGCCAAGGCCCGCCGATTCGGTGCAGCGGCAATTGCGCAAGCTCGGCGTCGCCGACGAGACCTATGACGCCATCGTCAGTTCGGGTGACCTCACCCGGCATTTCGTCGCCGACCATCCGGGCAAGAAGATGTTCTGGCTCGGCCCCGAGCGCGACAATTCGATCTATCGCGGCCTTGATACGATGCTCGCGCCGCTGGAAGCCGCCGACTACATCGTCTGCACCGGCCTGTTCGACGACGAAACCGAATCGGCCGAGGATTATCGCGGGATGATGCTGAAGGCGCGCGAGCGCCAGCTGACGCTGATCTGCGCCAACCCCGACATCGTGGTCGAGCGGGGCGACCGCCTGATCTATTGCGCTGGCGCGATCGCCGAGCTCTATCGCGAACTCGGCGGCGAGGTGATCTTCTACGGCAAGCCGCACCGGCCGATCTATGAGCGCGCCATCGAACTCGCGGCCGCGCGCCAGAGCCACGCCATCGAGCTCAACCGCGTGCTGGCGATCGGCGATTCCGTGCGGACCGATCTGACCGGCGCGCACGCCTTCGGCATCGACTGCCTGTTCCTGACCCGCGGCATCCACTCCGAAGAGTTCGAGGGCATCGATCAGTTCGACCCCGCCTCGGTGAAGGAGCTGTTCGGCCGCCCGCCGAAGGCGCTGATGCGGGAGTTGAGGTGGTAGGGGTATCTCTTCTCCCTGGCCCCGCGCTTGCGGGGAGAGGGCTGGGGTGAGGGGCTCTCTCAGCAAATTCTGAAGACGCAAGTACGCGGTGAGTCCCCCTCACCCGAAATTCGCTTCCGCGAATTTGACCTCTCCCCGCAAGCGGGGGCGAGGTGAAGAAATTACGCGTTCGCCATATCCGGGAAGACCGCCTCGATCTTGGTCTTCAGCGTGGCGGCGTTGAACGGCTTGACGATGTAATTGTTGACGCCGGCCTTCTTGGCGGCGATCACGTTTTCGGTCTTGGATTCCGCCGTGATCATGATGAACGGCGTGGTGGCGAGGTTGGGATCGGCGCGAACTTCCCGGAGCAGGTCGTAGCCGGTCATCGGCTCCATGTTCCAGTCGGAGATCACCAGCCCGTACTTCTTGACGCGCATCTTGTTCAGCGCCGCCGAGCCGTCGCTGGCGTCATCGATACTTTCGAAGCCGAGCTGCTTCAGGAGATTTCGGATGATCCGGATCATGGTGTTGTAGTCATCCACCACCAGAACCGACATCGACAAATCAACCGCCATCTTGACTCCCCCGCAACGCTACAAACCACACCAGCCCGCGCCAGGCCGAAAGCCCCGCAGTACACCCCCACCAGTAGCACCAGCCGTTAAACAGCCCGTTAACCGACCTTAGCGGGAAACATGGTAGCGACACCCGCTCTGCGGTCGATCTGGCCCGGCTTGACTTCATCGGGGCCGCCGCGTCACGGTCCCGCGCCTGCTGACCTCGCCCAAAGAATCCTTCAAAATGATGTCTGGCTTTACAGTTATCCGCGACGACACCCCCGCAGCCGCCATCCCCCGGGGAGCGGTGGTGGCGATGGGAAATTTCGACGGCGTGCATCTCGGCCACCGCGCGGTCATCGCCGCCGCCCTGCAGATGGGCCGCGCCCATGACCGGCCGGCGCTGGCGGTGACCTTCGAGCCCCATCCCCGCAGCTTCTTCAGCCCGAACACCCCCCAGTTCCGGCTCACCGACGAGGCCAGCAAGCTCAGACTGCTGGCCGGGACCGGGCTTTCCGGGGCCGTGGTGATGACTTTCGACAAGGGGCGCGCCGGAACCACGGCGCAGGATTTCATTCACCATGGCCTGATCGGACGGCTCGGAATCAGCGGGATCGCGGTCGGCTACGACTTTCATTTCGGCAAGGGGCGCGTGGGCTCGCCGAGCCTGCTGCTCAGCGAAGCGCCCCGGCTCGGCATCGAGGTCGACGTCCAGGCCCATATCGATATCGACGAGCGGCCGGTCTCTTCCAGCGCGATCCGGATGGCGCTCGCGGAGGGGCAGATCGACGACGCCACCGCGATGCTCGGCGGCCCGTGGTTCGTCGCAGGCACGGTGATCCATGGCGAGAAGCGCGGCCGCGATCTCGGCTATCCCACCGCCAATATCCGCCTCGACAAGAATTGCGGGCTCAAGCACGGCATCTATGCGGTGCGGGTCGGCCGCGGCACCGAAAGGCTCGACGGAGTCGCCAGTTTCGGCCGCCGCCCGACCTTCGACAATGGCGCGCCGCTGCTGGAAGTGTTCCTGTTCGACTTCAAGGGCGACCTCTATGGCGCCGCGCTGGATGTCGCCTTCATCGCCTTCATCCGCGACGAAGTGAAGTTCGATGGCATCGAGGCGCTGGTGCGCCAGATGGACGACGACAGCGCGAGAGCCCGCGCGGCGCTGGCGGCGGCGCCGGATGCGTTTCCGAAACTCGGTGTGGTCGATTGAGCAAGACCGAAAAGCAAAAGATGCTGGCGGGCGAACTATATCGCCCCGACGCCGAAATCGCGGCCGAGCAGGCGGTGACCAAGGCGTGGCTGTTGCGCTACAATGCGGCGCTGGCAAAGCCGGTATCGGAGCGGCATGCATTGCTGACAGAACGCCTCGCGCATGTCGGCGACGGCGCCGTGATCCGCCCGCCATTTTTTTGCGACTTCGGATACAACATCCGTGTCGGCGACGGCGTCTTCATGAACTTCAACTGCGTCATTCTGGATGTCGTCGAAGTCAGTATCGGCGACCGCACCCAGATCGGACCGGCGGTGCAGATCTACGCCGCCGATCATCCGAGGGACGCCGAGACGCGGCGCGAAGGCCTCGAATTCGGACGTCCGGTGCGGATCGGCTGCGACGTCTGGATCGGCGGCGGCGCCATCATCCTGCCCGGCGTGACCGTGGGCGACGGCGCCGTGATCGGGGCCGGCAGCGTGGTGACGCGGGACGTCGAGCCGGGCCAGACCGTTATGGGCAATCCGGCCCGGCCGCGCCTTCAAAGGTCGTCATCCTGACAGGATGACGGCGGAGTATGCCGAGGCCTTTGCGATTTCCCCGTCTGGCTGTTATGGAAAGCACCATGCTTGCGCGGCGCACCATCCCCATTAGCGGCCCGGCTTCCGCCTGAGCTCCGGCTCGGCGCAAGACCGGGATCCTATCCATTCATCCGCGATGAATCGCGTTTCAGCGCCCCTTGAGCCCAAGAGCATTCATGTCCGAGAAGCCGCAAAAGTCCGACGTTACCGACTATTCCAAGACCCTGTTCCTACCGCAGACGGAATTCCCGATGCGCGCCGGCCTGCCGCAGCGCGAGCCGGAAATCCTCAAGCGCTGGAACGAGATCGGCCTCTACGGCAAGCTGCGCGAGAGCGCCGCCGGCCGCGCCAAATTCGTCCTGCATGACGGCCCACCCTATGCCAACGGCAACATCCATATCGGCCACGCCCTCAACAAGATCCTCAAGGACGTGGTGACCAAAAGCCAGCAGATGCTCGGCTTCGATTCCAATTACGTGCCGGGCTGGGACTGTCACGGCCTGCCGATCGAATGGAAGATCGAGGAAGAGAACTACCGCTCCAAGGGCAAGCCAAAGCCGGACTTCAAGAACTCCACCGCGATGGTAGCGTTCCGTAAAGAATGCCGCGCCTATGCCACGCACTGGCTCAACGTACAGCGCGAAGAATTCAAGCGGCTCGGCATCATCGGCGACTGGGATCACCCCTATGCCACGATGGACTTTGCCGCCGAGGCGCAGATCGCGCGCGAACTGATGAAGTTTGCCGCCAACGGCACGCTCTATCGCGGCTCCAAGCCGGTGATGTGGAGCGTGGTAGAAAAGACCGCGCTGGCGGAAGCCGAAATCGAATACGAGGACTACACCAGCGATACCGTGTGGGTGAAGTTTCCGGTCACGTCACCGGCGTTTGGCGCGCTCGCCACCGCCAGCGTCGTGATCTGGACCACCACGCCGTGGACGCTGCCCGGCAACCGCGCCATCAGCTTCTCGCCGAAAATTGCCTACGGCCTCTTTGAGGTCACCGATGCGCCCGGCGACAACTGGGCCAAAAATGGCGACCTCCTGATCCTGGCGGATGCGCTGGCGGAAAGCGTATTCAAGCAGGCGCGTGTCACCAGCTACAAGAAGGTGCGCGACTTGCCGGCCGACACGCTCGATGCGTTGGAATGCGCCCATCCGCTGAAGGGCGTCAGCGGCGGATATGAATTCATCGTGCCGCTGCTCGCAGGCGACCACGTCACCGACGACACCGGCACCGGCTTCGTTCATACCGCGCCCGGCCATGGCCGCGAGGATTTCGAGGTCTGGATGGCCAATGCGCGCGATCTGGCGGCGCGCGGCATCAACACCACCATTCCCTATACGGTCGATGAGAACGGCGCCTTTACCGATCACGCGCCGGGCTTCATCGGCAAGCGCGTCATCAACGACAAGGGCGAAAAGGGCGACGCCAACGAGGCTGTCATCAAGGCGCTGATCGAGCGCGGCATGCTGCTGGCGCGCGGCCGGCTCAAGCATCAATATCCGCATTCATGGCGCTCGAAGAAGCCGGTGATCTTCCGTAATACACCGCAATGGTTCATTGCGATGGACAAGCCTATCGCGGATGACGGCAAGGCGCAGCCGGACGACACGCTGCGCGCCCGCGCGCAACACGCCATCTCCGTCGCCCAATGGGTGCCGCCGTCGGGCCAGAACCGCATCAACGGCATGGTCAACAGCAAGCCCGACTGGGTGATCTCGCGCCAGCGCGCCTGGGGCGTGCCGATCGCGGTGTTCGTGCGTGAGAGAGCCGATGGCTCCGCCGAAATCCTGCAGGACGAAATCATCAATCAGCGCATCGCCGAAGCCTTCATGGAAGAAGGCGCCGACGCCTGGTACATGGACGGCGCGCGCGAACGCTTTCTCGGCTCCCGCTCGGCTGAGGACTGGAAGAAGGTTGACGATATCTGCGACGTCTGGTTCGATTCCGGCTCGACCCACGCCTTCGTGCTGGATGACCGTCAGAATTTTCCTCAACTCGGCCACATCGTCCGCAAGGTCGATGGCGGCGCCGATACCGTGATGTATCTGGAAGGCAGCGACCAGCATCGCGGCTGGTTCCAGTCGTCGCTGCTGGAAAGCTGCGGCACCCGCGGCCGGGCGCCGTTCGACGTGGTGCTGACGCACGGCTTCACGCTGGACGAGAACGGCCGCAAAATGTCGAAGTCGGTCGGTAACACCGTCGAGCCGCAGAAGGTGATGAAGGATTCCGGCGCCGATATCCTGCGGCTTTGGGTCTGCGCCACCGACTATGCCGACGACCAGCGCATCGGCCCGGAAATCCTGAAGAACACAATCGAGACCTACCGCAAGCTGCGCAATTCGATCCGCTGGATGCTCGGCACGCTGGCACATTTTGCGCCCGGCGACCGGGTCCCGCATGCCGACATGCCCGAACTGGAGCGGCTGATGCTGCATCAGCTCGCGGGCCAGGCCGCTATCGTGCGCACGGCCTACGCCGAATTCGACTACAAGACAGTTGTAGCGAGCCTCTCGGCGTTCATGAACACCGAACTGTCGGCGTTCTATTTCGATATCCGCAAGGATACCCTGTATTGCGATCCGCCGTCGTCGCTGGCGCGCAAGGCGGCGCTGACCACGATCGACATCATCTGCGATTCAATCCTGAAATGGCTGGCGCCGGTGCTGAGCTTCACCACCGAAGAGGCATGGCGGATGTACCGGCCGGACGCCGAGCCCTCGGTGCATCTGACGCTGTTCCCTGGGGAGTTCGAGGCGTTCCGCGACGACGCGCTGGCGGCGAAATGGGAGACCATCCGCGACGTCCGCCGCGTCGTCACCGGTGCGCTTGAGCTTGAGCGCGCCGCGAAGACCATCGGCTCCTCGCTGGAGGCCTCGCCGCTGGTCTACGTCTCCGACAAGAGCATTTTCAACACGCTGTTCGATATCGATCTCGCCGAGGTGTTCATCACTTCGAACGCGATGGCAAGCAATGACGACGCGCCGGCCGGTGCATTCCGGCTCAACGAGGTGCCCGGCGTCGCCGTCGTGGTCGAGAAAGCCGTTGGCATCAAATGCGCGCGGTCGTGGAAAATCTCCACCGACGTCGGCGGCGATACCGAATATCCCGATGTCTCGCCGCGCGACGCCACGGCGTTGCGCGAATGGAAGGCGCTGGGAGTGAGTGTGTAATACCTCTAACGTCGCAATACACCATCGTCGTCCGCGCGAACATGGGGACCCATGATCCCGGGCGTCCGAAATAGAAAACGGAAGATGACCAACAGTCTTTCAAACTATCGACGGTACGGCGCCACGATGAGCGCAATTGCGCTCACGCTGGGGGCCCCCGCGTTCGCGTTGACGACACCTAATGCTGCTTTGGCCATTACGCCATGACCCCCCACCTCCGCTCCGGTCTGATCGCCGCCGTCGCAGCCCTCGTGCTCGATCAGGCTTCAAAAATCTGGCTGCTGTTCGTGTTCGACATCGCCCAACGCGGCGCGGTGAGGGTTACCCCGTTCTTCGACCTGGTGCTGGCCTGGAATGTCGGGATCAGCTTCGGCTGGTTCCAGAGCGACAGCGCGTGGGTCCAGATCATCCTGATGTTGATCAAGGCGGTGGCCGTGGTGGTTCTGGCGGTCTGGATGGCGCGCTCGCAAACGCTGCTGGCGACGATTGCGCTGGGCCTGATCATCGGCGGCGCCATCGGCAACGTCATCGACCGCTTCGCCTATGGGGCGGTGGTCGATTTCGCCCTGTTCCACCTCGATATCGGCGGAAAAACCTTCAGTTGGTACGTGTTTAACCTTGCCGACGTGGCGATTGTTGCCGGGGTAGCAGCCCTGCTGTATGATTCCTTCCTGGGGGTACCCGCCGCAAAAGCGCCCTGATCCCGGCTGATACGGGCCCTGCAAGCCGAAGCGATTTTGTGCGCCTCAAATCGGTGCCCCCTTGCGGAAGAATTTGAACAGGAACAGCGTAATGCGCGACACCGAAGCCAGCTTCCGGATTGTGCAGAACCCATTGCCGATCTCTTGGCATATCTCTTGGCATATCTCTTGGGGAACTCCCTGGCGGGGGCTGAAGCTCGCCGTCGCCGTGCTGGGCATCGGCCTCGTGATATCAGCAGGCGCCGCCCGCGCCGCTGACGACGACGAGGACGACAAGACCTTCGAAGAGAAAATCATCGAAGGCATCATGGCCGGCATCGGCGGCACCAACATGGAAAACCGCGGCATCGAATACCGCGAGCGGTCGCCGCTGGTGGTGCCCCCCAAGCTCAATCTGCCGCCGCCGGCTTCCGCGGCGGTCGAGGCCCCCGCGGCGAACTGGCCAAAGGACCCCGACGCGCAACGCCGCAAAGCTGCGGCGGCCGCCCGCAAGAAAGACAACAAGGATCCCCGGGAAGCCGCCCGCATCCTGACCCCGGCCGAACTGGCCGCCGGCAGGACCGCCGGTCCCGCCCGCAGCGGCAGCAGCGACCCGATCCAGCCCGGCGCCACCAACAGCAATGTGCTGCTGAGCCCGTCGGAACTCGGCTACAAGGGTGGCTTCAGCGGCCTGTTCGGCGGCAACAAGACCGAGACCGCGCCGTTCAAGGGCGAGCCGACCCGGGAGACGCTGACGCAGCCGCCGAGCGGATACCAGACGCCGTCGCCGAACTTCGCCTACGGCACCGGGCCGAAGGAAACGATGAACAAGGAATACAACCCGGCCAAGGGCAAGTACGGCGAATAGGCCCTGCCTTAATCTATTGTAACCTCTCGGCTTCGTGACGCTCGCCGGTTCTGTCCCGGTGTACGGTGCCGCGGCGTTATCCCGAGCCTTTCCGTTGCGCTGCAAGCTTCTCATTTGCGCGTATTCTGCCGCAGGTAACTCTACGCAATCGGCGTAAACTTGATTGCGAAGCAAAACCGACACCGACTTTTGCGGAATACCCGCCAGACAGGTCATGATGCCCACACTCCGTTTTGCCGTTTCGCTCACCGCCGCGCTGCTCCTTGCACTGGCATTTTCCGCAAACGGCGCTCGTGCCCAGACCACGGTGACGTCGGAGCGTCCCACCACCTTCACGCTTCCCAACGGCTTGCAGGTCGTGGTGATCCCGGATCGCCGTACGCCGGTCGTCACCCACATGATCTGGTACAAGGTCGGCTCAGCCGACGAGACACCCGGCAAGTCCGGCCTCGCCCACTTTCTCGAACACCTGATGTTCAAGGGCACCTCCAGGCATCCGGCCGGTGAATTTTCCAAGACCGTGCTTCGGGTCGGCGGCAACGAGAACGCCTTCACCTCGACCGACTATACCGGCTACTTTCAGCGCGTGCCGCGCGAGCAGTTGGCCAGGATGATGGAATTCGAGGCCGACCGCATGACCGGCCTGATCCTGAAGGACGAGAACGTTCTGCCGGAGCGGGACGTCGTGCTCGAGGAATTCAACATGCGGGTCGCCAACAACCCGGATGCGCGGCTGACCCAGCAGATCATGGCGGCGCTGTATCTCAATCATCCCTACGGCCGGCCCGTGATCGGCTGGCGCCAGGAAATCGAGAAGCTCGACCGCGAGGATGCGCTGGCGTTCTACAAGCGCTTCTATGCGCCGAACAACGCCATCCTGGTGATCGCCGGCGACGTCGATCCCAGGGATATCCGTCCCATGGTGGAGCGGACCTACGGCGAGATCCCGGCGCAGCCCGCCATCGCCACCCTCCGCGTCCGGCCGCAGGAGCCGGTGCCCGAGGCCCCGCGCACCGTGACGCTGTCCGACGCCCGGGTCGAACAGACCAGCGTGCGCCGCTATTATCTCGTGCCTTCCGCCAGCACCGCCGCCGCGGGCGAAAGCCCGGCGCTCGATGTGCTCGCCCAATTGATCGGCAGCGGCTCCAATTCCTATCTGTATCGCGCGCTGGTGATCGACCGGCAACTCGCGGTCAGCGCCGGCGCTGGCTACCAGGGCACCTCGCTCGATCCATCGCAGTTCGTGATCTCGGCGTCGCCGAAGCCGGGCGTGGAATTTTCGCAAATCGAGCAGGTGATCGACGGCGTGATCGCGGATGTCGGACAAAACCCGGCGCGATCGGAGGACCTCGAGCGCGTCAAGACCCAGCTGATCGCGCAGGCGATCTACGCCCAGGACAACCAGGCGACGCTGGCGCGCTGGTACGGCGCGGCCCTGACCTCCGGCCTCAGCATTGACGACATCCGGGCCTGGCCGGATCGCATTCGCGCCGTCACCGCCGAACAGGTCCGCGACGTTGCACAAAAGTGGCTCGATAAAAAGCGATCGGTGACAGGCTACCTGATCAAGGATGCCACGCCGAAGCGCGAGGAGAAGCGTTCGTGAAGCATTTCGGGACTTCGTTCAGGATTTCCGCGCGGCGCCTTGCCTTCGCGGCGGCCGCCAGTCTCGCGCTGGCGCCGGTGCCTTCGCACGCCGCGGCCAGGATCCAGCATCTGATCTCGCCGGGAGGCATCGAAGCCTGGTTCGTGCAGGATGCCACCGTGCCGCTGATCGCGATGGAATATGCCTTCGGCGGCGGCGCAACGCAGGACCCGGCCGACAAGCCCGGCGTCGGCAACATGGTCGCCAGCCTGCTCGACGAGGGTTCGGGCGAGCTGGATTCCAAGACGTTCCACGAGCGGCTCGACCGCCGCGCCATCGAGCTGAGCTTCAGTTCGACGCGGGATTACTTCCGCGGCAGCTTGCGCATGCTCAAGGACAACAGGGATGAAGCCTTCGACCTGCTGCGGATGGCGCTGACCTCGGCGCGCTTCGACAGCGCCGATGTCGAGCGTATTCGCGCGCAGATCAATTCGGGCCTGCGGCGCGACACTTCCAGTCCCTCGGCGCTGGCCAGCCGCAAGTTCCTCCAGGTCGCCTTCGGCGACCATCCCTATAGCCGCCAGGCCAGCGGCACGCTGGAAAGCGTGCCGAAGATCGATACCGACGATATGAAGGATTACGTCCGCCGCGTGCTGGCGAAGGATACGCTGCGGATTGCCGTGGTCGGCGATGTCGACCCCGCGACGCTCGGCCAACTACTCGACAAGACCTTCGGCGGATTGCCGCCCAAGGCGAAACTGACGCCGGTCGCCGAGGTTGAAGCCGCCAGGCCGCCGCAGCGCGCCTTCATTCCGCTCGACGTGCCGCAGACCGTGGTGACGTTCGGCGGCCCCGGCATCAAGCGCAACGATCCGGACTTCATGGCCGGCTATGTCGTCAACCACATTCTGGGCGGCGGCGGGCTGTCGTCGCGGCTCTATCGGGAGGTCCGCGAGAAACGCGGTCTGGCCTATTCGGTCAATGAATCGCTGTTGTGGATGGATCGCTCCGCCATCTTCATCGGCACCACCGGTACCCGCGCCGACCGCGCCGGCGAGACCGTCGACGCCATCGAGAAGGAAATCCGCGGCATCGCCGCGGAAGGCCCGACCCAGCAGGAACTGGATGAGGCCAAGTCCTACCTCAAGGGTTCGCAGATGTTGGCGCTCGACAGCTCCTCGAAGCTGGCATCGGCGCTGCTGCAGTACCAGCTCGACAGGCTTCCGATCGACTATATCGAGAAGCGCAACGCCATCGTCGATGCGGTGACGCTCGACGACGCCAAAAAGGCCGCCCGGCGGCTGTGGGGGCAAGGTCTGCTCACCGTGATCGTCGGCCGCGCCCCGCAGGCCGCAGTCCAGCCGGCTGCGGCGACAGCACCTAAAGCGAACTAAGGACGAACGTTCGCATTTCCGTGCCCCGGACGCGGTGCAGCACCTCTTCGGCGGTGCGCCGCAGAGCCGGGACCCGCATCTACGTTCCAGCCATGGGCCCCGGATCAGCAGCGCACCGCCATAGCGCGTCGAAGACGCGCGTAAACGCGCTTGTGGCGCTGCGTCGCATCCGGGGCGCGAGTCCGCCGCCTTCAGCGCCACCAATAAACCCGCTATCCTGTGCGCGTCCGATTCTCGTCAGGGATCATTTCTCCTCCGGTGACGCCATGCTGCGGATTTCCCGCGACCTTTCGATCGACGAGAACGACATCGAGATCACCTTCGTCCGTGCCTCCGGCCCGGGCGGGCAGAACGTCAACAAGCTCTCGACCGCAGCCCAATTGCGCTTCGACACCCGCCGGATCACGCTGTCGGAGGATGCCGCGGTGCGGCTGAACCGGATCGCCGGCCAGCGCATGACCAAGGACGGCGTGATCGTGATTCACGCGCAGCGCTTTCGCACCCAGGAGCGCAACCGCGCCGACGCCACCGACCGGCTGCTCGAAATATTGCGCGAGGCGATGGTGCGGCCGGTGCCGCGCCGCGCCACCAAGCCCACCCTGGGCTCGAAGACCCGGCGGCTGGAAGGCAAGAAGCGCCGCAGCGACATCAAGGCAAAGCGTGGCTCGGCCCGGTTCGACGATTGAGCGCATGACAACAGCGGGGAGAGTTTCGCAGTTTCGCCTTCACGACCTCCCTTCACCCGGCAAGAGTCTCTAGATTAGGGACTCAAACCCACGAGTCGTCCCATGCCCGTCCGCCAGCTCCCCGAACAGATCGTCAACCGCATCGCCGCCGGCGAAGTGGTCGAGCGTCCGGCGAGCGTGGTCAAGGAACTGGTGGAAAACGCCATCGACGCCGGCGCCAGCCGAGTCGACATTTTCACCGACGGCGGCGGGCGGCGGCGGATCGGCATCACCGACGACGGCAGCGGCATGACCTATGGCGACCTGGCACTTTCGGTCGATCGCCACGCCACCTCCAAGCTCGACGACGAGGATCTGCTGCGGATCCGCACGCTCGGGTTTCGCGGCGAGGCGCTGCCCTCGATCGGCGCGGTCGCCAGGCTCGGCATCACCACGCGCCATCTCAGCGAGCCGCACGCCTGGTCGCTGGCGGTGGAGGGCGGCGTCAAATCCGCCATCATGCCGGCGGCGCTGAGCCAGGGCACCCGCGTCGAGGTCAGCGATCTCTTTTATGCGACGCCGGCCCGGCTGAAATTTCTCAAGACCGACCGCACCGAGGCGGAAGCGATCCGCGAAGTGGTGCGCCGCCTCGCGATGGCGCGGCCCGACATCGCCTTCACGCTGGCAGGCGAGGAACGCGCGCCGGTGACCTGGGCCGCCGCCCTGCCCGGCGCCGCCGGAAGGCTGACGCGGCTCGGCGATATCCTGGGCAGTGATTTTCGCTCCAGCGCCATCGAGGTCCGCGCCGAGCGCGACGGCGTGGTGGTCGAGGGCTTTGCCGCCGCCCCCTCGCTGACACGCGCCAATGCGCTCGGACAATATCTGTTCGTCAACGGCCGGCCGGTACGCGACAAGCTGATCATCGGCGCGGTGCGCGCGGCCTATTCCGACTATCTGCCGCGCGACCGTCATCCCGTGGTGGCGCTGTTCGTCACACTGGAAGCCCAGGAGGTCGATGCCAATGTGCATCCGGCCAAGACCGAGGTCCGGTTCCGCAATGCCGGGCTGGTCCGCGCGCTGATCGTGCATGCGCTGAAGGATGGTCTTGCCCGCGAAGGCAAGCGCACCGCCGCCAACAGCGACGGCGCCGCCCTGGCCTCGTTCCGCCCGTCATTCGCGCCGCGTCCGGGCAACTGGGACTGGCGGCGCTCGCCGGCCTATCCGGCGGGGCCGATGCCGGGCTTCGAGGGATCGGCAGCGACGGCGTTCGCCGAGCCCGCACAGGCCGCCTTCGATGTCGGCACGCCGACAGCCGACGTGCGCGTTCAACAAGCGCCATCCGCCGATCTGCTCGACCGCCCGCTGGGAGCGGCGCGGACGCAGATTCACGAGACCTATATCGTGTCGCAGACCCGCGACGGCCTTGTCGTGGTGGATCAGCACGCCGCGCATGAGCGCATCGTTTATGAAAAGCTCAAGGCCTCATTGGCGCGCAACGGCGTGCAGCGGCAGATCCTGCTGATTCCCGAGATCGTCGAACTCGACGAGGCGACCGTCGAGCAGCTGCTCGATCGCGCCGTCGAACTGGCCACGTTCGGGCTGGCGATCGATTCCTTCGGTCCCGGCGCGGTCGCGGTGCGCGAGACGCCGTCGCTGCTCGGCAAGGCCAATGCCGGCTCGCTGCTGCGCGATCTCGCCGAGCACATGGCGGAATGGGATGAGGCGCTGCCGCTGGAACGCCGCCTGATGCATGTCGCGGCCACCATGGCCTGCCACGGCTCGGTGCGCGCCGGGCGCATCCTCAAGCCGGAAGAGATGAACGCGCTGCTCCGCGAGATGGAAGACACCCCGAACTCAGGTCAATGCAATCACGGCCGGCCGACCTATGTGGAACTGAAGCTGAGCGACATCGAGAAGCTGTTCGGGCGGCGGTAAACGTCCCCTTTTTCAAAATATCGAAAACAACCCCAAGCAATGGCAACAAAAGGTATTTTGTTACCGCAATATATCGAAGCCATCAGTAAAATCGTAGGGTGGGCAAAGGCGCGTTTGCGCCGTGCCCACCACACAGTAGACGGGTCGGAAATGGTGGGCGCGCTGCGCTTTGCTCACCCTACGAAGTGAAGCGCAAAAATGTAAATTCCGTATCGTCATA
>JBKJUA010000176.1:0-4401 GCA_046590305.1 Bradyrhizobium sp.
TGATGCCCGAGCTGCGCGGGCGGCTGCTGGCGAACCAGTCGCTGGCGGAATTGACCTGGTTTCGGGTCGGCGGTCCGGCGCAGCTGCTGTTCACCCCGGCGGATGAGGACGATCTGGCTTATTTCCTGGCGCATTTGCCGAGCGAACTTCCTGTCCATGTCGTCGGCGTCGGCTCCAATTTGATCGTGCGCGATGGCGGCATTCCGGGCGTGGTGATCCGGCTCGGCCCGCGCGGTTTCGGCGAGACCGGCGCCGAGGGCGATATCGTCAGCGCGGGGGCTGCAGCACTCGACAAGCGCGTCGCCGAGACCGCGGCGGCGGCCAATATCGGCGGGCTGGAATTCTATTTCGGCATTCCCGGCACCATCGGCGGCGCGTTGCGCATGAATGCCGGCGCCAACGGCGCGGAGACCAGGGATGTGTTGATCGAGGCCGTCGGCATCGGCCGCGACGGCAGCAAGCATACGTTTGGCAATGCCGACATGAAATTCGTCTACCGCAGCAGCGGCGTCGATCCCTCCATCATCTTCACCTCGGCGCGCTTCCGCGGCACCGTCACCGCGTCAGAGGCCATTCGCGGGCGGATGAACGAGGTGCAAAACCACCGCGAGACGGCGCAGCCGATCCGCGAAAAAACCGGCGGATCGACTTTCCAGAATCCGCCCGGCCACAGCGCCTGGAAGCTGATCGACGCCGCCGGCTGCCGCGGCCTGCGCGTCGGCGGCGCCCAGGTGTCGGAGATGCACTGCAACTTCCTGATCAACACCGGTACCGCCACCGGCCACGATATCGAAACCCTCGGCGACACCGTGCGCGCGCGGGTCAAGGAAAATTCCGGAATTGAGCTACACTGGGAAATCAAGCTGATCGGGATTGCCTCGTAATCGTCATTCCGGAGCATTGCGCAGCGATGAACCCGGAATCCCGAGGTAGCGTAAAAAGAAGTGATTCCGGGTCTGGTCCTTCGGACCATCCCGGAATGACGAGAGAAAAAACAGCGGAATGAAATGATGCAAATCACCATTCTTTTCGGCGGCACCAACAAGGAGCGGCTGGTGTCGGTCGCCTCGGCGCAGGCGCTGCGCCGGGCGCTGCCTGAAGCCGATTTGTGGTTCTGGGATGTCGACGATACCGTGCATGAGGCCCGCTCCGGGGCGCTGCTTGGCCACACGCGGCCGTTCGAGGATGATTTCAAGCCGGGTAGTCCCAGCATCGGTGCGATCGAGGCGGCACTCGACAAGGCCAGATCAGAGGATCGTCTGCTGGTGCTCGGCCTGCATGGCGGCAGGGCGGAGAATGGCGAGTTGCAGGCGATGTGCGAGATGCGCGGCATTGCCTTCACCGGCTCGGGCTCGGCGTCGTCGCATCTGGCCTTCGACAAGGTGGCGGCCAAGCGCTTCGCGGCCATCTCGGGGGTGGAGGCGCCGGCCGGCGTCGCGCTGGAAGATATCGATGCGGCGTTTGCCAGATACGGCAAGCTCATTGCAAAGCCGGCGCGCGACGGTTCGAGCTACGGGCTGATTTTCGTCAACGCGCAGCAGGACCTCGCGGCGGTTCGCAACGCGGCGAAGACCGAGGAATACCTGATCGAGCCGTTCGTCTCCGGCGCGGAAGCGACCTGCGGCGTGCTGGAGCAGCCCGACGGCTCGCTGATCGCGCTGCCGCCGGTCGAGATCATCCCGGCGGAAGGCGGCTTCGGGTTCGACTACCGGGCCAAGTATCTGGCGGCAGCCACGCAGGAAATCTGCCCCGGCCGTTTTGCTCCCGATATCATGGCCCAGCTGATGGAGCAGGCGTTGAGGGCGCACCGGGCGCTGTCGTGCAGCGGTTATTCCCGTTCGGATTTCATTGTTTCGGCGAAGGGACCGATTTTCCTCGAAACCAACACCCTGCCGGGCCTGACCGCGGCCTCGCTCTATCCGAAGGCGCTGAAGGCCCAGGGCATCGAATTCGCCGCCTTCCTGCACGACCAGATCGCGCTGGCGACAAATCGCGCGCAGAGGTAGCCGGCTTTCCATCGAATATCGCGGGGGAGCGGGCCTGGCGGCGGGTGGCGCCGGTTCCATTGATAAAAATGATACGAATGTCGGGCAAAGTCCTGTCAACGCGGTGCAAAACACACCCTGCCTGCACCCGGTTTACCCTTTGTTTACCAGGAAGTCCGAAGGTTAACGCTGGCGGCGCATGTGGCGCTTGGCTGCCGGGGCGTGAGCTGTTGCGGATTTCCGCTTCGACGACGCATCGAGGGAATAACTGGCCTCTTCTGACTTGGGGCCAGCACCCGACCCGGCATGGCAAGGACGTCCTATGTGTCAGAACCCGCAAGCGTTTTCCTTGCGGGCAACATATGACGAGCTCGTGCAATGGATGGTGCAGGACGCCTCGCTCGATCCTTGAGATCGCTGAGGCCCCAGGCTGACCTGAAAGCTGCCGCCATTGGCGCGGTCGTGCTGTTGCGCGAGCGGCTGGGCTTGCCGCGCAAGGATACTGACAAGCTTGGCAACAAGCCTGTCAAAAAACAGCGCCTGCTGCGCGAGCAACCTAACCGCCTGATCGCCTTGCTCGAGCGTTATCTTCCCAACCGCGCCGGCGCCGCCGCTACCGTGCTGCTGCTCGCCGGCAGCACCGGCCTTGGCGTCGTCCAAGGCGGGCATCTCGCCGAATTCACCGTGGCGCTGAGCGACACCCGCAATGCGATCGCCAATTCCGCCGGTTTCCGCATCACCGCGGTCGCCATCAATGGCCGCAAGCAGCTGACCCAGGACGAGGTGCTGGCGATCGGCGGCGTCAACGGCCGTTCGTCGCTGCTGTTCCTCGACGCCGCCACCGTGCGCGACAAGCTGAAAGCCAATCCCTGGATCGGCGAAGCCACGGTGCTGAAGCTTTATCCCGGCCAGCTCCAGATCGATATCGTCGAGCGCACGGCCTTCGCGCTGTGGCAGAACGACGGCCGGCTGGCGGTGATTGCCGATGACGGCGCGGTGCTGGAGCCGTATCTGTCGCGCCGCTTCATTTCGTTGCCGCTGGTGGTGGGCAAGGGCGCCGATTCGCGCGCGCGGGATTTCCTCGCGCTGCTCGACCGCTATCCGCAGGTGAAGAAGCAGACCAAGGCCGCGATCTTCGTCGGCGAACGGCGCTGGAACCTGCGCCTCAAGGATGGTCTCGATGTAAGGTTGCCCGAACACGACGTCGGCAACGCGCTGGCGGCGCTGTCGAAACTCGACCGGGAAGACCGGCTGTTCTCGCGCGACATCGTCGCGATCGATATGCGGCTGCAGGATCGGCTCGTAGTACAATTGTCGGAAGACGCCGCCAAAGCCCGCGAAGAATTGTTCAAGGAAAAGAAGCCGAAGAAGAAGGCCGGTGACGCATGACCGGCCTCGATCGCAACCAGACGCCGAAGACGCGCCCGATGCCGCAGAAGCGCACCGCGCTGGTGGCGTCGCTCGATATCGGCACCAGCAAGATTGCCTGCATGATCGCGCGGCTGAAGCCGTGCCCGCCGAACGAAGCCCTGCGCGGCCGCAGCCACGCCGTCGAATTGATCGGCTACAGCCAGATCCAGTCGCGCGGCGTCAAGGCCGGCGCGGTGGTCGATCTCGCCGAATGCGAGCAGGCGGTACGCCAGGCGGTGGCCCTGGCCGAACGCATGGCCAAGGTCCGGGTCGAGTCCGTGCTGCTCTCGGTATCGGGCGGCCGGCTGCAGGGTCAATTGGTCGAGGCTGCGGCCGACATCAAGGGCGGCGCGGTCACCTCGGCCGACGTGTCCCGCATCACCTCCACCGGCATGCGCCACGCCACCGCCGAGGGCCGCACCGTGCTGCATGCGCTTCCGGTCGGTTACGCGCTGGATGGCGTCAAGGGCATCCGCGATCCCCGGGGCATGGTGGCGCGCCAGTTCGGCGTCGACATGAACGTGGTCACCTCGGATGCCACGGCCGCCAAGAACCTGATGCTGGTGGTCGAGCGCTGCCATCTCAACGTCGAAGCCATGGCGGCGAGTCCTTATGTCGCAGGCCTCTCGGTTTTGACCGACGATGAAGCCGATATCGGCGCCGCCGTGGTCGAAATGGGGGCGGGCACCACCACCATCGCAACCTACTCCGGCGGGCGTTTCGTGCATGCCGGCGGATTTGCGGTCGGCGGGCAACACATCACCATGGATCTTGCGCGCGGCCTTTCCGCATGCATTGCGGATGCCGAGCGAATCAAGACGTTATATGGCACCGTGCTGACCGGCGGGTCCGACGCGCGCGAGTTGATGTCCGTGCCTGCTGCCGGCGACAACGAGCGGGACGCTCCGCAGATCGTGTCCCGTGCCACGATCGCGAACATCGTCCGGCATCGCGCCGAGGAGATTTTTGAAATGGTCAGGGACCGGCTCGCGGATTCCCCCTTTGC
>JBKJUA010000420.1:0-2637 GCA_046590305.1 Bradyrhizobium sp.
CGGTGGGCTTTTCGACCAGCAAGACCTGGCGATTGACGGTGTCACTCATGGCGTTGTCTCCCTGACATGTTGCCCACATTATGCGTTGGGTACGAAGCTAGAGCAAACGCGCCGTCAGAAAAATTTCAATTCTTCCGCGCGGCCACCTTTGGCGACCACGGCATATTCGATCGCTGCGAACAGTCCGCCGGCCACATAGACCCTTCGCTTCTGCTCGGCGGCGAGCCGCTGACTCATTGCCACGGCCTGCGCCACCGACGCGGCGATGTGAACATCGGCTTGCGGATTGGCCTTGCGCACCGCGTCCGCGATCGCCGCCGCGTCCGCGCCCTTGTGGTGCGCGCGGGTGCAGATGATGGTGCCGAAGGACGGCGCCAGCGCGGCGGCGATCTCGTCGGCCTTCTTGTCGTTGGAAATGCCGATGACGAGGATCCAGTCCTCCGCGCCATGGATCGCCGTGAGGCTGGCCAGCGATTGCCGGACGCCGTCGGGGGTATGGCCGACGTCGACGACGGTGAGCGGGTCGGGTTTGACGGTTTCGAGGCGGCCGAGCCAGCGTGTCTCGCGAAGGCCCGATCGCACGGCGGCTTCATACCCCGCGCCGTCGGCGCCGGGCCGCACCCGCCGAAGCCACAGCAGGAACAGGGCGACGGCAATGGCGGCATTGTTGAACTGGAATGCGCCAAGCAGGTTCATTTCCAGTGTTCGAAAATCGTAAGCCCCGAACCGGAAATCGAACTGCTGCCGCGCTGCCGTGGCGGTCTCGCCGCCGACAGCGATGTCCTCGCGGACGAAGCGCGAGGTCACACCGCGATGGCGGTTATACTCGATCAGATGCGACTTCAGCTTCGCGCAATTCTCGCCATAGACGATGGTGCCGCCGGCAGCGCAAGCGTCGCTCTTGTCGGAGGCGATCAAGTCGAGGGAATCACCGAGCAGTGCGACATGTTCGTAGTCGACCGAGGTGACGCAGGTTGTGAGCGCACCGACCAGGCGCGTCACATCGTAGCGCCCGCCGATGCCGGCCTCGAACACCGCGAAATCGCATGCCTTCTCCTGAAAATGCAGGCATGCCAGCGCGAACAGCGCTTCAAAGCCGCCGAACTGTTCGCCGCGCCGCGCCGCGATTGTGGCGATCACCGCTTCGATCCGGGATATCAATCTCACCAGATCGGCCTCGCCGATCTCGGCGCCATCGACCTGAACCCGTTCGTTGAAACGATAGAGATGCGGCGAGGTGAACAATCCCGTGCGCAGGCCGTAGGCGCGGCCGATGCCGGCGCAGAATGCTGCTGTAGAGCCCTTGCCGTTGGAGCCGGTGACGACCACCGAGATGCGCGTCAGCCGCGGGCGATCGATGGCGAGGGCGTCGAGCAGTTCGGCCATTCGGCCGAAGCAAATCCCGTTGCCGAATTTCGGGAGATCAAACACTAAAGCAATCCCATCGCGGAAAACGTGTGATGCCAGATTTTCAGGATCAGGTCGCCGCGACCGGACTGCTCCAGCAGGCGGATCGACGGGTTGGAATTGACCTCGATCACCTGCATCGCATTCGCGTCGCCGCCGATATCGGTAAACAGGTCGATGGCGGCGACGCGTAGCCCGAGCGCCCGCGCCGCCTGCCTCGCCAGCGTCAACGTGGCGCCGCACGGCGGTGCTTCGAGCACCATCGTTCCGCCGGCGCTCAGATTCATCCGCCCGGGAATCTCCCAGCGCTCGCCTTCCGGCAGCACGGCGTCGATCACGGCGTCGGGATTGATGGAAACCGGCGACAGGCCACGGGATTGCAGCGCATGGTTATGCGCGTTCAGTAGATCGCGGATGGTGCGGACGCCATCGCCCGCAACCGAGGGCGGATGTTTGCGCGCGGTAAAAAGAATCTCGTCCTCGAGCAGAAAGACGCGGTATTCAACTCCCGAGACGATCGGCTGCATCACGACCGCGTCGTAGTACGGCGCGACCTCATCCAGATATCGAATCAGCGCGGCCTCGTCATGCACCGCTTGCGCGAAGTCGCCGCGCGATCCGGTCAGGGGTTTGACGAAGGCCGTGCCGCCCAGTTTCGCAAGATGTGTCAGCGCATCCTCGCGCTCGTGTCCGGCGGGGCGATGGGCGCGGTGCCGGCCGTGCAGAAAGAAGTATTCGCCACCGAGTGCGGCGATTCCGGCTTGCGCCAGGATCCGCCCGGCGAAATATTTGTCGGATGCCAGCGTCGAGGCGGTGGCGTTGTTCTGCGGGTACCATGAACATCGCCCGGCGCCGAAATGCAGGCTGCGGGGCGCCGAACTGACGCTGAAAACCAGCCCCGTTCCAGCGTCGATATCCGTAAAAGCAAGGCCAAACTCAGCGCAGGCATAGGCCGCATAGATCGACTGGTCCGGGTAATGGCTCGGCTTGCCCGATCGGAATTGTTCTAGGTTTCGCATGCAATATCCGGCGATCTGGCATTCCATTTGTGCTGTTTTTATCTTTAACGATGTTTCCGGCTTCGCGGGGCAATTTACTGCCGACGCAGCGTTGATTTCAGCAAGTTAATTACGTCTGCGTCGTTCACACGATACAGATTTTCTGAACCTGTTTTCGAGTTGAATCGACTGCCATTCTGAGCGCGCAATTGCGCGTCAGGAACGGTTGACT
>JBKJUA010000422.1:0-5928 GCA_046590305.1 Bradyrhizobium sp.
CTTCTCCAGCACCGCAGCGACTACGATGCGGCCGTGAAGGGATTCCGCTGGCCGGATCCGGTGCCGTTCAACTGGGCGCTGGACTGGTTCGACGCCGAACTGGCACGCAATTCCGACAGCAAGGATCGCCCGGCGCTGTGGATCGTCGATGCCGGCAGCAACCGCGAGACCAAGCTCTCGTTCGAGGCGCTGTCGCGCCGCTCCAATCAAGTGGCGAATTTCCTGCGTGCGCAGGGCTTGAAGCGCGGCGATCATCTGCTGCTGTTGCTCGGCAATGTCATTCCGCTGTGGGAGACCATGCTGGCGGCGATGAAGCTCGGGGTGGTGGTGATCCCTGCGACCACGCTGCTGACGCCGGACGAATTGCGCGACCGGCTCGATCGCGGCCGCGCAAGAATCGTGGTGGCGACGCAAGATCAGGTCGCGAAATTTTCAGGGCTCGGCGGCGACGACCTGGTTCGTATCGTGGTCGGCGCGTCCTCGAAGCACGAGGGCTGGCTGCCCTATGAGCAGGCCGCGGAATTTCCGGAAGCGTTCGCGCCGGATGGGCCGACAAACGCCGATGATCCGATGCTGCTGTATTTCACGTCGGGTACCACGGCAAAGCCAAAACTGGTGCGGCACAGCCAGCGCAGCTATTCCGTCGGCGCGTTATCGACGATGTTCTGGCTCGGGCTGCAGCCGGGCGACGTGCATCTGAACATTTCCTCGCCGGGCTGGGCCAAGCACGCCTGGAGCTGCTTTTTCGCTCCCTGGAATGCCGGCGCCACAGTGTTCGTGGTCAACCAGCCGCGCTTCGACGCCAAGGGCTTGCTCGCCACCATCGGCCGTTGCGGCGTCACCACGCTGTGCGCGCCGCCGACGGTGTGGCGCCTGTTCATCCAGGAGAAGCTCGACACCTTCAAGGTGTCGCTGCGCGAAGTCTGTGGTGCCGGCGAGCCGCTCAATCCTGAAGTGATCGATCAGGTGCGCGCCGCCTGGGGGCTGACCATCCGCGATGGCTACGGCCAGACCGAAACCACGGCGCTGGCCGGCAATTCGCCGGGGCAGAAAGTAAAAGTCGGATCGATGGGGCGGCCTTTGCCCGGCTATCGCGTGCAGATCACGGATATCGACGGCCATGTCACGAAAGAGGGCGAGGTTACGCTGGTACTTGGCGCTGCGCGGCCCGCCGGCCTGATGCAGGGGTATCAGGGCGACGATGGCAAGCTATCGGGCGCAGACGGCGATCTCTATCGCAGCGGCGACGTGGTGTTCGCCGACGATGAAGGATACCTCACTTTCGTCGGCCGTTCCGACGACGTCTTCAAATCGTCGGATTACCGGATCAGCCCGTTCGAGCTCGAAAGTATCCTGCTGGAGCATGAGGCTGTGGCGGAAGCCGCCGTGGTTCCCAGTCCGGATCCGATCAGGCTCGCAATCCCGAAGGCCTATGTGCTGCTGGTGTCGGGTCAGGAGCGATCGGCGGAAACCGCGTTGTCGATCTTTCTGCACTTGCACCGGCGGCTGGCGCCGTTCAAACGTGTCCGCCGGATCGAGCTGGTGACGGAACTGCCGAAGACGATCTCCGGAAAGATTCGCCGCGTGCAGCTGCGCCGGCTGGAGCACGACAATGATCGCGGCGATCCCCTGCGCGGCGATGAATTCCGCGAAGAGGATTTCCCGGAGCTGCAAAAGGTGCGGTCGACCGGGTCGGAGAATTGACGAATGAATGAAGTCTGGAAGAAGCCCCCAATCTCGCTGGCGGCCTATCAAAAGATGATCGGCCACGAAGTCGGGGTGTCGTCATGGCATCTGGTCGATCAGGGCCGCATTAACGACTATGCCGACGTGATCGAGGATCATCAGTTCATCCATGTCGATCCCGAGCGCGCCAAGCGGGAAACCGCGTTCGGCAACACGGTGGCGCACGGATTTTTGACGATGTCGCTGATGTCGATCATGTCCTACGAGGTCATGCCCGTGATCGATGGCACCACGATGGGCGTCAATTACGGTTTTGATAAATTGCGCTTTCTGTCTCCAGTCCGCGCCGGCTCGCGCGTTCGCGGCCGTTTTACGCTGACGGAAGCGACGTTGCGTAAGCCGACGGAACTGCTGTCGCGTACCAATGTGACGGTCGAAATCGAGGGTGAGGCCAAGCCCGCTCTGGTCGCCGACTGGATCGGTCTGATCTATTTCGCATGACGCTACACCGGTCATGACCGGGCTTGTCCGGGCTTGTCCCGGCCATCCACGTCTTGCTATGCAGCGTGTAGGAAAGACGTGGATGCCCGGCACACGGTAGCACACGGTCGGGCATGACGAGAGAACCCACACCCAGGAATCTACACATGACAATCAGGTTTGACGGACGCGTCGCCATCGTGACCGGCGCGGGCAATGGTCTGGGACGGGCGCATGCGCTGGGCCTGGCGAGCCGCGGTGCGAAAGTGGTGGTCAATGATTTCGGCGGCGCCCGTGACGGCACCGGCGGATCGCTGACCCCGGCGGAAGCCGTGGTCGAGGAAATCCGCAAGGCCGGCGGCACCGCGATGGCCGACGGCGCCGACGTCTCCAACTACGAGCAGGTCAAAGCGATGGTCGCTCGCGCCACCAGCGAGTGGGGCAGCGTCGATCTGCTCTGCGCCAATGCCGGCATTCTGCGCGACAAGTCGTTCTCCAAGATGGAGATCGCCGATTTCGCCAAGGTGATCGACGTGCATCTCACCGGAACCTTCTATTGCTGCAAGGCGGTGTGGGACGGCATGCGCGAGCGCAATTACGGCCGTATCGTCATCACCACCTCGTCGTCGGGCCTGTTCGGAAATTTTGGCCAGGCCAATTACGGCGCCGCCAAAGCCGGCATGGTCGGCCTGATGAACGTGCTCGCCGAAGAGGGCCGCAAGAACAACATCCGCGTCAACACGATCTCGCCGACCGCGGCGACAAGGATGACCGAGGAATTGCTGCCGCCGCAGGCGCTCGGGTTGATGCGGCCTGAAGCGATCACGCCGGCGGTCGAGTTCCTTCTCAGCGAGGACGCGCCGACCCGCACAGTGATCGGCGCTGGCGCCGGGTCCTTCGCGGTGATCAGGATCATGGAAAGCGAAGGCGTCAATCTGGCTCAGTCTGACTGGACCCCGGACGCGGTCGCGGCCCATTTCGCGGAAATCAGTGACATGTCCAACGCCAGGGCGTTGCAGGGCGCATTCGAGCAGACCCAGAAATATGTCGGCCAGGCCGCGGCGCGGGCGGGGATAAAATTGTGATACCGTCATTCGGGGTCCACGCGAAGACGTGTGTCCCGGAATGACGTAGACTTGGCCCATGCCGCTCCCCTCAAAAACCCAGGTCGCCGTCATCGGCGCCGGCCCCGCTGGCCTGATTGCGGCCGAGGTGCTGGCGCAGGGCGGCGCCGGCGTCACCGTGTATGACGGCATGCCGTCGGCCGGCCGCAAGTTTCTGATGGCGGGGCGAGGCGGGCTCAATCTGACGCACAGCGAGGCGCTGCCGGTGTTTCTCGCGCGTTATGGCGCAGCGATGCCGCGGCTTGCCGCGGCGGTCGAGGCGTTTTCTCCGGATCGTTTGCGGCAGTGGAGCGAGCAGCTGGGGCAACCGACCTTTGTCGGCTCCAGCGGCCGGGTATTCCCGGAGGCTTTCAAGGCCTCGCCGCTGTTGCGCGCCTGGCTGCGGCGGCTCGACACCATGGGCGTTGAGTTCGCGATGCGGCACCGCTGGACCGGCTGGGACCAGCAGGATCGTTTGCTGTTCGAAACGCCGGACGGTCAACGCGCCATCGAAATCAGCGCCACGGTGCTCGCGCTCGGCGGCGCCAGTTGGCCAAGGCTCGGGTCTGACGGAGGCTGGGGCGAGACACTCGGAGCCAAGGGCGTGACGATTTCGCCGCTGCGACCGGCCAATTGCGGCTTCACCGTCACATGGTCCGACATTTTTCGCGACCGTTTCGAGGGCCAGCCGCTGAAGGGCGTCGCGCTGTCGTTCGGCCAACACAGTGCGCGGGGCGAGGCGTTGATCACGCGAACCGGTATCGAGGGAGGCGCGATCTATGCGCTGTCGGCCGCTTTGCGCGAAGCCATTTTGAGTTCAGGGCAGGTAACGCTGCACATCGCCTTGCGGCCGGATATCGACAGCAAGGATCTGGTGGCGCGGCTGTCGGCCCCGCGCGGCAAGCGATCGTTCTCGAACTGGCTGCGCAAGGCGGCGCACCTTTCGTCCGTCGGCATCGGCCTGTTGCAGGAGGCGGCGATAGGGACCGGTGTATTGTTGTCGTCACTCTCCGCCGAAAAGCTGGCCGGCCTGATGAATGCGGTTCCCGTTCGATTGAATGGCGTGGCGCCAATCGCGCGCGCGATCTCGACCGCTGGCGGCGTAACCTTCGAGGAACTTGACCACGATTTTATGATCCGCCGATTGCACGGCGTATTCGCATCGGGCGAAATGCTGGACTGGGAAGCGCCCACCGGCGGCTATCTGCTGCAGGCGTCGTTCGCGACGGGAGCGGCGGCGGGGAAGGGCGCGTTGAAGTGGCTCGAGAGGCAGGCTGCACGCTCGCATATTGGATCCGACCAGAGCGGCTTGCCCGGTGCCATAAGATGACGCAATGGGCCGGAAGCAGACTCGTTGCCAAGTCCGCGAACCGCCGTCATCATCGCTCGATGTCGTGACGCTGTGGGGACACGAGCCCCGGCTTTGTGATGAATCGTTGAGAGGATTGCTCGCATGGTTGCCGATTCAGGCAAGGACACCACCGTCGTCTCGATCCAGGACGGCGGCTTTGCCATCAACGGCCGGCCAACCTATGCCGGCCGGAGCTGGAGAGGCCATCGCATTGAAGGCCTGCTGTTCAACAGCCGGATGGCCAACGCCATTGCCGACGACGAGAATGCGGCGACGCGCGGGGCATGGGCCTATGCCGACGGCGACTGGGACGCCGAACGCAACACGGCCGAGTTCATCGCGGCGCTGCCGGCCTATCGAGCGCACGGCCTGCTCGCGGTCTGCCTGAACGTCCAGGGCGGCAGCCCGCAGGGTTACTCCTGGCATCAGCCATGGAAAATTGGCGGCTTTACGCCCGAGGGCGCACTGAAGCCCGCCTGGGCGGCGCGGCTCGGTTCGGTGGTCGACGCCTGCGACCGCAATGGCATGGTCGTGATCCTGGGACTGTTCTACGGCAAGCAGAGCGGCACGCTCCGTGACGAGGCGGCAGTGAAAGCGGCAGTGTCCGGCATCGTCGACTGGCTGCTGGCGCGGGGCGCCACGAACGTGCTGATCGAGATCGGCAACGAGGTGGATATCGCGGGCGTTTGGGCGCATCCAATTATGGAGTCATCGCGCTGCCACGAACTGATTGAGCTCGCGCAAAAGCGCAGCAAGGGAAAACTGCTGGTCAGCACCAGCCTGCTCACGCTCGACCCGCCATCGCCGGAAATCCTCGCCGCCGCCGATTTCCTGCTGCCGCACGGTAATCGCATTCACGGCCCGGACGGCGTGATGCAACCCAGCCCGCACGGCATCCGCCTGCAGCTCGAGCGCTGGCGGGCCGGCGCTGGCTATCGCGGCCAGCCGGTCGTCTACAACGAGGACGATCACTTTGAATTCGACAAGCCCGACAATCATTTCGTGGCCGCCGTCGAGTGTGGTGCGAGCTGGGGCTTCTTTGACTATCGCCGCTCCCGCGAGCGCTTCGAGGACGGCTTCCAGTCGCTGCCGGTCGACTGGACGATCTCCTCGGCGCGCAAGCGCTGCTTCTTCGCACTGCTGAAGGAAATCACGGGATGCGCTGGGGTCCGGTGAGCTGCGCTGTGTTACCGCAACTTCCCCCGTGCCGCCACCTGGAGTGTGCCGACGATCTCCTCGCCGCGCACCATCACCACTTCGTCCATCATGTTGACGACGACGCAGACATGGTTCGGCACGATCCGCACG
>JBKJUA010000042.1:0-13785 GCA_046590305.1 Bradyrhizobium sp.
GTTGGTTCGACAAACGACGTGACTCGCGGCGTTCCCCCACCCGCCTCGCTGCGCTCGGCACCCTCCCCCCCAAGCGCGGGAGAGGGTAAGAGGCTACACCGACGCTGTCGTGACTCCGCCATCGACCACGATGGTCTGACCGGTCATGAAGCTCGAGGCGTCGGAACCGAGATAGGCCACCGCGCCGGCGATCTCATTGGGTTCGCCGATGCGGCGGAGCGGCGTGGTGGCGCAGCGGCGCTTCAGGCGCTCCTCGTCTTCCCACAAGGCTTTTGCAAAATCGGTCTTGACCAGGCCGGGGGCGACGCAATTGACGCGGACGCCCTGCGGACCCCATTCGCCGGCGAGGCTGCGGCACAGCGAGAAATCCGCGGCCTTGGAAATTCCGTAGGCGCCGATCACGGTGGAGCCGCGCAGGCCGCCGATCGAGGAGACGATCACCACCGAGCCGTTGCCGCGCGCCGCCATCTGCGGGATCGCCAGCGCGCAGAGCCAGATGTTGCTCTTGACGTTGGAGTTCATGATCTTGTCGAAGGCCTCGTCCTTGATGTCGAGCAGCGGGCCGTAATAGGGATTCACCGCGGCGTTGCAGACGAGGATGTCGATCTTGCCGTAATGCTTCGTGGTGCCCGAAATCAGCGCCTCGACTTCCTCGCGGCGCGAGATGTTGCAGGGGATGACATGGGCGTCGCCGCCGGCCTTTTTGATGCCATCGGCGACTTCCGCGCAGGCGTCGGCCTTGCGGCTGGAAATCACGACCCTGGCGCCGAGTTTTGCCAGCAGCTCCGCCGAGGAGCGGCCGATGCCGCGGCTGGAGCCGGTGATGACGGCGACCTTGCCGGTGAGATCGAACGGGGTGTTTTTCATTTTTGATTCCTCCGTGGGATTTGTCTCTCGTCATTGCGAGGAGCGCTCTTGTCCGCCGAAGCCCGCCTTCGGGCGAAGGCGGATGCGACGAAGCAATCCATCTCACCACGTAAAGGAAGAATGGATTGCTTCGCGGAGCCTGTCATCGGGTGCGCATTCGCGCGACCCGTTGGCTCGCAATGATGGTGATAAATTGGAGCGTCAGGCCGATGTCCGCTTTTCCTTCGCCGCTTCAAACGCCGCCAGCCGCTCGGCGAATTTGCCGTTTGCGGCGCCGGCGCGCGCGATGATGACGGGAACCGGCAGTGTTTCGAAGAAATGACAGGCGACGCGATGGCCGGGGGCGGCCTCGCGCAGCTTCGGCTCCTCGGCCGAGCAGCGTGCTTGCGCATGCGGGCAGCGGGTGTGAAAGCGGCAGCCGGTCGGCGGGTTGAACGGGCTCGGCACGTCGCCCTGCAGCATGACGCGCTTGGCGCGCAGGCTCGGGTCGGGCTTTGGAATCGCCGCCAGCAGCGCATGGGTGTAGGGATGCAGCGGCCTCGCGTAGATCGTCTTCTTGTCGGCGATCTCGACCAGCTTGCCGAGATACATCACCGCGACGCGGTCGCTGATGTGTTTGACGACGGCGAGATCGTGGGCGATGAACAGATAGGAGAGCCCGAAACGCTGCTGCAGGTTTTGCAAGAGGTTGACGATCTGTGCCTGGATCGAGACGTCGAGCGCCGACACCGGCTCGTCACAGATGATCAGGTCGGGATTGACGGCCAGCGCGCGGGCGATGCCGATGCGCTGGCGCTGGCCGCCGGAGAATTGATGCGGATAGCGGCTGGCATGTTCGGGCAACAGGCCGACGATCTCCAGCAATTCGCGGCCTCGCGCCTCGCGCGAGGCGGCGTCGCCGATGTCGTGCACCCGCTGCGGTTCGGCCAGGATCTCGCCCACGGTCATGCGCGGATTGAGCGAGGCGTAGGGATCCTGGAAGATGATCTGCATGTGGCGGCGCAGCCGGCGCAACGCATCCTTGCCAAGATTGGCGATCTCCTCGCCCTTGAAGCGCACCGAGCCCGACGTCGGGTCCATCAGCCGCAGCACCAGCCGTCCGGTGGTGGATTTGCCGCAGCCGGATTCGCCGACCAGCGCCAGCGTCTCGCCGCGCGCGATCTCGAAACTCACATCCTCGACGGCGCGCACCAGCCCGACCTGCCGGCGCAGGATGATGCCGCGGCTGACCTGGAAATGCTTGACCAGGCCGTCGACCTGGAGGACCGGGACCTCGCTCATGCCGCTACCTCGACCGGGGCCTTCCAGCAGGCGACCATATGACCGGGCGCAATGTCGCGCAAAGGAGGCGGCTCCTGCCGGCAACGGCGGTCGGCGAACGGGCAGCGCGGCGCGAAGCGACAGCCCTTGGGCTGGCTGTTCGGGCTCGGCACCGTGCCTTCGATGGTGGCAAGCCGTTTGCGCTCGACGTCGAGCCGCGGGATCGAGCCGAGCAGACCGATGGTGTAGGGGTGCTGCGGGTCGGCGAACAGGTCGTTGACATCGGCGCTCTCGACGATCTGGCCGGCATACATCACCAGCACCTGGTCGGCGACTTCGGCGATGACGCCGAGATCGTGGGTGATGATCAGGATCGCCATGCCGAGCCGGCGCTGCAGGTCGCTCAGGAGGTCGAGAATCTGGGCCTGGATGGTGACGTCGAGCGCGGTGGTCGGCTCGTCCGCGATCAAGAGCGCCGGCTCGCACGACAGCGCCATCGCGATCATGACGCGCTGGCGCATGCCGCCGGACAGACTGTGCGGATAGTCGTCGACGCGCTGCGCCGCCGAGGGGATCCGCACCAGTTCGAGCATTTCGATGGCGCGGGCCTTGGCGGCCTGCGGCGACATCGTGGTGTGCGCGAGGATCGCCTCGACGATCTGCTGGCCGATGGTGTGGACCGGGTTGAGCGATGTCATCGGTTCCTGGAAGATCATCGACATCTTGCCGCCGCGCAGCTTGCGGCGTTCGTCGGCTGACAGCTTCAGCACATCGCGGTCGCCGAACATCACGGCTTCGGCCTCGACGTTGCCCGGCGGGCTCGGCACCAGGCCCATGATGGAGAGCGACGTCACGCTCTTGCCGCAGCCGGATTCACCGACGAGGCCGACGGTGCGGCCGCGCGGCACGCTGAAGGAGATGCCGTCGACGGCGCGGAACAGCCCGCGATCCGTCGCGAAGTGGGTCTTGAGGCCACGAACCTCGAGGAGCTTTTCCATCAGTAGGAATAATCCAGACCCTTGTAGAAGGTGTTCTGATAGAGCATGTGCGGTCGCACCCCGTTCATCTTCTTCAGGCTCGTCGTGAACATGGCGATGTTCATCACCGGCATCCACAGATGCTCGCCCATCACCTTTTCCTGCACGCGGGCGTAGTTGAGCGCACGGTCGGCGTCGGTCAGCGCCGAGCGGCCGGCCTGCAGCCAGTCGTCGGTCTCCTGGTCCTTCCAGTTCATGCGGTTGGGCGTCGGGATGTTTTTCGAGTTGAAATAGATGTTCATCAGATCGCCCGCTGAAATGTAGGGCACCGTCACGGTCCACAGCTCGTAATCCTGCTTGGCCATCTCGGCGGGCGCGATGGTCGAATCGAAGCCCATGATCTTCCAGTCGATGCCGATCTTGCGCATATAGCCCTGGATCGCTTCGGAGACGCGCGGGAAGTAGGTGACCTGCGTGTACAGCACCTTCGGCGCGAGCTTGACGCCGTCCTTTTCGCGGATGCCGTCGGAACCGACCTTCCAGCCGGCTTCATCCAGCAGCTTCTTGGCGCGTTCGACGTCTTCCTTGATGACGCCGGTGGTCTTGGCGGCGAAGTCGAGCGCGGTGGGATCGACGAAGGTGAACGCCGGCTCGGCGTTGCCCAGCATGATGCCCTTGACGATGTCGGCGCGGTTGATGGCGATGTTCATCGCCTCGCGGACGCGCTTGTCTTCCACCATCGGCCGCGAGATCTTGTAGCCGTAATACATCAGCTGAAAGTTGGGTTTTGCCTCCTGGACGGTGAGGTTGGGTGCGGCCTTGACCTGCTGGATGAACTGCAGCGGGATTTGGTGGGTGACGTCGAACTGCCCGCCCAGCATGGCGGCGACGCGACTGGCATCCTCCGGCACGATCTTGATGCTGAGCTTTTCGAACTTCACCGGGCCCTTGTTGTTGTACATTGACGGCCCCCATTTGTAGGCTTCGTGGCGCTTCAGCACGATCTCGGTGCGCGGTTGCCAGCTCTCGAAGCACCACGGCCCGGTGCCGTCGATCGACTTGATGCCGTAGTCCTTGCCGAGCGATTCCACACTGTCCTTATTGTGGATGGCGTTGGTGTACATGGTGAGCTGCAGCAGCAGCTCGGAATAGGGTTCGTTCAGTTCATACTCGACGGTATAGGGATCGGGGGCGCGCAACTCCTTGATGTTGCCCGCGCGCCAGGCGTAGGGCGCCTTGGTTTCCGGATCCTTCAGGCGCTTGAAGCTGTAGACCACATCCGCGGCGGTGAACTTCTTGCCACTGCAGAACGACACGTCGTCGCGCAGCTTGAAAATATAGGTCTTGCCATCAGGCGAGACGGTCCACGACTTCGCGAGATAGGGGATCGCCGTCTTGCCGTCCCAGTCGAGCGCCAGCAACGTATCCTGGAACATGTTGACGATATCGGAGGTCGGCGACCAGGTCGTGCGCTGGCCGTCGTAATGCGGCGCGTCCAGCGACTTCATGACCTTCAGGGTCTGCGCCTCGCTCGTTGAAGACGCCCCGACCACTGCCAGCAGCGCTACTGCGGTCGTGAAAATGCCACGCATCGTCGTTTGCTCCCTTGGTTGTTTGTTTAAAGCGAGGCGTCCAGACCCTTGTAGAAGGTGTTCTGGTAGATCATGTGTGGCCGGGCGCCCTTGATCTTCTTGTTGGCGACCTGGTCCATGTTGATGTTGAGAACCGGTATCCACAGGTGCTCCTGCATGACCTTCTGCTGGACCAGCCCGTAATATTTGGCGCGATCGGCCTCGGTCAGCGCGGAGCGACCCTGCTTCAGCCACTCGTCGGTCTCGGCGTCCTTCCAGTTCATCCGGTTTGGCGTCGGGATGTTGCGGGAGTCGAAGTAGATATTCATGAGGTCGCCGGCCGACAGATAAGGCACCGTCACCGACCAGATCTCGTAATCCTGCTCGGCCATCTTGGCCGCCGCGATGGTCGAGTCCCAGGGCTGCAGTTGCCAGTGCACGCCGATGCGGCGGAGATATCCCTGTATCGCTTCGGCGACGCGCGGCGTGTTGCCGGCCTGGGTATAATAGACCTTGGGCTGCAGCTTGACGCCGTCCTTCTCGCGTACGCCATCGGCGCCGGGCTTCCAGCCGGCGTCATCGAGCAGCTTCCTGGCGCGCTCGAGGTCTTCCTTGATAATGCCAGACGTCTTCGGGTCGTGGTCGAGCGCATCCTTGTCGACGAAGGTAAAGGCCGGATCGGCATTGCCCTGCAGCATGGCCTTCGCGATCTCGGCGCGGTTGATCGCGATGCTCATGGCCTCGCGTACGCGCTTGTCGGCGACCATCGGCCGCGTCGTCTTGAAACCAAAGTAGAGCAGCTGGAAGTTGGGCTTGGCCCCAGTCACCGTCAGCATCGGGGCAGCCTTGGCCTGGGCGATGAACGCCGCCGGAAACTGGTGGGTGATGTCGAACTGGCCGGCCATCATCGCGGCAACGCGGCTGGATTCCTCGGGCACGATCTTGACGCTGAGCTTCTCGAATTTCACCGGGCCCTTGTTCTTGTACATCGACGGGCCCCATTTGTAGGCGTCGTGCCGCTTCAGCACGATCTCGGTGCGCGGATGCCATGAATCGAAACACCAAGGCCCGGTACCGTCGGCGCCCTTGATGCCGTAGTCCTTGCCCAGCGCCTCCACGCTTTCCTTGTTGTGGATCACGTTGGTGAACATGGTGAGCTGCAACAGCAGTTCGGAGTAGGGCTCTTCGAGCTGGTATTCGACGGTGTAGGGGTCGGGTGCGCGCAATTCCTTGATGTTGCCGGCGCGCCAGGCATAAGGCGCCTTGACTGCTGGATCCTTCAGCCGTTTGAAGCTGTAGATCACATCCTCGGCGGTAAACTTCTTGCCGCTGCAGAACGATACGTCGTCGCGCAGTTTGAAGGTGTAGGTCTTGCCGTCCGGGCTCACCGTCCACGATTTCGCGAGGTAGGGAATCGGCGTGCGGCCGTCCCAGTCGAGCGCCACCAGCGTGTCCTGGAACATGTTGACGATATCGGAGGTCGGTCCCCAGGTGGTGCGCTGCGCATCGTAATGCGGCGCGTCGATGCCCTTCATCAAGGTGAGCGTCTGGGCCGATGCAGGAGACGAAATGCCCAGCGCAAATGCTACAGTCAGAACCGTTCTGATCATGTTTGCAGCCTCGGATCGAGGACGTCGCGGAAGGCGTCGCCCAGAAGGTTGGCGGCCAGCACGATCACGAAGATCGCGCAGCTCGGGATCGTCGCGATGTGCGGCGCCATGAACAGGAAGTCGCGGCCCTGGGCCGCCATCATGCCGAGTTCGGCGGTCGGCGGTTGCGCGCCCATGCCGAGGAAGCCGAGCGCCGAGCCGATCAGGATGATCTGGCCGAAGCGCAAGGTCAGGAACACGAAGATCGTCGAAATGCAGTTGAGCGTCAAATAGCGCCAGATCAGCGCGCCGTCCGACACGCCCACGGCGCGGCCGGCTTCCATGAATTCCTGGCCCATGACGCCGACCGCGGCGCCTCGCGCCACCCGCGCGACATCGGGCACGGTGGCAACGACCAGCGCGATCACCACAGCGGCCAGGCCTGCTCCGAAGATCGCGGCCACCGCGAGCCCGATCAGGATCGCCGGGAACGCCAGCATCACGTCGACCAGCCGCATGATCCAGCCGTCCAGCCGCCGGTAGTAGGCGGCGAGGATACCCAGCACGCCGCCGATCAGGCCGCCGACGATGACGCCGACCAGCCCGAGCATGAGCGTGCTGCGGGTACCGAAGATGACGCGGCTCAGGATGTCGCGGCCGGTGTTGTCGGTGCCGAACCAGTGTTCGGCGCCGGGGGGCTGCATCACCTTGGTGAGGTCGGTGAAATAGGGATCGTAAGGCGCGATCCACGGCGCAAACAGCGCCGCCAGCACGATTCCGGTGAGCAACACCGCGGCGGTCGCCGCCACCCGGTCGCGCGCCAGCCGGCGCATGATGCCGGCGCGGGCAAACACCGTTGCTTCGGGGTCCACGGCAAAGGGGGTTTCGACGGCCTCGACGCTCATCTGCGCTGCACCCTCGGATCGAGATAGACGTAGAGCACGTCGACGATGAGATTGATCGACAGGAAGGCGATGGCGAGGATCATGATCGCGCCCTGCGCGGTCGGAAAATCGCTGGAGACGATGGCGCCAACCGCGAGCCGGCCGACGCCGGGCCAGGAGAACATGGTTTCCGTGACGACGGCGCCACCAAGCAGGAAGGCCGCCTGCAGTCCGATCAGGGTGACGACGGGGATCATGGCATTGCGCAGCGCGTGATGGATGATCACCACGGTCTCGCGCAATCCCTTGGCGCGTGCGGTGCGCACGAAATCGGCGCCCAGCACTTCGAGTACCGCGGTGCGCGTCAGCCGCGCGATCGGACCGATCAGCACGAGGCCGAGCGTCGTGGCGGGCAGGATCAGGCTCGGTAACCCGCCGTCCCATATCGGTCCGGTGCGGCCGGTGAACGGCAGCAACGCCCATTTGAAGCCGACATACTGGATCAGGATCAGGCCGATGAAGAACACCGGCATGGAAACGCCCGCCACCGAGCAGGCCATGATGACGCGATCGGCGAGGCGGCCTCGATTGACCGCCGCCAGCGTTCCCAAAGCGAGGCCGCTGGGCACCGCGATCAGCATCGCTCCCAGCATCAGCTCGACCGTCGGGCCGATGGTCATCGCCAGTTCTTCACTCACCATCCTGTTGGAAATAATCGAGCGGCCGAGATCGCCGCGCAGGACCCGGAGGATGTATTCGAAGAACTGGACGGGAATCGAGCGGTCGAGGCCAAGCTCCAAACGGATGGCGGCGATGGTCTCGGCCTTGGCGTCGGGTCCGGCGATGATCATCGCCGGATCGGCGGGCACCACCTGCAACAGACAAAAACAGAGGAAGAGAACCCCGAGCAAAGCGGGGAAGGAAATCAGCAGACGATGGACAATCTGTTGTCCCATGCGACGCCCACGGACACATTAGGCCAATGGGAAGCGACGCCGCTTACGCGAACGTTGTGCAGTCCCCTCCCTGGCAGCCGCGCTTCGTCCAACGTGCGCGAGCTTTGATTATTTCGGGATACTGGCATGCGCTGGACGCGGCGTCACGTCCAATCTGCAAAACCGTTTCCAACTGCGCGCCCGTGTCGCGTGCAATCATGGCGATGCCTTGCGGCGTAGGTGCGCGCGCACGATGAAGGCAAGCGGGGCTGACATTCTTCAAGTCGGTCTAATTCCGCCACGCGATAAATGCGGACGTCCCGAAGCGTTGATACTGGATTCTGATTCTGCGGGAAGCGCTTCAGCGCAGCCCTTCATACACCATGAAGCCGCGCGCGACCGCGAGCTTGCGCAACGCGCGCGGGATGAATTTCTGCGGTTGATGGCCGATGTAGCGCCACGACGTCAGTTTGAAATCGCTGAGCTGGCGATGATCGCTTTCGAACGGCGCCAACAATCCGGTCAGGCTCAGCGGTGAATGCGCGCGGGTGTTGAACGGCAGCAGCAACAATTCCAGATGCGCCGTCCTGCCGTCCTCCGAGATGGCGGTAATGCCGGCGACCGCCGCCAGCATTTCTTCCGAAACAACCGCGATGATGTCCTCGATCTCGCGGCGGTTGTCGGCTGAAAACAGCGCGGAGAAACTGCGGTCCTTCAGATCGCAGCCGAGCAGGGCGCAGACCCGCGTTCCGGCGACGCGAAACGGGTAACCGGCGGTGCTGTCGTAAGACAGCACGAAAATATCGCCGAGCAGCTCGCGTACCGCGCCGGGTTCGATCTCGCTGCGATCGGGGGCGCGCGCGTCGCCGCGCTTCTGGTCCCAATAGGCGTAGAACTCTCGGCTTGACGGATGTTTCATTATTCAGCCTTGACCCTCGCGCCCGGACTGGCGGGACAGATATGTCCCGCTTTCGCCCACGCGCATTCCCCGGTTTGTTTTGCAAGACAGGCTTTGCAGCGTCCATGCCGTGGGCGCGTTTTCGCCGCTCCGGCGGCGTCTTTGCGCCGTTAACGTTAAATTAACTATCGCCTTGGGGATCCGCGCGGAGCTGGTTAGGGTCCGCTCGCTCACATCAGCCGGTTTTCTCCAGGGGCCGGCGAGTTGTTACGTTACACAGGCGGCGTCAAACAGTTTGGTCATCGCGCGGGGAGGGGTGGGGATGTCACCCGGGGCCTCGGCGCGAAAAGATCGACACGGATGAGGGAGGGTGTCTCAGCACCCTCCCTTTTTCTTTGGCTCTCGTGCCGGACGCAGCGCAGCGCCTAGCGGTGCGCTGCTGAGCCGGGGTCCATCTGGCAGGCGGGCATCGCCATGGGTCCCGGCTCTGCGGCGCATCGCCAAGAGGCGCCGCACCGCGTCCGGGACACGAGTCATGAATTGAGCTCACTCGTGAGGTCGCGCCAATCGGGGTTCAGCTTCTCGATCAGGTCGATCTTCCATGCGCGCCGCCACCACTTTAACGAATGCTCTCTTGCGCGCGCTTCAAGGATGGTGTCGAACATCTCGAAGTATACCAGTTGATCGACGCCGTATTGCCGTGTGAGCCCGGGAACAAGCCTTCCCTTATGCTCGGTCATTCGTCGTGCGAGATTATTCGTAACGCCGATATACAGCGTCCCATTCCGCTTGCTCGCGAGAATGTAAACGAAGAACGGCCGTTTATTTCGCACTCGTGCCCCGGACGCGGCGCAGCGCGTAGCGGTGCGCTGCTGAGCCGGGGCCCAGTTTATTTGCGATAATGCATCAATGCCAAGCCATGGGTCCCGGCTCTGCGGAGCACCACCAAGAGGCGCTGCACCGCGTCCGGGACACGAGAATGGCGTTTGTGCACTTGCACAGTTGGGCCAAGCCGCCTATTGGGGCGCAATCGCTCCCGTGAGCCGCTTGCTTCAGGTCTTGAGCCCTTGGAATCCCCGCCAGAATTGTCGCAGGACAGCCCGCGCGAACCGATCCTGACGCTGCCCGGCGCGCTGACCGCTTATGTGCTGCTGATTGCGGTCATTCACCTGCGCGTGCTGCTGCCGCCCGATCTGGAATACTGGACCATCGAGGTGTTCGGCTTCATTCCGCAACGCTACGATTCCACGCCGCTCGCGTTCGCCTTTCCGGGCGGCGCCGGCGCCAGGATCTGGACCTTCGTCACCTATTCACTGCTGCACGCCAATCTCAGCCATATCGGTTTCAATGTGCTGTGGCTGCTGCCGTTCGGCAGCGCGCTGGCGCGCCGCTTCGGGACCCTCAGGTTTTTCGCCTTCATGGCGGTGACCGCGGTGGCCGGAGCGCTGGCGCATCTCGTCACCCATGAACACGCGATCGCGCCGATGATCGGCGCTTCGGCGTCGGTGTCCGGCGCGATGGCGGCGGCGATTCGCTTTGCCTTCGTGCAGGGAAGCTTCCTGTCGTTCAGCCGCGGCGACGCCAATGCGGCGGCGCGCGTGCCGGCGCTGTCGCTGATACGTGCATTCCGCGACCCGCGCGTGCTCGGCTTTCTCGCGGTCTGGTTCGGCGTCAACATCATCTTCGGCATCGGATCGATCTCGATCGGCGCCGACGGCGGCAGCGTCGCCTGGCAGGCGCATATCGGCGGCTTTCTGGCAGGGTTGGTGTTGTTTTCGCTGTTCGATCCGATCCCGCGCGCGCGCGCCGATGCCGTGGATGCGACATTCCCGGATGTTCCGGATCGCGGCTGATGGTCGCTTGCGGCGCAACGCGATTTCATTCATCATCGTTGATCTGTGTAGCCGGGCTTGAGCCCGCGAACGTGCTAATGGCCGTGCTTGCCAAAGCGCCTGCAACGAAATCGGCGCTGGGCTGTTGAATTGAAGACCAGATAGCAAATTGAAGACTCGGAACAAAAGGTCGCGCTCGCTTATGGGCGTGATCGGCTTCAGGGAGGCGACAATGACGGTACGTGCAATCCTCGACACCAAAGGCCATCAGATCCAGAGCGTCGAGCCGGACGCCAAGCTCGCTGCTGCGATCAAGGTTCTGGCGGATCGGAAGATCGGCGCCGTCTTGGTGATGAGCAAGGGCCGTATCGAGGGCATCCTGTCGGAGCGTGACATCGTGCGTGTGCTCGGCGATCGTGGCGCCGGCGTGCTGGAAGAGCCGGTGAGTTCCGTGATGACACGCAAGGTCATCAGTTGCAGGCAGTCAGATACGGTCTCAGCAATCATGGAAATGATGACACTCGGCAAGTTCAGGCATCTGCCGGTGGTCGAGGAAGGTGCGGTGGTCGGCCTGATCTCGATCGGCGACATCGTCAAATGGCGGGTCAGGGAATTCGAGACCGAGCAGGAAGCGCTGCAGAACTATATCAAGACCGCCTGATCCTCGACTCCTTAAGGCAGGCTGTGCGGTCACGATGCCTTGTCGGCGAGGGCACCCGGCTCGCCCGCCACCGGCGCCAGCATTTGGATGGCTTCCTGGATGGAGTCGATGGCGCGCTCGGCGGCGCGCGCGCCATGGGCAATCAGATCCTCGGCGCGGTGGAAATCGAACCAGCCGATTTGACCGACGCGGGGCGTGATCAGCAGATCCGGCGGATCGCCGGCGAGGCGTGCGCGGGTGATACGGTCCTGCATGATGTTGAACGCATCGACCATGACCGAGGAGATGCCGGGTCGGCCGCCGCTGCCGAAGAATTCGCGTTTCATGGCGCGCTCGGCGGAGAACAACCGGCCGAAGCCGCGTTTCGGCGGTGCCGGCTCGACCCCGGCCTCGGGCGCTGCGGCCGTCGGGCCGTGGGAGTAGATCGTCGTGGAGAAGATGTCGCTGCAGAGATTGGCGGCGATCACGATTTCCGCGCCCAGCGCGCGCGCCGCCGACACCGGCACGGGATTAACCAGCGCGCCGTCGACCAGCCAGCGGTCGCCGACCAGCACGGGTGAGAAAATCCCGGGCAGCGCGTAGGAGGCGCGCATCGCATCGACCATGCGGCCGCGGGTGAGCCAGATCTCGTGCCCGGTGCGGACTTCGGTCGCAACGGTCGCGAATTTCAGCGGCAAGTCCTCGATCAGAGTCGGGCCGATGGCGGCTTCCAGCTGCGACGCCAGCCTGTCGCCGCCGATCAGCCCGGAGCCGTTGAGGCGGATGTCGAGATAGCCGAGGATATTGCGCGGCTGCAGGCCGCGCGCCCATTGCTCCAGCGTATCGAGCTGCCCGGCGGCATAGGCACCGCCGACCACGGCGCCGATCGAAGTACCGACCACGACATTGGGAACGATGCCGTGGGCCAGCAATGTTCTGAGAATCCCGATATGGGCGAATCCGCGTGCGGCGCCGCCACCCAGCGCCAATCCGATGACCGGCCGCCTGATACTGCCGAGCCCGACCTTGTCCTGATCCTCGACGACGCGTCCGATCAAACTCTTCAGCACCTGACTCTCCCTGCCGGACAAGGCTCTTCGCTTTGTTTTCAGCCCATTGAATGCAGCACTAAGCATAGGTCGTGCCGCGTACCGGATTGTGACGGGATCGCGGCCTCCCGGGAACACTGGACCAACTCATGGGCACTTTTCGGGTTCCATAGCGGGAACATCCTGCGAACGCTTGGTCACAGGCTTGAATTTGCCGCGTTTTCGGTGAAAAGCATCTGCATGACATCAGGGGATAAAGGGATTGCTGGTTCCGGGTGGGGCGGACGCCTGTTCCCGGCGCTCGCGCGTGCCGCAATTCTGGCAGTCGCGCTTGCAGCCCCTGCCTCGGCCCAGATGTTCAGTGACCGGCCGCCGCCGGTGCCGCCGGCCTCGGTCCCGGAGGCGCCTTCCGGACCGGCGATGAATCTGGCCCCGCCGTCGGGTCCGGCGTCGACGCCGATTTTGCCCCCACCTTTGACGCAGCCGTCGATCGCCGCGGTGCCGCCGGTGGTTCCGCCGCCGGGCGCATCGACCGCCGGCCAGGCCGTGCTGTCGCTGACGGCGCGTTACGGCAAGGACATGCCCGTCATCAACAACGGGCTGGTGTGGCGGGTGTTCGCCGACAAGCCCGATGAGGCCGGCGTTTTCAAATTGATCCGCGAGGATCGCGGCGCCACCCCCAACATCGTGCTGCCGCCGGGCGGCTACGTCGTCCATGTCACGATGGGGCTGGTGAGCGCGGTGCGGCCGGTGACGCTGAAATCCGAGACCGACCGCGAATCCTTCGTGCTTCCGGCCGGCGGCCTGCGCATCGAGGGCCGTGTCGGCTCCAGCCGGATTCCGGCGAACCAGATTTCCTTCGCGCTCTACAAGGGCAGCCAGTTCGATGGCGGCGAGCGCGCTTCGCTGGTGCCGAACGTCGCCGCGGGTGACGTCGCGCTGTTGCCGGAGGGCACCTACTACATCATTTCGAATTACGGCGACGCCAATTCCGTGGTGCGTTCGGACATCCGCGTTCAGGCCGGCAAGCTGACCGACGTGGCCATCACCCATCGCGCCGCCGTGATCACCCTGAAATTGGTCAGCGACAAGGGCGGCGAGGCGCTGGCGAACACCGCATGGTCGGTGATCACGCCGGGCGGCGACGTCATCAAGGAATCGATCGGCGCATTCCCGCGCGTCGTGCTGTCCGAAGGCGAGTATCGCGCCATCGCCAAGAACGAGGGCAAGGTGTTCGAGCGTCCGTTCAACGTCGTCAACGGCGTCGACGGCGAAGTCGAGGT
>JBKJUA010000132.1:0-3964 GCA_046590305.1 Bradyrhizobium sp.
CGCGTCGACCCAGACATACATCACATGCTCGGGGTCGCCTGGAACCTTGACGCCCCAGTCGAAGGTGGTTCGCGAAATCGACAGGTCCCGCAAACCGCCTTTGACGAAGCTGACTACTTCGTTCTTGCGCGAGTCCGGCCCGATGAAATCAGGCTGGTTGGCATAGAGCGCGAGAAGCCGGTCCTGATAGGCCGACAATTTGAAGAAATAGCTCTTCTCCTCGACCCACTCGACCGGCGAGCCCTGCGGGCCGCGCCGCACATTGTCTTCGCCGACGGTGGTTTCGTCCTCGGCGTAATAGGCCTCGTCGCGCACCGAATACCAGCCGGCATAGCTGTCGAGATAGATGTCGCCATTGGCGGCCATCCGCTTCCAGATTTCCTGGCTGGAGCGGTGATGCTGTTCTTCCGTGGTGCGGATGAAGCGGTCGAACGAGACGTTGAGACGCTCGTCCATCGCCTTGAACCGGAGCGCATTGCGGGTCGCGACATCCAGCGTCGGCAGCTTCTCGGCTTCCGCGGTCTGCACCATCTTCTGACCGTGCTCGTCGGTCCCGGTGAGGAAGAACACATCCTTGCCGTCGAGCCGCTGAAACCGCGCCAGCGCATCGGTCGCGATCGCCTCATAGGCGTGGCCGATATGCGGCAAACCGTTCGGATACGCGATCGCGGTCGTGATGTAGAAATTGTTGGTGTCGACGGAGGCCGTCGCGGGCGCGACAACAGCAGGCTTGTTCGAAGGCTTGGCGGTGACCTTGCGTACCGGCTTGGCAACCGGCGTTGGCTTCGGTGCAGAAACCGTCGTGTTCGATGTTGCCTTGCTGGCGGATTTTCTTGCCGGGCGCCTGGCGGCCTTCGATTTCTTGGCGGCTGTGTTCCGGGCAACCGCCTTTCGCGTCTTCTTCGCGGTTTTCTTGACCGCTTTCTTCACGGCTTTCTTGACCGTCTTCTTGACGGTTTTCCTGGCCGTTTTTTTGGCTTTCTTCACCACGCGCTTGCCGCGTTTTTTCGCGGGCGCGGCCTTGCTGGCACTGATACGGGAGGCCTTACGGGCCTTCTTCGTCGTTGGCTTGCTTTTAAGTGTCGCCACCACAATTTCCTTTATCGCTCAAACCGGATGGCCGGGAGGTGATCGCGCACGGAACGCTTATCGCGTTGCTTCCGCAAGCATCCCGAACACCGAGAAAACCAGTGGTTTTCGTTCAAGATTGTATGATTCGGTGTCGCGCGCGGCGCGGTTGATCTTTTCCCACACCTCCGCCAGCCGTGCAAGGCGCGGGAGGTTGGCGTTGGCATTGGCGTCGTCGGCCCGCAGCCGCGCGCTGACCCAGCGCTCGACGCTGTCGATGAAGGCCGCCAGCGCCACCCGGTCGCTGCCGCCGAGGGCGTCGCCGAGCGCATGCAGCTCGCGCGGATCGACCTGCGGCAAGGTCGCCAGCAACGCCGCGGTGCGCTGATGCAGTTTCAGGGCGTCGCCGCCGAGCAGGGTCAGCGCGCGCGAAACGCTGCCCTCCGCCGCTTCCGCCGCCTCATTCAGCGCGGGATCGTCGATTGCGCTATGGGTGGCTGCAGCAGCGGCGCCGAGGACGTCGGGGGTCGAGAGCGGCCGCAACGGCAGTTTGCGGCAGCGGGACAGGATCGTCGGCAACAACCGCGCCGGCGCATGGCTGACGAGAAGGAACAGCGATTGCCGCGGCGGCTCCTCGAGAATCTTCAAGAGCGCGTTTGCGGCCTGGGGATTGAGCTCGTCGACGGTATCGACAATGCAGACCCGCCAGCCTTCTACCGCTGCGGTCGAACCGAAAAATGAAACGGTCTCCCGGGTCTGATCAACGACAATGACGGTGCGCATCACGCCCTTGTCGTTGGCGGTGCGCTCCAGCGTGAGCAGGCCGCCATGGGCGCCGGCCGCGACGTGGCGCGCCACCGGGTCGGTGGGCTCGACATCAAGGGTCTTGGCGCTTTGCACAGAAGGTGCCAGCGGATTGCGATGGGCGAGCACGAACTTCGCCATCCGATAGGCCAGCGTCGCCTTGCCGATGCCCTGCGCGCCGCCGATCAGCCAGGCATGCGGAATGCGCCCGCTGCGATAGGCATCCAGCAGCGCCATCTCGGCGTCGCGATGGCCGAACCAGGCGGTGGTTTCGCGCGGATGAGGCGCCGAGATATCCTGCTCAACCTTGCGGGCGCTCATGCGAGCCTGGCCACGCTGTCGACATCGGCCTTGAAGAAACGGTCGCGCAAGGCCGCCCACACACTGGCGGCGACGGTCGCGGGATCGGCATTGGCGTCGACCAGCACGCAGCGCTGCGGATCGTCGGCGGCAATCTGCCGGTACGCCTCGCGCAGGTCCTGGTGGAAGTTGAGGTTTTCCGATTCAAACCGGTCGGGCGCGCCGGCGCCACGCCGGATCGCCGCGCGTTTCATGCCGATCTCCACGGGAACATCGAGAATGAGCGTCAGATCGGGCTTGAGATCGCCGATGGTGACGCGCTGCATGGCGTCGAGAAACGCCGGCGTAACCTGGCCCAGCCTGCCCTGATAGGCGCGCGTCGAATCCGAAAACCGGTCGCACAGCACCCAGGTGCCCTCGGCCAGCGCCGGCTCGATCACCGTGCGCACATGGTCGTCGCGCGCGGCCGCGAACAACAGCGTCTCGGCGTCGGGCCCGAGCAGCTTGCCCATGCCGGACAGCACCAGATGGCGGATGATCTCCGCGCCCGGCGATCCCCCGGGCTCGCGGGTGACCAGGGTGCGAAGTTTGGCGGCGTTGAGACGTTCCGCCAGCGTCTTGATCTGGGTGGATTTGCCCGATCCCTCGCCGCCCTCAAAGGTGATGAATCGCCCGCGCCCGGCAACTCGTTTGACGGCTGGCTCGGCCATGGTCAGAGCTTCTCGGCGCCGGCGCGAAACATCCCGATCACGAGTTCGCTGGCGCCGTCGATCGCCCGCCGCATCGTCGATCCCTGGGCGACCGGCTCGGCCGCAAAGACCGGCGCTTCCATCGCGAGGTTGGCGCCGCGCCAGACCTTGACCAACCCGACCCGCTGGCCCGCCTCGACCGGCGCCCGCACCGGGCCGTTATAGACCACGCGCGCGATCAATTTGTCGTTGCCGTTTTTTTGCACCATCACCTTGATCGGTTCGGGGCTGGCGAGCTTGACCGAACGGCTCTCACCGCCAAATACCTTGGCCCAGCCGACCGGCTGCTCGGCCGCGAACAGCGTGCGGGCCTCGAAATTGCGAAATCCCCATTCCAGCATCTTCCTGGCTTCGGAGGCGCGATCGTCGGGATCCGTCAGGCCGTTGACCACCACGATCAGGCGCAGGCCGTTCTGCACGGCCGAGCCGACCAGGCCGTAGCCGCCGTCCTTGGTATGGCCGGTCTTGAGCCCATCGGCGCCTTCGAGCGAGTTCAACAGCGGATTGCGGTTCTGCTGCCGGATCTTGTTCCAGGTGTATTCGCGCTCGCCGAACAGTTTGTAGAAATCGGGATGGGTCAGGACGATGTGACGGGCGAGTTTGGCGAGTTCGCGCACCGTCATCTTGTTGGCGGGATCGGGCAGCCCGCTCGAATTGCCGAAGGTCGATTTGGTCAAGCCGATTTCGCGCGCGCGCTTGGTCATATTCTCGGTGGCGAAGGTGCGCTCGTTGCCGGCCATCGCCTCGGCCAGGATCATGCAGGCGTCGTTGCCGCTCTGGATGATGGCGCCGCGCAGCAGATCGTCCACCGGGATCTTGCTGTGGATCGCGGCAAACATGGTCGAGCCGCCCGAAGGCGCGCCCCCCCGGCGCCAGGCATTTTCGCTGACGCGGTATTCGTCGGTGAGTTTGACCTCGCCCTTTTTGATGGCGTTGAAGACCACCTCGGCGGTCATCAGCTTCATCATGCTGGAGGGCGGGCGCAACTCGTCGGCGTTCTTCTCGAACAGCACGCTGCCGCTGGAGGCCTCGATCAGGATCGC
>JBKJUA010000069.1:0-18209 GCA_046590305.1 Bradyrhizobium sp.
GATTCGCTTGTTGGCCTGGTGCGGAACGAACCAGTCGATGTCCTCCGCCGTGGTGCCGGTGGCCTTGAACGCATCGTAGATCACGTCGGTGATCATGCCGACCGCGTGCTTGAACACTTCGCGGCCCTCCATCCGCAGATAACCCACCGTCCGGGTCGAGGACGGTCCGCCATCGACGTAGAGTTTCGCCTTGTGACGGCCGTCGGAGCGCAGATGCGTTGTCAGGATGCCGCGGTCGCTGGTCTCGCCGGGCTGCTCCTGCGCTTCCAGAATGACGGCGCCGGCGCCGTCGCCGAACAGCACGCAGGTGCCGCGGTCGTTCCAGTCGAGGATCCGCGAAAAGGTTTCGGCGCCGATCACCAGCGCGCGCTTGAAGGCGCCGGTCTTCAGGAAATTGTCGGCGGTCGACAGGGCGAAGATGAAGCCCGAACAGACCGCCTGCAGGTCGAAGGCCGCGCCATGGGTAATGCCGAGGGCGGCCTGCACCGCGACGGCGGTGGCGGGAAAGGTATTGTCCGGCGTCGAGGTGCCGAGTACGATCAGGTCGATCGACTGGGCGTCAATCCCGGCATCGGCCAGTGCCGCGCGCGCCGCGTTGAGCGCCAGATGCGAGGTGAACTCGCCCTCGGCGGCGATGTGGCGCTGCCGGATCCCGGTTCGCTGCACGATCCACTCGTCGGAAGTGTCGATCCGCGCCGCCAGCTCGGCATTGGTCAGGATCTGCTGCGGCAGGTAGGAGCCGCAGCCGAGCACGACCGAACGTATTGCAGTCACGAGACAGCCTCCTGCGATGTCTGCGCCTGGGCCAGCGCGCCGCTGTCGCGATTGAGCATTTGTTTGATCTTGTTAATCAGGTCGTCGCGGGCCATCTCATAGCCAACATCGACCGCATAGGCAAAGCCTTCGGCGTCGGTGCCGCCATGGCTCTTGACCACGATGCCGTTGAGGCCGAGCACCACGCTGCCGTTGGATTTCGAGGGGTCGAGCTTGTCGCGCAGCGCCTTGAAGGCGTTTTTGGCGAACAAATAGCCGATCTTCGCGCGCCAGCTGCTCGACATGGCGTTGCGCAGGAATTCGGTGATCTGCCGCGCCGTGCCCTCGGCGGCCTTCAGGGCGATGTTGCCGCTAAAACCCTCGGCGACGATGACGTCGGCGGCACCCTTGCCGATGCCATCGCCCTCGACGAAGCCGATATATTCCAGTTGCGGCAGGTTCATCGCGCGCAGCAGTTCCGCCGCCTCGCGAATCTCCTCGCGGCCCTTGATTTCCTCGACCCCGATATTGAGGAGTCCGACCGTCGGGCGTTCCAGATCGAACAGCACGCTCGCCAGCGCGCTGCCCATCACCGCCAGCGCCACCAGATGATGCGCATCGCCGCCGATGGTGGCGCCGAGGTCGAGGACGACCGAATCGCCGCGCGCCGTGGGCCATATCGCCGCCAGCGCCGGCCGGTCGATGCCGGGCAACATGCGCAGGCAGAACCGCGCCATCGCCGCCAGCGCTCCGGTGTTGCCGGCGGAGACCGCGACATCGGCCTCGCCCTTCTTGACGGCGTCGATCGCCAGCCACATCGACGAGGTCTTGCGACCGCGGCGCAGCGCCACGCTCGGCTTGTCGTGCATGCTGACGGCGACGTCGGTATGGATGACGCGCGAGACCGCCTTCAACGCCGGGTGTTTTTGAAGCTCGGGGTCGATCAGCGCCCGATCGCCGAACAGCAGAAATTCGCTGTCGGGATGCCGGGTCAACGCGACGGCGGCCCCCGGGACGACGACCGATGGACCGAAATCGCCACCCATGGCGTCAAGCGCGATTCGAACCTTTTTCGGCATGAAAACCCGGAAACCTGATCTTGTGCTGCGGTCTTGAAGTGCTCGGCCGCGAACTGGAAATCGCCACTGATGGCGGCGATCGGCGAAGCGCTATTGCGCCCCGGCCGGGCCGGGACAATACCGTGTCCCCTGCCCGACACAACCTCTTGAACGTCACCTTTTACGGAACCGGTTGAACCAGGGCAGAATCGGGCAATACCGATAATACGAGCCAGTTCAACGTATTACGAGACATTCCTGCACCTACACCGAATCCGCTTCAACGGGAATGCGAGCTTGAGGCGGATTCATCCACGCTTCAGCGAGGCTTCAGGGGCCTGAAAGCCCGCTCTAGGCCTTTCCCGGCTTCTTCGGGCCGGGCGGTTTGGCGTCGAGCTGCAGCGCCTTGAGCGCGGCAAACGGATGATCCTCGGGATCCTCGGGCACGTCAGGCGGCTCGAACACCGCATCCGGTTTGCGCGGATAGGGATCGACGGCGAGATACAGCGCATCGGTCGCGATCCGGCCGAGATCGATCACGCCGTTTTCGATCGGCTCCGGCGGATCCGGAATTTCCACCGCACTCTCGGCGGCCTCGTCGACCAGGTCGGCCATCTCGGGAATTTGCTCCGGCGGCGCGAAGATCCAATCGATCGGTTCGTCGATGTCGTTCTCGATCGGATCGAGCGTCACCACGCAGGTCTGCCCGATCCGCGCCCGAACCCTGCCCTCGACGTGGAAGCGCCCGCTGCTCATCGGGGTGACGTCGAGCGACGCGCTGGCGGCGAGAACTTCGCGCAAGCCGCCGACCTCGGCGATGGCCTCGCGCACCGCCTGGTCGGCTTCGAGGTCGCGATGCAGTCCGGTGTCGGGGATCTGCGCCACCGCAAGGGGAATGCGCCAGGGATCGGGTTTGTCGGTCTTGGCAGTCGGTCTGTTCATGGCTTAAACGCCTGTCTGCGCTGGCGAAGGGAATTTCCACGATCCGCCCAGCAATGCCGTGTCGTCCCGTGCCGCGAGGTCGGCCAGCGCCGCCTCGGCATAGACGGCCAGTTGACGGGCCTTGTCGAGCTGTTCGCCGTTCAGGATATTCTTGCACAAAGCCAGCGCCAGCGGCTCCCGGCCCGCGCTCAAAGCGAGATCGTAGGCCGCCACGCGGCCGTAGAACGCCTCCCCGAAGGCCCGCATCCGCTTCGGGACCTTGACGTCGCCGACCCCCATTTCGCGCAGATTGGCGTCCATGTCCTCGCAGAAGCGGTCGAACAGCGCTTGAGGGAACAGCGTCTGGGACTGGTCGGCCCCGGCCTCCAGCGACTTCATCCGCCGCAATACCATCCACAAATGCAGCACCAGGAGATCGAAACGGCCGTTAACCGTGTCCGCCACGCCCAAGTCCCGATAAAACAGCGGTTCTCGCGCTTGCGTCACGATCATGCCATAGATGGCCTCAATGGTGCCCGGCGAGGGCATCCGGGGCTTCCTGAAGTGATTGAACGGCCAAAGCATTGTGGGTTCCGAAAGCGAGCCCCAAAGGTTTGCCTTTGGGTGTCCGCGCATGTTGCAATCCAGCGTGCTGCCCGGTACGTCAACGCCTCGCGCGATGCAAGGGGATGGGACCAGTTCCGGAATGACTGAATTGAGCCAGACAGCCTCCCGCGTGCCCTCTCCGCGCGGCCTCGCCGCGCGCTGGCGCGGCATGCGGGCGATCGCCGCGATCGCCCTGGTGTGCGCGGCGCTCGGCGCCTGCACCGGCGAACAGTTCCAGAAGGGCTATATCCTGCCGCCCGGCGCGCTTGAGCAAATTCCGATCGGCGCCAGCCAGGATCAGGTGCTGATCGTGATGGGCACGCCGTCCACGGTCGCAACCCTGAACGGCGAGGTGTTTTATTACATTTCGCAGCGTTCCGAACGCAAGGTCGCGTTCATGAACCAGCAGGTGGTCGACCAGCGCGTGATCGCGGTCTATTTCGATCGGAATCGCCAGGTGCAGCGGCTCGCCAATTACGGGTTGCAGGACGGCCGGATCTTCGACTTCGTCAGCCGCACCACGCCAACCTCCGGCCAGGAGCTCAGCTATTTGACGCCGCTGTTCAAGCTGCTGAGCTTCAACTAGCGCAAGCTGCATTACTTATCCCGGACACGGTGAGGTGCGCCTGCGCCAAGCCGTCGGCTTGCAGTCCCCGCACGCATTCCCTACGCTTTCCCCGCCAACAAAAAATTTCACCAAGGAGCGAAATGTGACCAGACTGATTACCCGCCGCCGCGTGCTCACCGGCGCCGCAGCGATCTCCGCGGCTGCCATTCTGCCGCGCGCGAGCCTCGGCGCCGACTGGCGCCCGACCGAAACCGTCCGCCTGATCGTACCGGCCGCGCCGGGAGGCACCACCGACGTGATGGGACGCTTGCTGGCGGCACATCTGCAGACGGCGTGGGGCCAGAACGCGGTGGTGGAAAACCGCTCCGGCGGCGGCGGCACCATCGGCACCGCGGAAGTGGTGCGCCAGAAGGCTGACGGGCACACCATCCTGGTCGGCAATCCCGGCCCCAACGCGATCGCCTACAGCATCTTCCGGAACATGAAGTACAAGGCCGACGAATTGCAGCCGGTCAGCAATCTGATCCGGATCCCGAATATCATCTCGGCGCATCCGTCGGTGCCGATCAAGTCAATCGCCGAGTTGATCGCCTACATCAAGGCCAATCCGGACAAGCTGACCTACGGCTCCTCCGGCATCGGACAGAGCCCTCACCTCACCGCCGCATGGTTCCTGCAATTGACGGGGCTGAAGATGGTGCATGTGCCGTTCCGTGGCGCGGGCCCGGCGTTGCAGGCAGCGCTTGGCGGCGATATCCAGGTGCTGTTCGACAATCTCTATCCGACGCTGCCCCAGGTCGAGGCCGGCAAGCTCAACGCGCTGGCGGTGACCACGACCGAGCGCGCCGCGCTGGCGCCCAAGGTCCCGACCATGCGCGAGAGCGTACCGGAGCTGGCCAAGTTCGACGTCTCGTCCTGGTTCGGCATTTTTCTGCCGAAGGCCCCGCCGGCGCCGGTGCTCGACGCGCTCAACAAGGAAATCAAGGTGTTCCTGGAGCGCGCGGACATCAAGGAGAACATGGCCAAGATCGGCGCTCGCACCGATCACGGCACGCCGCAGCAATATACGGACTTCATAGCTGCGGAGACCGCGAAGTTCAGCGCCATCATCAAGCAGGAAGGCCTGCAGATGGACGCGGGCTGAGGCGAACCGCGCTATGCGCACCGCCGTCATCATGAGAAAAAGAAAACCCCGCGGCTTGCGCCGCGGGGTTTTGCGTTGCAGTCGTAACGCGCCACTTAGTGCGCCAGGATCGCCAGCAGCAACAGCGCCACGATGTTGGTGATCTTGATCATCGGGTTGACGGCGGGACCCGCCGTATCCTTGTAGGGATCGCCGACGGTGTCGCCGGTTACCGCGGCCTTGTGGGCGTCGGAGCCCTTGCCGCCGTAATGGCCGTCCTCGATGTACTTCTTGGCATTGTCCCAGGCGCCGCCGCCGGAGGTCATCGAGATCGCCACGAACAGGCCGGTCACGATCACGCCGAGCAGCATGGCGCCGACGGCCGAGAACGCCGCCGACTTGCCAACGGCACCGCCGCCCGCGATCGCGAAGATCACGAAGTAGACGAAGATCGGCGACAGCACCGGCAGCAGCGACGGGATGATCATTTCCTTGATCGCCGCCTTGGTCAGCAGGTCGACCGCCCGGCCGTAATCCGGCTTGTCGGTGCCCTGCATGATGCCGGGCTTTTCGCGGAACTGACGCCGCACTTCCTCGACGATCGCGCTGGCGGCACGGCCGACCGCGGTCATGCCCATCGCGCCGAACAGGTACGGCAGCAGGCCGCCGAACAGCAGGCCAACCACGACATAGGGATTGGTCAACGCGAAGTCGGGCGCGACATCCTTGAAGTAGGGATACTTCGTTGCATTGGCGACGAAGAACTTCAGGTCTTCATTGTAGGCCGCAAACAGCACCAGCGCGCCGAGACCGGCGGAGCCGATCGCGTAGCCCTTGGTGACTGCCTTGGTGGTGTTGCCGACGGCGTCGAGCGCGTCGGTGGCCTTGCGGACTTCCTTGGGCAGGCCGGCCATTTCGGCAATGCCGCCGGCATTGTCGGTGACCGGGCCGAAGGCGTCGAGCGCCACGATCATGCCGGCCAGCGCCAGCATGGTGGTGGTGGCGATCGCAATGCCGAACAGGCCGGCAAGGCTGTAGGTGACGAGGATGCCCGCGATGATCACCAGCGCCGGACCGGCGGTGGATTCCATCGAGATCGCGAGACCCTGGATCACGTTGGTGCCGTGACCGGTGACCGAGGAGGCCGCGATCGACTTCACCGGGCGATAGTCGGTACCGGTGTAGTATTCGGTGATCCAGATGATCAACCCGGTGACGACGAGGCCGACGATGCCGCACTGGAACAGCGCCATGCCGGTGTACTTCACGCCCGCCAGCGGACCGAAACCGATCAGCCAGTAGATCACGCCGGCAACGCCGACCAGCGACAGCACGCCGGTGGCGATAAGGCCCTTGTACAGCGCGCCCATGATGGACTGGCTGGCGCCGAGCTTGACGAAGAAGGTGCCGGCGATCGAGGTCAGGATGCAGACGCCGCCGATCGCGAGCGGCAGCGTCATCATCGGCACCAGCAGCGGCGAGGTCGCAAAGAAGATCGCGGCCAGCACCATGGTGGCGACCGCGGTCACCGCATAGGTCTCGAACAGGTCGGCGGCCATGCCGGCGCAATCGCCGACATTGTCACCGACGTTGTCGGCGATGGTGGCCGGGTTGCGCGGATCGTCTTCGGGAATGCCGGCTTCGACCTTGCCGACGAGATCGCCGCCGACGTCGGCGCCTTTGGTGAAGATGCCGCCGCCGAGACGGGCGAAGATCGAAATCAGCGACGCGCCGAAGCCGAGCGCCACCAGCGAATCGACCACGACGCGGTCGTTGGCCTTCAGGCCCAGCACCTGGGTGAGATAGGCGAAGTAGATGGTGACGCCGAGCAGCGCCAGACCCGCGACCAGCATGCCGGTGATGGCGCCGGCCTTGAAGGCGAGTTCAAGTCCGCCGGCCAGCGAGGTGGTGGCGGCCTGCGCGGTGCGCACATTGGCGCGAACCGAGACGTTCATGCCGATGAAACCGGCAGCGCCCGACAGCACGGCGCCGATCAGGAAGCCGATCGCGACCTTCATGCCGAGGAACCAGGCTAGCAGCACGAAGATCACGGCGCCGACGATGGCGATCGTCATGTACTGACGTTTCAAATAGGCCTGCGCGCCTTCGCGCACCGCGGCCGCGATTTCCTGCATTCGCGGATTGCCCGCATCGGCCTTCATGACCGATGCCGTCGCCCAGATGGCGTAAACGATGGAAAGCACTCCGCAGAGCACAATCGCCCATAATACTGTCATTGAATTTGCCTCAGATCCTGGATCTACCCCACACCACACCGCGGGAGCGGCGGGCGCCTAAAAGAAGGCCTGCCCCTGCCCAAAGGGGTGGCCTTAAATCGGCGGGACCATGCCAAAATCGCATCCCCTGCGCAACGCTGCGAAGGGCCCAAACCAACGATTTCGGCAGGTATTTGCGTCCGAACCGGCTGTTTTTGCAAGAATGCCGGAGAATTCTAGAAATGGCTGTAGGACAGTCGCTTTAACGCGATCTGGTTGCCCTTGATGTCGAGGAATCGCGGTGCCGACCGCCCGGCGATGACCCTTCCGATCGAGGTCACGGCCACGCCTGCCAGTCCGGCTGCCTGCGCGAACGCCGCGAAGCCGGCCTCCGGGACCGCGCATAAAATCTCGTAATCGTCGCCGCCGGAAACGATCGCCTCGATGCTGAACGTGCCGCGCGCCAGCAAGGTCGCGGCAGCCGCCGACAGCGGGATACTCTGCGCATCGATCACGGCGGCTACTCCGGACGCCGCGCACAGCTTGGCGAGATCCCCCGCCAGACCATCGGACACGTCCATCGCCGCGCTGGCGTGGTCGCGGAGCGCTGGCGCCAGCGCATTGCGCGGCTGCGGCACGCGGTAGCGGCCGACCAGCATTTGGCTTGCCGCGGCGTCCTGCGCAAGCGCTGTCGCCACCGCGCCGCCTTTCAGGATATCGAGGCCGAGCGCGGCATCGCCAATCGTCCCGGTCACGACAATGCAGTCGCCGGGTTTGGCGCCGCTGCGGCGGACCATCTTGCCCGGCGCCACCCGCCCGAACGCGGTGACCGAGATCATCACCGGCCCCGGCGTCGAAACCGTATCGCCGCCGAGCAGCGGGCAGCCGAACAGGCCGGCATCCTCGCCAAGCGCCCGCGCGAACGGCGCCAGCCAGCCATCGTCCTGGGTCCGCAGCGCCAGCGTGAGGACAAAACCCGCGGGCACCGCCCCCTTGGCCGCGAGATCGGACAGGTTCACCCGCAGCGCCTTGCGCGCGATGCTGTCGGGGGGGTCATCGGGGAGAAAATGCACGCCCTCGACGATGGCGTCCGTGGTCACAACGATCTCGTCACCGCCGGCCTGCAGGATCGCCGCGTCATCGACCAGACCGAACGCACCGGGATCGGTCGCGAGCGGACGGAAATAGCGGGCGATCAGGGAGTCTTCACCGGAGGGGCCTTGCTTTCGATCGGTCATGCGGCGCGACCCAACACACAACTGTCATCGCCCGGCTTGACCGGGCGACCCGGTATTCCAGAGACGCCAGCGATCAACCGAGGGGTCGCCGCGTACTGGGTCATCCGCTTTCGCGGATGATGAGGACCGAATATGTAGCTGGCGCAGTGCTCCAAAGCAGGCCATCTCCATGGCTGTCTCATCCGCAGGCCTAACTACCCCCGCGAAAACTCGTCGGCGCGAAACCGGCGGGCGATCTGGTCCAGCACCGCGTTCACCATGCCGGTCTCCTCGGATTCGACGAAGGCGTGCGCGACATCGACATATTCCGACACCACGACGCGGCCGGGCACGTCCTTGCGATGCTCGAGCTCGTAGGCCCCGGCGCGCAACACTGCGCGCAAAATGGCGTCGATCCGCTTCAACGGCCAGCCCTTGGAAAGCGCCTCGTCGATCACGGGGTCGAGCCTGGCCTGGTCGCGCACGACGCCGGCGACGACGTCCTGGAAGAATGCGGCCTCGGCCGGCAGATAGGTGTCGCCCTCGACCTCGTTGCCGAGCCAGTGGCTCTCGAACTCGGCGAAAATGTCGTTAAGGCCGGCACCGCCGATGTCCATCTGGTAGAGCGCCTGCACCGCGGCGAGCCGTGCTGCGCCGCGCCGGTTGGCCTTTTTGTCGGGGCCCTTGTTGTCAGAGCCTTTGGCCGGCGCAGGCTTTTTGTTCTCTGCCATGATCAGGCCTTTGCCAGCCGGCGCTTGATCCGCAGCATCGCCAAGGCCGCGCGCGCGGCGTCACCGCCCTTGTTGAGTTCGCTGGCGCGCGCTCGCGCCCAGGCCTGCGCGTCGGTATTGACGGTGATAATGCCGTTGCCGAGCGGAAATTTCCTGTTCACCGCGAGGTCCATCAGCGCGCGCGAGGATTCCATCGACACGATCTCGAAATGGATGGTGTCGCCGCGCACCACGCAGCCGAGCGCGATCGCCGCGTCATAGGGCTTGCCGTTGCTTTCGGCGGCATCGAGCGCGATCGCGATGGCGGCTGGAATCTCCAGCGCGCCGGGCACCGTGATCACCTCGTGGCTGACGCCGGCGGCCTTCAATTCGGCAACCGCGCCTTCCAGCAACGCATCCTGGATATCGTCATAGAAACGCGCCTCGACGATCAGCGCCCGCGCGCCGGATATGTCGGTCTGGTCTTTCAACTGTGCGCGCCGCGCGTCCGCCATCGATCTTCATCCAAATTTTTCATTGCCGGGATCGACCCGGCAATCCATCTTGTTAAGAGGATGGATACGCGGGTCAAGCCCGCGTATGACACATTTATCGCTGCCTGTTACTTCATTTCCGACAGCCGCGCCGCGTAGCGCGCCATCAGATCGACTTCGAGATTGACCTCGGTGCCCGCGCGCCAGCCACCCAGCGTGGTGACGCCGAGCGTGTGCGGAATGATCAGCACCGAAAACGCGACGTCGGCAACGCTATTCACGGTCAGCGACACGCCGTCCAGCGTCACCGAACCTTTTGTCGCGATGAAACGCGCCAGTTCCCGCGTGGTGGAGAGCTCGAACCGCGCCATCTCGGGCAGATCGTCGCGCTTGACGATGGTAGCCACGCCATCGGCATGTCCGGCCACGATATGGCCGCCGAGTTCGTCGCCGATCTTCAGCGCCCTCTCGAGATTGAGCTTGGTGCCGGTAACCCAGTGTCTGGCGGTGGTCATGGCCAGCGTCTCGGCGGCGGCGTCGACATCGAACCAGGCCTTGCCGGCCCCGACGCCGGAGGCGACCACCGTGAGGCAGACGCCGTTGCAGGCGATCGAGGCGCCGTCGGCGATGGTGGACTGGTCGTAGCGGCCGGCGATGCGCAAGCGGTGCAGCTGGCCCTGCGCCGTGGGTGTCAGGCTGACGATCTCGCCGATGTCGGTAACTATGCCGGTGAACATGAGATGCGCTCGTAAATGGTCATGGTGTCGCTTTGCAGCGTTTCGCTAGCACGTAGCTTGAACGCGGGCGACCGGGTGATGGCGGTGAGCGGCAATGCCTCCAGCGCAGGGACGCCATCGGCGCCGACCGGATGGGCGCCGCGTAACAGCCAGACTTCGTCGACCAGGCCAGCGGCGACAAAGGATGACGCGACGCGGGCGCCGCCTTCGACCAGCAGGCGCGTGATGCCCATCCCGGCCAGCGCATGCAGCACGGCGGCGAGATCGAGCCCCGGCGGCGGGCTGGTTGAAATGGGAACGCGGATCACCTGCGCGCCGGCCGCGCCCAGCTTCATGGCCGCGGGCGCCTCCGACAGATTTGACGTCATCACCCAAAGCGGCGTTTCGCGCGCGGAGTGCACCAGTTTGCTGGTGCCGGGAATTCGCAAGGCACGGTCCAGCACCACCCGCACCGGCGAGCGCGGCTCCATGCCCGGCAGCCGGCAGGTCAGGACAGGATCGTCCGACAGCACCGTGCCGATCCCGACCAGGATGGCGTCGCATTGCGCGCGCAACAGATGCACCCGCGCCTTCGCGGCTTCCCCCGTGATCGCCACCGGTGTGTGGCCGGCAGCGGCGATCTTGTCGTCGGGCGAGACGGCCAATTTGAGGATCACGTGGGGACGCTTGTCGCGAACGCGCTGAAAATGCCCGGCATGATCATGCGCGGCTTCCACAGCCCCCGGCCCGATATCGACCGCGATGCCGGCGGCGCGCAATTTGGCGTGGCCCTGCCCCGCTACCTCAGGATTGGGATCCTCGATTGCCGACACGACGCGGACAATCCCTGATGCGATCACCGCATCGGCGCAGGGCGGCGATTTCCCAAAATGCGAGCACGGCTCCAGCGTCACATAGAGCGCGGCGCCGCGCGCGGCCTCGCCGGCGCGCGCCAGTGCCTCGCGTTCGGCATGGGGACGGCCGCCCGGCTGGGTCCAGCCGCGGCCGACAATGACGCCGTCCTTGACTACGACCGCGCCGACCGCCGGATTGGGCCAGGTGCGGCCCTGCCCGCGTCGGCCAAGTGACAGCGCGAGCTGCATGAAGCGCTGGTCGGCGGCTTTCGAATCTTTCGATTTCTGCGCGTACTGGTCTTCCAGAATGCGGAAGATCATTTGCGTAACGTGGCGAGCCGCGCTTCGTCGTCGCCGGAGAGCTCGCCGAGCACGGTTTCAAAGTCCTTGGCCTCGCGAAAGTTGCGATAGACCGAGGCGAAGCGGACATAGGCGACGTCGTCGAGCTGGCGCAGGTGCTCCATCACGATCTCGCCGATCGCTTCCGATGAAATCTCGGCCTCGCCGCCGCTTTCGAGCTCGCGCACGATCGCCGAGACCATCTTCTCGACTCGCTCCGGATCGACCGGGCGCTTGCGCAAGGAGATCTGCAGCGAACGCACCAGCTTGTCGCGGTCGAACGGCACCCGGCGGCCGTTGCGCTTGATCACGGTGAGTTCGCGCAACTGCACCCGCTCAAAGGTGGTGAAACGGAAATTGCAGGCGACACAGACCCGGCGCCGCCGAATCACGGCGGAATCCTCGGTCGGACGCGAATCCTTCACCTGCGTATCGAGACTGTTGCAGCTGGGACATCGCATCCGTCTGAGACCTTTACTGGTAGATCGGGAAGCGGTCGGTGAGCGCCTTGACCCGTTCCTTGATCGCGGCTTCCACCATCGGCGCCGAGCCGGCTTCCGACTGCGCGATGGCGTTGAGCACTTCCGATATCATCATGCCGACCTGCTTGAATTCAGCGACGCCGAACCCGCGGGTGGTTGCCGCCGGGGTGCCGAGGCGAAGGCCCGAAGTGACGAACGGCTTTTCCGGATCGAACGGGATTCCGTTCTTGTTGCAGGTGATGGCGGCGCGGACGAGCGCCTTTTCCGAGACGTTGCCCTTGAGGCCCTTCGGCCGCAGGTCCACCAGCATCAGATGGTTGTCGGTGCCGCCCGAGACGATATCGAACCCCTGGGCGCGCAGCGTCTCCGCCAGCGCCTTGGCGTTCTCGACCACGTTCCTGGCGTAGATTTTAAAGTCCGGGCGCAGCGCTTCGGCGAACGCGACCGCTTTGGCCGCGATCACATGCATCAGCGGGCCGCCCTGCAGGCCCGGGAAGATCGCCGAGTTCAGCTTCTTGGCCAGCGCTTCGTCATTGCACAGGATCAGGCCGCCGCGCGGACCGCGCAGCGATTTATGCGTGGTCGTGGTGGTGACATGGGCGTGCGGCACCGGCGAGGCATGCACGCCACCGGCGACGAGGCCGGCGAAATGCGCCATGTCGACCAAAAGGTAAGCGCCGATCGAATCGGCGATCTCGCGAAAGCGCTTGAAATCCCAGGCGCGCGAATAGGCCGAACCGCCGGCGATGATCAGCTTGGGCCGCACTTCCTCGGCCTGTTTGGCCACCGCATCCATGTCGATAATCTGGTCCTCGCGCCGCACGGTGTAGTGCGAGGCCTTGAACCATTTGCCGGACATGTTGACGGGCGAGCCATGGGTGAGATGGCCGCCGGCGGCGAGATCGAGGCCCATAAAGGTGTCGCCGGGCTGCAGCAGCGCCAGAAACACCGCCTGGTTCATCTGGCTGCCGGAGTTTGGCTGCACATTGGCAAAACCGGCGCCGAACAGTTTCTTGGCCCGGTCGATCGCCAGCCTCTCGGCGACGTCGACCCATTCGCAGCCGCCATAATAGCGCGCGCCCGGATAGCCCTCGGCATATTTGTTGGTCATCACCGAGCCCTGGGCTTCCAGCACCGCGCGGCTGACGATGTTTTCCGAGGCGATCAGTTCGACCTCATGGCGCTGGCGACCGAGTTCGCCCTTGATCGCGGCGGCGATCTCGGGGTCGGCCTGCTCCAGGGTGGCGGTAAAAAACGAGTCGGGCGCGGAAGCGGTCTTGGCGCTAGTGGCAGAAGAGCTCATGAGCGAAATATCTCCACCGCCGCAACCTGTTAGCTGAGGGTGCGGCCGGTCACGTGTGGCGATCGAAAGCGGCGCTGGCGGGATACCATATCAGGCGGCGGCGGCCAAGCGCTTGCGGTACATGGCTGATATTTATGCAAGATATGGTGGGGATGGCGGGGCTGGCTACCCCCGGTTCGAGCAGACGTTTGCCTTGGGCTCCACGGAAGGACCCAATCCGGGGGCTTGCGGCCCGCTTCGAGAAAAGAAAGAAGGCTCTACAATGCCCAAAGCTAAAACTAGCCGAACCAAGACCGGCTACACCAAAGCGGACATGGAAGCCGTTTCTGATAACCCGGAATGGACGAAGGAGGATTTCGCTCGGGCAAAGCCATTTAGCGAGGTGTGCCCCGAGTTGCATGCCACCATCAAGCGATCGCGTGGCCGTCCGAAGGTTGATAATCCGAAAGAGGCCGTCACCCTTCGCTTGCCGCCGGACGTCGTCGAGAAATTCAATGCGGCCGTTGGCGACGAATGGCGCGCCAGGATGGCAAAAACACTGAAGCGGGCGAAGGTTTAGTTCGCGGGTCACCAATCTTCGATAGGCCTGCGGCGACATCGGACACGAAACCTGTCGCCGTCAAAGATCATCTCTGTGGGTGCTGAGTATCGGGTTTGTGTGCGGCATTCATGCTCCCTATTTCGCGAACCGGTACGCCCCGCCCTTCTCGACCGAGCGCTGGAATGCCGGCCGCGCATGCATCCGCGTCAGCCACGCCGCCAGGTTCGGATACGGCGCGAGCTTTTCGAACACCTTGGCCATTTCGCCGACAAAGCTCATCTGGATGTCGGCGCCGGTCAGCGACGTCCCGACAAAGAATTCCCTGCCCTTCAGCGCGCCGTCGACATAGCCGAGATGGTTTTTCATCTCGCTGTCGATCCGCGGATGCAAGGGAGCGCCGGCCTCCTTCAGCCGGGACACATACAGGTTCAGCATCAGCGGCAGCATCGCCGAGCCCTCCGAATAATGCAGCCACTCATTGTAGGATTCGTAGTCGGTGCTGCCGGGCGCCGGCATCATCACACCCTTCCCGTACGTGCGGATGAGGTAGTCGACGATCGCGCCGGACTCCGCGATGGTGATGCCGCCGTCGGTGATGACGGGCGACTTGCCGAGCGGATGCACCGCGGTCAATTCCGGCGGCGCCAGCCGCGTCTCGGCGTTGCGTTGATAGTGCTTGATCTCATAGGGCGTGCCGAGTTCTTCCAGCAGCCACAGGATTCGTTGCGAGCGGGAGTCGTTGAGGTGATGCAGGGTAAGCATGGAGTTTCCTCGGGGTGATTATTTGCCCCAAGGTGTATCGGCTCTGCGCGATGTCAGCAACGCATACAGGCGTCTGTCGCCGCAATGCGCCTTACAACCCCGTAAACCCCGCCTTCACCGGATCGCTTGACCCGTCGAGCTCGCGCAGATAGGTCAGCCCGCAAACCGTCAGCCGGTGCGTATCCTTCTCGCCGGCTTCCATCAGCGTCGTGAGATACTCCGTCACCCTGGCGCGCGCTTCGGCGCTGGCGGCGGCGGTGCGGTTCACCAGCAGATCGTAGGTCAACATAATGCGGTCGATGGCGGGTTCCATGGGATTCTCCTGGCTGTCCGTCAAACGGATACGCTGGCTTCGAATTTCGCAATCGCCTTGTTGGCGAGGCGGAGCCGGTTGAATTCGCCACGCTGGAACATCGAAACGATGATCTCCAGCAGCCGGTCGTTGGTGGCGAGCGTATCGGGGATGACGCCGGACCGACGCAGATAGTTGGCGGCGATGGCATAGGCATCGCCGACCACCTCCACATTCATCACCTGCAATCCGCGCTCGACCAGCATGACTTGTCCTCCGACACGAGGAATAAGCGTGAGCTGAAGAAAAAGTTCCATTTCGGGAAACTTGTGCCCGGCGGCGCCAAAAATCCCTGCAGAAACAAAATGCACCGGCCCGGTAATCCGAGCCGATGCGCTTGGGGAAGTCACCGATCCAGCCGCCGGTCTTTTAGGATGCCGGCTTGGCCTGATCTCGCAGTCGAACAGGTCTCAGAGCCGATAGAGGATCTGGTCGGTCCAGAACCGCTCGAGCCGATGCAGCGATTTGTTCAGGGTCGCGAATTCCTCGTTGGAAATGCCGCCGACCTGCTCCACCGTCTTGACGTGCTTCTGATAGAGCGCGTCGACGATCTTGCGGATTTCCTGGCCCTGCGGCGTCAGGCGGATGCGAACCGAGCGGCGATCGACGCGCGAGCGCTGATGATCGAGGAAGCCGAGTTCGACCAGCTTCTTCAGATTGTAGGAGACGTTGGAGCCGAGGTAGTAACCGCGCGTGCGCAGTTCGCCCGCGGTCAGTTCCTTGTCGCCGATGTTGTAGAGCAACAGCGCCTGCACCGAGTTGATGTCGGCACGGCCGCGACGATCGAATTCATCCTTGATCACGTCGAGCAGCCGGCGATGCAGCCGCTCCACCAAAGTCAATGCTTCGAGATAGAGCGGCTGCACCGGAGCTTGACCCGGAGCGCGTTCGGTGGTTTCGGCCACCGTTGCAACGGCTTTCATCATGACACTTCCCCTGCTGTCGTTTTTATCGACTTATTCGACGAAACTTGTGTCCCGCCTGATAGCTTCAACTTAAGGGGCCGGTTTGAAGATCCGCTTAAATAAGACAATAAAGAGATCATGAATTTAAGACAGTGAATCGCGGATTAAGCCCGCTAATAAAGGACTTTTCGCAATCTTTCGATAACGCTGGAGAGCCCCTGTTCACGCTTCGTTGGCGCGTTCTGTCGCATATGGGAACAGTACCGCTCAAATTCGAAACGACTGCGTAACAGGTGTGACCGCGGCGTTAGGGTGACTCAAAAGTTACCGCGAAAATTCCCGAAAATTTTAGGCGATGGCGCGCCTTTTCCTGCATCTCTCGCGAATTTACTTGCACTCACTGAAGTGATCGTTCGCGCTATGGCGGCCGCTCGCGCGCCGCCATCCATGCCAGCGCGAGATACGCCGCCAGCATCAACGCTTCCAGTCCCACCACCGTCAGGCTGCCACCGTAAATTCCCGGAAACATCAGCTCGATCACCGCCATCGATACCACGGTGGTCAGCCACACCACGGCACCCCACGGCGTCGCCAGCCATAGCCCGACCGCGGCGACCAGTTCGATCACGGCGAAATAAACCGTGGCGGTCTGCCACGCCATCGGCTGATTCTCGAACGCCTCTTCCTCGCCGCCGATGAAGCCGGTGACCTGGGCCCAGTGATAGAGTCCTTTGGCCACCGAGACGACGGCCATGATGCGCAGGAAAAACACCAGCCGACGGGTCCACGCATTGTCGTCGGATTCGATTCGCTCTGACGAAATCGCCGCCACCGACATCGCATTGTCGCGCGGCTGGTCGCGCGATGGGGTTTCAGACATGCGGAGTGCCGATCGTAACGGGAAAATACGCGTTCATGGACCGACTCTTGACCCCTCGGCGCGGCAAAATCAATCCGCCAGGCGAGGCCGCCGGCCGATTTGCGACAGGTCAAGATGCCAATGACGCACGGCCGGCAAGATGTTAGGATTGGAACAAGTCCAGTCTGCCGCCTTCAGGAGTGACCCTACCATGGCGATTAAATTCGGCCGTCCGATCGAAATGCGCGACGCGCCGCGGCGGGAAACCGCCCTCGCCGCCCCCTCGCTCGACCTCGTGGTGCGCCCGCGCCGCAACCGCAAGTCCGAATGGGCGCGGCGGCTGGTGCGGGAAAACGTGCTGACCGCGGACGATTTGATCTGGCCGCTGTTCGTAGTCGACGGCCACAACAAGCGTGTTCCGGTCGCCTCGATGCCGGGCGTCGACCGCCTCAGCGTCGATCAGGCGGTGCGTGACGCCGAGCGCGCCATGAAGCTGAATATCCCCTGCATCGCGCTGTTCCCCTATACCGAGCCTTCCCTGCGCGACGAGCACGGCTCCGAGGCGCTCAATTCGGACAATCTGGTCTGCCAGTCGGTGCGCGCCATCAAGAAGGAATTTCCCGATCTCGGCGTGCTGTGCGACGTGGCGCTCGATCCCTTCACCAGCCACGGCCATGACGGCCTGATCCAGGACGGCCGTATCCTCAACGACGAGACCGTTGCGGTGCTGGTGCGCCAGGCACTGGTGCAGGCCGAAGCCGGCTGCGACATCATCGCGCCCTCCGACATGATGGACGGCCGCGTCGGCGCCATCCGCGAGGGGCTCGACGACGCCGGCTTCCTCGACGTCCAGATCATGTCCTATGCGGCGAAATACGCCTCCGCCTTCTACGGCCCGTTCCGCGACGCCATCGGTTCGGCAAAGGCGCTGACCGGCGACAAGCGCACCTACCAGATGGACTCCGCCAATTCCGACGAGGCGCTGCGCGAGGTCGAACTCGACATCGCCGAAGGCGCCGACATGGTGATGGTGAAGCCGGGGATGCCCTATCTCGACATCGTGCGGCGGGTGAAGGATACCTTCGCGATGCCGACCTTCGTCTATCAGGTGTCCGGCGAATACGCGATGATCGCCGCCGCCGCCAATCACGGCTGGATCGACGGCGAGCGGGCGATGATGGAGAGCCTGCTCGGCTTCAAACGCGCCGGCGCCGACGGGATTCTGACGTACTTCGCGCCGCAGGCGGCGGAGAAGCTGAAGCAGCTGGGGTGAGTCGACGCCCCCTCAACGTCGTCCCGGCGAACGCCGGGATCATACCGCGTGATCCATCGTTCCGGGACGCTGTTCGACGACGTAGCGTAAACCCGGACGCCTGTGGTTATGGGTCCCGGCTCGGTGGCCGGGACGACAGCCGGGGTGACCTTACCTT
>JBKJUA010000056.1:0-7513 GCA_046590305.1 Bradyrhizobium sp.
GGGGTCCTGGTCAACACCGCAGCGGTGCTGCGGCCGGGCGGGCTGGAAAACCTGTCGCTGGCCGAATGGAACGCGGTGCTGTCGGTCAATCTGACCGGCTATTTCCTCTGCGCCCAGACCTTCGGCCGACAGATGCGCAAGCTTGGACGCGGCAGCATCGTTCACGTCTCATCGATTTCAGGCAGCCACGCGCAGGGCCAGAGCGGCGCCTACAGCGTCAGCAAGGCCGGGGTCATCATGCTGTCGCGCCAGCTTGCCAGCGAATGGGGGCCGCAGGGCATCCGCAGCAATGTCGTCAGCCCCGGAATGGTGATCACGCCGATGAGCCAGTCGTTCTACGACACACCCGGGGTCACCGAGCGCCGCAGTGCGGTGGTGCCGCTGCGGCGGGTCGGCATGCCCCAGGACATCGCCGACGCCATCCTGTTCCTTGCCAGCGACCGCTCGTCCTATGTCAACGGCGACGAAATCACCGTCGATGGCGGCTATGCCAACATGCTGATGAACCTGGTGCCGCGGCCGGGGTTTGAATGAAGGCCGACCGGTTGTTCGATCAGACCGGAACCGGGAAAGTGTGAAGCCGCGATTTGGCGCGATGGTCGAAGCAGGCGATGAACTTCTGCCCGCTGACCAATACCCGAAGCCGCCGCCGCGCGGCGCCCGAGCGCTTCAAATCCAACAGACCGGTACGCCAGGCAACACCATCGGAAATTGCAGACATTGTAGCCTCCTGTCGAACGTTGCTACGGTTCTGTGGCGCCGCCTTCATCCCGGGTTCATGGCCCAACCAGCCAGCGTGAGCCAGCTCACGCTTTTCTGGTCGGATCAGTGCACGGGTTCGTGTTCGACAGGGGCGCACGGCCCCGAGGAGATCACGGTTCGAAGGGGAACCGCCTGGCCCGCCAAAATGTCGTTGATGGGATCCACGGCTCGATTCGGGCGTATAGTGACACGCCATCAAACCCTTACTCCCCGGCAAAACGGTGAGGTTCCTTGGACGCCCAGATCAATCCACCGCTGCCAGAGCGACAAGGCAACGAGCCGGGTCTCGTCAACTCGAGCGTTTATGCCAGTGGCCGCCGCGTCAAAGAGATTCCGATCGATAAAGCCGGCGATTGGGCAAGGCTATCAGGCCACGTCGTCTGGATCGGCCTGTTCGAGCCCAGCCCCGAGTTGCTGGCGCGGGTGCAGGCGCAGCTTGGACTGCACGATCTGGCCATCGAGGATGCCGGCAAGGCGCACCAGCATCCGAAAATCGAGCAATATGGCGACGCGCTGTTTATCGTGGCCCGCACCGCACAGCGGATCGAGGGCCGCATCGCGTTCGGCGAAACCCATCTGTTCGCAGGCGCCGGATACGTCGTGTCGGTCCGTCACGGCGCCTCGATATCCTATTCCACCGTTCGCCAGCGCTGCGAGTCCTGCCCCATTACGCTGGCCAACGGCGCCGACTATATCCTCTATGCGATCCTCGATTTCATCGTCGACAACTACCAGCCGGTGCTGGAAACGCTCAAGGCCGAAGTCGAGGAGATCGAGGACGGGGTGTTTGCCAGGCCGAGCGGGCAGCTCGACATCCATCAACTTCATCTGCTGCGCCGCGAATTGCTGCGGATGCGCAATGCCGTGGTGCCGCTGATCGAAGTCTGCCGCCGGCTAGAGCATGCCGAGGCGGCGCCGATCGACCCCGCGATGCAGCCGCTGTTCCGCGACGTCACCGATCACGTGCTGCGCCTGCAGGAAGGCATCGACAGCCTGCGCGAGGTACTGGCCTTCGCCTTCGAGGCGCGGCTGATGACCGGCCAGGCCGAGCAGACCGAAATCACAAGGCGGCTGGCGGCGGGCGCCGCCATCCTCGCGGTGCCGACCGCGATCGCCGGCGTCTACGGCATGAATTTCGACCACATGCCGGAGCTGAAATGGCAGTACGGCTATCCCCTCGTGCTCGGCGTCATCGTGGCCATCTGCGGCTGGCTCTATTGGCGGTTCCGGAAAAACGGCTGGATCTAATTTCGCACTGACGTGATTTGGACGGAGCAACAGCGATGCAATTGCGAATGTTTGGCCGCACGGGAATGCAGCTCTCGGTGCTGGGCTTCGGCTGCGGCGCCGTCGGCGGCCTGATGGTGCGCGGCGATGCCGCCGACCAGGAACGTACGATTGCGCGGGCGATCGCATCAGGTGTGAATTATTTCGACACCGCGGTGCTGTACGGCAATGGCGAATCCGAAACCAACCTTGGCCGAGTCCTGCACAAGCTGAAGCCGGCCGGCGTCGTCGTCGCCACCAAGGTTCGTGTGCCCGAGGGTGAGTTCGGCCGCATCGCCGATGCCGTCACGAATTCGCTCGAAGGCAGTCTGGCGCGGCTGCGGCTCGACCGGGTCGACATCCTTCATCTGCACAATCCGATTACCGGGGCCGGCGGCGGTTCAGCGCTGAGCGTCGGCCAGGTACTCGATGATGTGGTGCCCGCGTTCGACCGGCTGCGCCGGCAGGGCAAGATTGGTTTTCTCGGCATTTCGGCGGTAGGGGACACCGCGGCGCTGCATCGCGTGATCGATTCGCGCGCCTTCGACAGCGCGCAAATCGTCTACAACATGCTCAATCCGTCCGCCGCCGGGCCATTGCCGAAAAACTATCCGGCCCAGGATTATGCAGGATTGTTCGATTCGACCGCGGCGGCCGGGGTTGGCGTGGTGGGCATCCGCGTGCTGGCCGGCGGCGCGCTCTCGGGCTCGGCCGAACGTCACCCGATTGCCGGTGCTGCGCCCGACCCGATCGGTTCGGCTGTTCACTACGATGCGGATGTCGATCGCGCCCGCCGTCTGGCGCCCCTGGTGGCGGAAGGGTTCGCCGCCAGCCTGACCGAGGCCGCCGTCAGGTTTGCGCTGTCGCACCCGGCGATGGGCACCATCCTGGTCGGCATGGCGACGCCGCAGCAGTTCGAGGACGCTCTCGCCGCGGTGCAGAAAGGCCCGTTGCCACAGGCGGCGCTCGACCGGCTGACCGCGTTGCGGCAGGCATTCTCGGGTGAGGTACGATAATTTCGGGAGAGGATTTTAACCTATTCGGTTAAGGGTGCCTCTAATGCTGGTGAATATCTCCCCGATATCCTTTCGCATCGAATCGAGCTTCTGGAAATTCTCGAAAACGTGAGCCAGTCGCGCGTCGACCTCGGCCTTGTTCCTGGAGAGCGCCTCCACGCGTGAACTGAGCTTTTCGTCGCCCTTGAATTCAATCTCGCCGAGGGTCTTGATCAGGATCTCGCGATTTTCATTCACTTCGCGGACCAGGGCCTCGATGCCGAATGCCGGGGATTGCAGCGGCACCAGCTCGGCCTGCGACTTGACCAGTCCCTCCCTGAAGTGGGTCAGCGTCGCCGATGAATCCTGCAGCCTCGTGAGGCGCAGGCGCGATTCCACGATGAATTCGTTCAGCGCGTTCTGGCGGTCGATCAGGCTCTGGCCGCCCGGATCGGTTTCCACCTCCGCCAGCGCGCGTTCCAGATGCGCCCGGCGTTCCCTGAGTTCGTCGAAGTCGAGGCGAATCGAATCCAGAATGTTGAAGCCGTCGTCGAGGCGGGCAAATCGCTGCACGATCTCGCCCTTCTCCCTGGCGAGCGCCTCGACGCGCGCGACGACTTTTTCATCGCCGCTGGATTCGAGTTGGTCGAGCGACGCGGCCAGTTGGTCGCGGCGCACGCGCAAGTCTGCGATCAGGGCGTCGATGCCCGCATCCGGGGCGCTCAGGGGCACGAGCTCCGCCTCGGTTTTCTGCAGTTCTTCCCTGAAACGGTTCAGCGTCGTCAGCGATTCCTGCAGCAGTGTTTTGCGTTCATGGATCACCGAGACGTTGTGGGTGAGGTCCTTCAGCCGATCGGCAAGGTTGTTTTTGGCATCGTCGGTCTCGAGATCCGTGAGCCACCTTTCGAGCTGGCGTTGCCGGTCCTTCAGCTCGCCGAAGACGGGCTCGGTCACCCGCCGCTTTTCGGCCACGACGCCGATCGTCTCCCGAAGCACCTTCTGGCGGCGCCTGACCTCGTCGAGCCGGTCCCGCATATCGACGGACTCGCTCTGGGCATGCGCCAGCACGGCCCTTTGCTCGGTCCCGACGAGCGATTTCTCGATGGATGCGATGGCTTCCTGGGGGTCGCTGTCGACCAGATGCTGGACCCCGGTATCGAACTGGGCCTGCGTTTCGTGCGCGGTCAAGGTGTCCTGCCGAAGCCCCTTGAGGCGATCGCGCAACAGCTTGTTCTGGCGCGCGAGGCTGAAGGCCTGCCATACCGACGATCCGATCAGCGCCAGGGTCGTGAACAGGATGGCGCCGAGTGCGAACCGTTGCGGACCCGGTAATGCTGCGAAATGAATCGAGATCTGGGCCGGATTGAGATCGAGTGTCGAGCCGGCAAAGAATGCCGCTGCGATCACCAACACCATCCACGCAACTATCGGGAACCACATTTTACAAAACTCTAATTCGACCGGCCGCCAGCAAACCGGGCCGGAAATGGCGGGCCGGTTTGCTCAATATCTCGCAATGCTAGCGGGTTTGCCGGTGCCGTGGTAGCGGGTTCCGGGCGGCGGGCCTTCGTCTTTAGACAAAATTCAAGCTTCGAGACCGGCCTTCAGGCAGGAAACCGGCGGCGCGATACAACCGTAGCGTGTCTTCGGATCATTCCTCGTCCGGCAGCGAAACGTCGCGCGTCGGAGCTCAGGCGCTCTGCGCCTGCTGGCGGGCGCGCATTTCGTCGCTTGGCTTGACGTCCTGCGAGCGGCTGTAGATCGCGACCGCGCCGATCAGCACCACGGTGAGCACGCCGAACAGCGCCTGGTAGGCGGCCTCGGTACGGCCGCCGTTCGCCAGCGGTTCGAAGGCGCCGAGGATAATGCCGGACAGGCTCTGCATGCAGGCGACGCCGAGCATCACGGCGGTGTTGAGCGTCGACATGCCGCGCCCGATCAGCCGGTCCGGGATGATGCCGCGGCCATGCGACAGCACCATGGTGCTGGAGGCCGAGACAAAACCCATGACCAGGATGGCGGCGACCGGCACCCAGACCGGCGGCTGCGACGCCAGCGCCAAAGTAGCGAGCATCGAAACCGTCACCAGATTGCCGCCGATCGCGATCCATTTGCGGGTGTCGAGCATGCGGTCGAGCGGGCCGAAGGCGAGCATGCCGAACTGGTAGGTGATCACGGCGCCGAGCAGCACGTTGCCGGCCGCGATCGCGCTCATGCCGTGCACCTCGCGCAGGAACGGGCCGCCCCACAGCCCCTGCACGGTGAAGGTGCAGGCATAGCTGCAGAAATTCAGCGCCAGGATCGGCCGCAGCCGCGGGTTGCGCAATATCTCCATCAAGCCCTGCAGCATCACCCGCGGCGGCTCCGCCGTACGCTCCAGGAAGGGGTGGCCGGATGGAGCGTCGCGCACTACAAGCCAGACGCCGACCGCGGCGATCGCGGTGAAGACCACCGCAAAGCCGAACACGCCGCGCCAGCCGATCGCATCCGAAGCCCAGGCCAGCGGCGTGGTGGCGAGCAGGTTGCCGACCAGACCGATCGACAGCACCATCGCGACCAAAGTGGAGAAGCGGTCTGGCGGGAACCAGCGCGAGATCACGACCATGCTGCCGATCAGCATGGCGCCGAAGCCGGCGCCCATCAGCACCCGGCCGGTCAGCAGCATGGGCCAGGACGTCGCCAGCGTGAAGATGACGCCGCCGATGGTGGCAACCATCAGCATGCCGGTCACGGTGCGGCGCGGCCCATAATGATCGAACAGCAGGCCGCAGGGGATCTGCATCGCGGAGAAGCCGAAGAAGAACGCGCCGGTCAACGCGCCCAGCGCCTCGGGCCCTATGCTGAGGTCGCGCATCAGGTCGAGCCCGATGGTGACGTTGGAGGCTCGGAAGAAGTGGCTGGCGACATAGGCCGTGGCCAATGTCGTGACGATGATCAGGCCCCGGCGGTGGGGGAAGGGTTGCCGCTCGGTGGTCTGCATCGGTGGGGGATGTCCGCTTCTTGTCGCAAATCGCTCAGGGGGCGATGTTGCGGCGGAGCCTAGGCGGGATGGGCGGGCGGTTCAAGGAGGGCGGACGCGGTCGCTGACGACGTTCCGTCGCCAGCGTATCGCTGCCGGTTATCAGGAGGATCGCACGAATAAGGGCCCCACCGGGATGGGGCCCTCGATTTCGCCTGGCAGAAGCTCCGACGCCTTTAGTTGTAGTCGGCGTACTTGAACTGCGGCATCGCCTTCAACTGGTCCTTTGTGCCGCTCATGACGGCGTGATTGGGCGTCCAGTCGTTGGTGTCCGCGGTGCGTGGGGTCGTGGTGGTGGTCGTCGTGGTTGTATTGGCCGCGCCGGTCGTGGTGTCCCGCGTGGTTGCCGGTGCCGTCGAAGTCGTGGTCTCGCGCGTGGTGGCGGCGGGCGCTGCCGAGCTGGTGCGGACCGGGGTTTCCACGAATTTGAGCTTGTCCATCGTGACGGCGATGTCATGCTCGCCCATGCCGAGGAAGCCGCCGACGCCGATCACCACGGCATTGATCTTGCCGTCCTTGTCCAGGATCAGCTCGTTGATGTCGCCAAGCTTTTCATTGGCTTCATTGTAGACGTCGAGACCCATCAGCTTGGATGCGCGCCAGTTGTTCTTGAGCATCATGTTGGCGCCGGCGGCCTGCGTAGCGGTCGCAGCAGGAGCGGCGGGTTGGGTGGCGGTCTGGGCGTAGGCCGGGCCGGCGATAAAGGCGGCGCTCAGCAGCGCAGCAGCAGCGAAATGTTTCATTGTATTCTCCAATGCAAGTTGTCGATGTCCCTAGAACGGAACAAGCAGCGGAATGTTCCGCGACAGGGACAGAACGTTCACACTGCAGCAGTGGACATCGCGACACCGTGCGGAACGAAACCTCGCGTTTCGCATTGAAGGTGCGATCAAGTGTGGCTTGTAGCGGCGTATTAATTCCGAGGCCGCCGCTGCGGTAACGGCTAATGCAACCGTCTTTCATCGCTGCCGCTGGGCCAACTGGCCAGCCTGACTTCAGGCGCATTCGGCTCCGCGGCCTTTTCGGCGACTTCGAGCTTCGCCGGGATTTGATACCGGGCGGCCTGCGCCAGCCAATACCATTTTTGTCAGGCTCGCTCGCAACCCGCTGGCGGCAATCGGCATCCAGTTCCCGCAAGCGTGCAAGTTCATTCATCGGAGTAACCCCCGTGAGAGACCACAGGCGTAGTCTGACACATCGACGGATTAATTGCCGAGGTCCATACGCGGATGACCAACCCGGCGTTGGGTTATAATGAATACGGACAACTTTAATCGCAGTTTTTTGTCCGCCGATTGCGCAGAGCTGTGAGGTCGGGCCGACACAGCAACGGCCATTGATTCTTCCCTGCGCGCACAGGGAACGTAGCCGCCTCCGGAATGTTTGCTCCGCTGGAGAATGCGTCATGCCCGAGCCGCTGCCGATCCTGATGGAAAAGTCTATTCAAATTGCCTGGGACTATCTCGAACGC
>JBKJUA010000092.1:0-6118 GCA_046590305.1 Bradyrhizobium sp.
TCCGCTGCCCTGTATGCTCGTGTGCAGTTTTTTCGTACGACTTCGCACACGGGACCGCGGGTGCAGCGCGCATCCGGCATTCCCTGCTCCCTCGTTTGAGGGAGAACGATATGCAAACCTCGGGCAAATCATGCCGCGAGAACGCGGCGGTGTATCTGCTGTTTGAAATTCAATCACCCGTACCGGATCGTCTGGACCAGCCACTTCCTGCTTTCGTGCAGGGACGACGAGGGAGGTGTGGCTCAAGCCGCGTCGATCCGCCGAAATCCGTTGCCGAACGCGGTCGCGGCGCCCGAGGTCAGCACGGGCAGAAACCGCGAGTCCTGGTAGTTGCCGTTGAGCGAGACCCTCTGCAGCGCGGTCAGATGATCGGCGCTCTCGGGAAAGATCATGCCCGGCCGCGTCGTCACCGCGGTCTTGAAGCCGCTCGCGCGCGCCAGCGCGAATTCGCGGGGGCCGGCGGCGATCTTGTCGCCATAGGGATAGGCGAAATGGAGGACGGGACGCTGCAAGGCGTTTTCAATCCGGGCGCGGCTGGCGGTGATCTCGTCGGCTGCCATTTCCTCGGTCTGCCTGGCGAGATTGCAATGCGTGATGGTATGGGCGCCGATCGTGACCAACGGGTCGGCAGCGAAAGGCTTCAGTTCATCCCATGACATGCAGAGTTCGCGGCAAATGGCGGCCTCGTCGACGCCATGGCGAAGGCACAGCGCGCTGATCTCGCGCGCAAGGTCGTGCTTGCCCGGCAACGAGCGCAGCCAGTCATGCAACCGCTCGAACGCTTCCTGCTTGGCGGCAGCCGTAGAGGTGTCGAGACGGGTAATGGCATCGCCGATCCTGGCTTCGATCGAGGAGGTCCTGGCGATCACCCGCTCCAGCGCCGCCCACCACAGCAGCCCGGTGCCCTCGGCGAAATCGCTGGCGACGTAGACGGTCATGGGCGCGTCAAACTCCCGCATGACAGGCAGCGCGAAGTCCCGGTTGTTGCGATAGCCATCGTCGAGGGTGAAGCAGGCGAAACGCCGCGAAAAGTTGCGATCGATCAGCCGCTGATGCACCTCGTCCATGCTCACAATGTCGATCCCGTGCGAGCGAAGATGCGTCAGCATCATGCGCAGGAAATCCGGCGTGACCTCGAGGTGGTGGTTGGGCTGGAAATCGGCGTCGCGGCGCGGCCGGACATGGTGCAGCATGAAAATCGCGCCGACGCCCGCGAACAGCGGTCGCATCAGATGATGCGCGCCGGTAAAATATAGCGCTTCGAGGCCAGCGCGGATAACGTTGTTGCGAAAGTGCTTCATTCCAGAGACTGGCCGGTTGCGACGAGATTTCGAAGCCTAGCCGGTCAGCGCTGAAGAAACAGTTAGTCGGATCGCGCCGCGTTACCGGACAATTTTCGGGTTAATTTCCAGTTTGACAGTCCCGCAAGGGTTTGTTTTCTCTCTGTTCTCCAGTGCTAGCGCCCCCTTGTTTCCGAAGTTCGTGTCAGGGGGTGCCGCGATAGCTCACGAACTTCGGAAAACGGGGCGCCAAGGCCCCGCGGGATGCCAATGCACGGACTTTTCAGGTGGAGCAGCAAATGGTGGCCGGGCACGATTCCACTGGCCGTCCTTTGGACCATTGCGGCCTGGAATAGCACGCTCCCCCTGGAAGCCGATCTGGCCGCGCGCTCTAATGCCGCACTCAGGGATACCGTGCTCGACAAGGCGCGGATGGCGGTCGCCGGCCGCGACGTCACCTTTGCGGCGGACGCCTTTTCGGAAGAAGGACGTCGCAGCGCGGTGGCGTCGGTGGAAGCCGTCCCGGGCGTACGGCTGGTCGACGATCAGACCCGGCTCGTCCCCGAAGCCAAGCCGTTCGCCTGGTCGGCCGAGCGGGATGTCGCCCGGGTCACCTTGGGCGGCAGTTCGCCGCTGCCCGCCATCAAGAACCGGTTGCTCGAGGCGGCCCGCGCGGGTCTCGGCGGCACCGAGGTGGTTGACCGGATGAACTTGTCGCGGGGCGCGCCGCCGCGTTTCGACAATGCAGCGCTGCTGCTGCTCGACCAGATCGGGAAATTGAAGGATGGCAAAATCACCCTTTCGGATACCAAAGTCAGCCTTTCCGGCATGGCGCGCGACCTCGGTGGCCGGGAAGCGATCGCGGCCGCGCTGAAAAATCTGCCTGAGGGTTTTTCGGTCGCCGCCAACGAGGTCAAAGCGCCGCCCTATGTCTTCCAGGCCTACAAGGACCCGGTCGCGGTGACGGTGACGCTGACCGGCTATGTGCCCGACAATAACGTGCATGCCGCGATCGCGACCGCGGCCGGGCGTAAATTCCTCCGGGAGAAGGTGGTCGATAATCTCAAGGCCAGCGTCGGCGCGCCCGCGGGCTTCGCCAATGCGGTGGTGCCGGCGCTGGGCGCGCTGGCGCGGCTGTCGACCGGTACGCTCGTGGTGTCCGACCGGGAGGTCAAGCTGTCGGGTGACGCGCTCTACGAAGGCGCGGCGGTTCAGATCCGCGCCGGCCTCGGCAAGGATTTTCCGCAAGGCTGGCAGTTCAAGCCGGAAGTTTCGGTCAGGCCCGCGGCGGCGCCGGTCGATGCCACCGTCTGTCAGCAGCTGCTGGCGGACCTGCTGGCCAAGGCGAAAATCCGCTTCGAATCCGGGCGTGCCACCATCGATCCGGATTCGGTGGCGCTGCTCGACCGTCTGGTCGAAACCGCGATGCGCTGTTCGACCGTCAATATCGAGATATCAGGGCATACCGATGCCGACGGCGAGGTCGCCTTCAATCAGGATCTGTCTGAAAAGCGCGCACAGGCCGTGACCGATTATCTGGTCAAGGCCGGCCTGCCCGCCAACAGGTTTACGCCTGTTGGCTATGGCGGCACCCAGCCGCTGGCCGGCAATGATACCGAGGAAGGCAAGGCGCAGAACCGCCGCATCGATTTCGTGGTGAGGAAAGGCGAATGACCTATCTGGCGACATTCCATGGGGGCTGGCTGCTGGCGTCGCTGTTGCTCGGTCTCGCCATGGGCTGGATTGCGGTGGTTCACCGCGGCCAGGGCGTCTCCAGGACGACCGCCCGCTGGCTGGCGGCGCTGGCGGCGGTGCTGGTCGCGACGTCGCTCACCCATGTGATTCCCGGCCGCTTCGGCTATTGGCTCGACCTCGGCCTGATCATGTTCGCATTGTATCTGGCCGGCTGCGCGGTCGGATCCTGGCTGCGCGACCGGGCGCTTTCGCGGCCTCGAGCATGATCCGGACCCGAACGGCCGTATTGGCGCCACAGGGGAACCGGTTATGCCACCGGACAGGGACGCCGTGTTTGCCCGGAAATCACGAAAACTTCACGGCTCCCTGCGCAAGGTCGCAGCCACCGGGCGTTTCAGCCGCGGCGAATGCAGCAAATCTGTGCAGCTGATGTCACGAATGCCCCCTAATATATTGAAGGAGCGCGTTTTATTCGGCCCGGGCGAATTCCACTCCGGCTCGAAACGCGCTACCAGTTCGGGTCGGGGAACAAGCGTGGCGCCGCGGCGGCAAAGATCGCTCGGCAGCCGCATGTACGGGATCGCACTTAGAGGTGGAGATGCTTGAAACAATACGCAGGGCGATTTCGTTTCTGCGCCAGAAGCAAATCCTGCACAAGCTGGGTGTCGTGGTCAGCATCACGATCATCGGGATCGCGTGCTACGTGCTTTACCACATGTTGCGCACCATTGATGCCGGCGAGGTCGTCGACGCCATCAAGCGGACCGAGCCCCGACAGATCGTGCTGGCGGCGCTGTTAGTGGCGGCGGGCTATTTCACCCTGACATTCTATGACCTGTTCGCGGTTCGCACCATCGGTCGCACCGACGTCCCCTACCGCGTCACCGCGCTCGCCGCGTTCACCTCCTATTCGATCGGGCACAATGTCGGCGCCAGCGTGTTCACCGGCGGCGCCGTGCGCTACCGGATCTATTCCGCCTGGGGATTGAACGCGATCGATGTCGCCAAGATCTGCTTCCTGGCCGGCCTGACATTCTGGCTCGGCAACGCCGCGGTGCTGGGGCTCGGTATCGCCTATCATCCGGAAGCCGCCGCCGCGATCGATCAGCTGCCGGTCTGGCTGAACCGGCTGGCGGCGTTCGCCATTCTCATCGGGCTGACGGTCTATGTGGCCTGGGTCTGGATCCAGCCGCGCCGCGTCGGCCGCGGGCCGTGGACCGTGACGCTGCCGGGCGGTCCGCTGACCTTGCTGCAGATCGGGATCGGCATCGTCGATCTGAGTTTTTGCGCGCTGGCGATGTACGTGCTGACGCCGGACGAACCCCATCTCGGCTTTATCGTGGTCGCGGTGGTTTTCGTGTCGGCGACGCTGCTGGGTTTCGCCAGCCACTCCCCCGGCGGGCTCGGGGTGTTCGACGCCGCCATGCTGGTCGGGCTGTGGCAGATGGACCGCGAGGACCTGCTCGCCGGCATGCTGCTGTTTCGCCTGCTCTATTACATCACGCCGTTCGTCATATCTGTAATCCTGCTGACGCTTCGGGAGGTCATTCTGGGCGCGCAGTTGAAACGGCTGAAGCTGAAGACGTCGGGTTCCGACCCGGCGCCGAAACGCGAAGCCGTATATGTGCGCGAGCGTGGAGACACCGGCGCCTGACAATACGGACCCGAACAGGAAGCTAAGTCGGACCGATGGCGATAGACGAATCCTCTCCTTCCTTCTTCTCGCCGTGGCCGGATCGGTTGCGGCATTCCGCCATCATCCTGCTGGCCGCGGGTCTCGCTTTGGCGGTGCTCGTCGTATTCGGCGACCTCGCGGTGGTGCGCGCCGCCGCAGCCTTCATCTGCATCGGTGCGGCCGCGCTGGTGCCGTGGCGATTGCATGATGTCGCGGCGTCGCGCGATGAGGTCCGCGCGATCAATCCGGTCGAGGCCGCGGCGGTCGCCGCCGTGGTCGCCGGCATGCCGGATCCCGCCGTGCTGCTCGACCGCGCCGGCCGCGTGCTCCATCTGAACGCGGCGGCGGCGCAGCTCGCGCCGGCCCTGCGCAAGAACGAGCTGGCGCAATTCGCGCTGCGCTCGCCCGAAATCATCACCGCGCTGCGCGAAGCCATCGCGACCTCGGAAAGCCGGCGCGCGACCTATCTGGATCACGTGCCGGTCGACCGCTGGATGGAGCTGATCATCACGCCGGTGCCGGTGCCGACCCTGTTCGGCGGCGCCGACAAATGCATGCTGATGACGTTCCACGATCAGACGCCGCTGCGCCGGGTCGAGGAAATGCGCGCCGATTTCGTCGCCAATGCCAGCCATGAGCTGCGCACCCCCTTGGCCGCGCTGTCGGGCTTCATCGACACGCTGCAGGGTCCGGCCAGGGACGACGTCAAGGCGCGCGAGCGCTTTCTCGGAATCATGCACAACCAGGCGAAGCGGATGGCGCGGCTGATCGACGACCTGTTGTCGCTGTCGCGGGTCGAACTTTCCGCCCATGTCCGCCCCGACACGCTGGTGGATCTGGTCCCCATCATCCGCCAGGTCGCGGACGGGCTGGAACTGCTGGCGCGCGAGCGCCAGGTCACCATCGACATCGAACTGCCGGATACGCCGGTGACGATCGCGGGCGATCGCGAGGAATTGCTGCGGCTGTTCGAGAACCTGATCGAGAACGCGCTGAAATACGGCGCGTCCGGCGGCAAGGTGGTGGTCTCGCTCAGTCAGGCGCTATCAGGCGAAGGCGCCCCGGAAGTCCGGGTCATGGTGCGCGATTTCGGCCCCGGCATTGCGCCCGAGCATCTGCCGCGGCTGACCGAACGGTTCTATCGGGTCGATGTTGGCGACAGCCGCGCCCAGGGCGGCACCGGCCTCGGACTGTCGCTGGTGAAACATATTCTTAACCGCCATCGCGGCCGGCTGTTGATCGAAAGCGGGCCCAAACAGGGCGCGACCTTTACGGCGGCTTTTCCCCAGGGCCGGCCGTCGGAAGCGATCTAAATCCAAGCAATTTCAATCGCTTGCCTGTGTCATCTAGCCGTCACGAAACCTTCGTAAAAGCTCCGTGTACCGCCCCTAAACGGACGGCATGAGCGCTATCGGGCGCATCCGGCGCTTCGCTCACAAATGGAGACAAGCATGAATTTCATGAAAGC
>JBKJUA010000133.1:0-3913 GCA_046590305.1 Bradyrhizobium sp.
ACTGCTGGCAAAGCTGTCGCGGGTCGATCTGGTGGTGATCGAGGGCTTCAAATCCGAGCCGCATCGCAAGATCGAGGTGCATCGGCTGGCCAATGGCAAGCCGCTGCTGTTCCCCGACGATCCCGCGATATCAGGCATCGCCACCGACACGGAGGTGAAAACCACGCTGCCGGTGGTTCATCTCGATGACATCCCGGCGATCGCCGCTATGATGCGGAAGTTCGCGATTTCAGTCGATGATGTGCCGGCTGCAAGCGTGATCGAAAGCTAGGAAGCCTGATGGCGCAACTGTCCGACGATTGCTTCGCCTTTGGCGGGCCGATGATGTCGGTCGATGAAGCCGTTGGCATCATTGCCGCGCGGGTGACCGCGGTACCTGAGGTCAACGCGATTGCGCTCGGCGAAGCCGATGGCCGCATTCTTGCCCGCGATGTCAGGGCACCGCTGCCGCTGCCGCCCTTCACCAATTCCGCCGTCGATGGCTATGCGGTGCGCGGCGGCGATCTGCCGCAAAATGAGGAGAAGGCGTTCCAGATCGCCGGTCGCGTTCAGGCCGGCGGCTCGGCCACCGGGGCGATCCAGCCCGGCCAGGCCGTACGGATCTTTACCGGCGCGCCGATGCCTGACGGCACCGATACCGTGTTCATGCAGGAGGATGTCCGTATCGACGATGCCGGCCAGGTGGTGCTCCCGGCGGGCTTGAAGCCTGGCGCCAATGTGCGTCCCGCCGGTGAAGACATCGCGTTGGGCCATGCCGCGCTCAGGAAAGGGAGCCGCCTGCGGCCGCAGGATATCGCGCTCGCCGCCGCCTTCGGCCTGACCCATGTCGATGTCCGCAGGCGGCTTCGCGTCGCGGTGTTCTCGACCGGCAACGAACTGGTTTCGCCGGGCAGCCCGCGTGCGGCCTCGCAACTGTTCGATTCCAACCGGTTCATGCTGACGGCGATGCTGGCGCGGCTCGGTTGCGAGGTCAGCGATCTCGGCATCATCCGGGATGATCGCGCCGCAATGGCGGATGGCCTGAAGAGGGTCGCAGGCGTCCATGATCTGATCCTGACCACCGGCGGCGTCTCCACCGGCGAAGAAGACCACGTCAAGGCCAGCGTCGAAAGCGCAGGAACCCTGGTGCTGTGGCGGATGGCGATCAAGCCCGGCCGTCCCGTCGCCATGGGCATCATCGGCGGCACGCCGCTGATCGGATTGCCGGGCAATCCGGTGGCGAGTTTTGTCACCTTCGTCCATGTGGTGCGGCCGACCGTGCTGGCGCTGATGGGCGCCAGCCAGCAGCCATTGGTGCCGATGCCGGTCCGATCTGCATTCGCCTACAAGAAGAAAATCGGCCGCCGCGAATATGTCCGGGTGAACTTGCAAAAGGGCGAAGACGGAGGGCTCGAAGCGTCGAAATTTCCGCGCGAGGGCGCGGGATTGCTGTCGTCGCTGGTCGATACCGACGGGCTGGTTGAACTCGGCGAGGAGATTACGCAGGTCGAGCCCGGCCAGATGGTCGGTTTCCTCAGCTATGCGAGCCTGATGTGAACCGTGTCGTTTGTCGATGTTCGTTGACGATACCATCTCGCTTCGCCATGTTCGCGGCATGACCCAGACAACACTCGATCTCACCGGCCTGAAATGTCCGTTGCCGGCGCTGAAGACGCGCAAGGCGCTGAAGTCCGTGAAACCCGGCGACCTGCTGGAAGTTCACTGCACCGATCCGCTATCGGTGATCGATATCCCGAACCTGATCCGGGAGACCGGCGACAAGGTCGAGATATCCGAGCGAACCGAGCAACGGATCGTGTTCCTGATCGAGAAGGCCGGCGCCGCGGCGGACTGAGCCGGTCCGGCAGGTTCTGATCTTTGTCAATTCCCTTTCTCTTCAACTGGGCCAGATAGAACAGGGTCCGATTCGGAGAGAACGAATGGCTGCGTTCGCCCGGAACGGCACGATGAAAGACAGCGTGGCCGGCATTCTCGATCGCGAGCGGACGATTGCGACGGCCGGGTTCAATCGCTGGCTGGTACCGCCGGCGGCGCTCTGCATTCACCTGTGCATCGGCATGGCCTACGGCTTCAGCGTGTTCTGGCTGCCGCTGTCGCGCGCCCTCGGTATCGACGCGCCGAAGGCCTGTCCTGAGATGTCGCTGCTGCAGGAGCTGTTTACCACCACCTGCGACTGGCGCGTCGCCAGCATGGGCTGGATGTACACGCTGTTTTTCGTGTTTCTTGGCGTTTCCGCCGCGATCTGGGGCGGCTGGCTCGAGCGCTCCGGCCCGCGCAAGGCCGGTTTCGTCGCCGCGCTGTGCTGGGTTGGCGGCCTGTTGATCGGCGCATTGGGCATCTACCTGCATCAGCTCTGGCTGTTGTGGCTTGGCTGCGGCGTGATCGGCGGCATCGGGCTCGGTATCGGTTACATTTCGCCGGTGTCGACACTGGTAAAATGGTTTCCCGATCGCCGCGGCATGGCGACCGGCATGGCGATCATGGGCTTCGGCGGCGGCGCCATGATCGGCGCGCCGCTCGCCGATCTCCTGATGAACTATTTCGAGACACCGAATTCGGTCGGTACCTGGGAAACCTTCGTCGCCCTCGCGGCGGTCTATTTTGGCTTCATGATGATCGGCGCGTTCCGCTACCGCGTTCCGCCGGCCGGCTGGCGTCCTGACGGCTGGACCCCGTCCGGCAAGGCCAGCGCCATGATTTCGCAGCATAACGTCCATCTCAACGACGCGCACAAGACCAGGCAGTTCTGGATGATCTGGATCGTGCTGTGCATGAACGTGTCGGCCGGCATCGGCGTGATCGGCATGGCGTCGCCGATGTTGCAGGAGATTTTCGCGGGTTCGCTGATCGGTCAGCCCGGCGTCAGGTTCGATGCGCTCCCGACCGAGCAACAGGCCGCCATCGCGGTGATCGCCGCCGGCTTCACCGGGCTGCTGTCGCTGTTCAATATCGGCGGCCGCTTCTTCTGGGCGTCGCTGTCGGACTATATCGGCCGCAAGAATACCTATTACGCGTTTTTTATCCTCGGCATCGCGCTCTATGCGCTGGCGCCGACCTTCGCCAATCTGGGCTCGATCCTGCTGTTTGTCGGCGCCTTCTGCATCATCCTGTCGATGTATGGCGGCGGATTCGCCACGGTGCCGGCCTATCTTGCGGACATGTTCGGCACCCAGTTCGTCGGCGCCATTCACGGCAGGGTGCTGACGGCGTGGTCGACCGCCGGTATCATCGGTCCTGTGGTGGTGAACTATATCCGCGAAGCGCAGCTCGCCGCCGGCGTGCCGCGCGATCATCTCTACAACATCACCATGTACATCCTGTGCGGCATGCTGGTCGTCGGCCTGATCTGCAACGCCATGATCAGGCCGGTCGACCCCAAATGGCACATGAGCACTGAAGCGGTTGCCAGGCTGCAGGCGGCGGGTGCGAACAGCGCGGCTGCGGTACAGCCCGGTTCCTTCGGCATCGGCAAGGGCGGCCTCGACGTTCAGGCGGCGCTGTTCTGGGCCATGGTCGGGGTACCCCTGGGATGGGGCGTCTGGAAGACATTGCAAAGCGCGGTCAGGATCTTCTGATCCGGGCCGGGCCGGGCCGGGCGGAGACCTTGCTGGCATTACTGCGGCCAAGCTGGCAAAACTGGACCGATCGCGCCCCACCGCGCGGTGAAATTCGACAGGACCTTTGGCTTGATCGACAAACTCGAACTCCTGCTGGCGCTGGCCAAGGAACGGCATTTCGGCCGCGCCGCGGAAGCCTGCGGCGTCACCCAGCCGACGATGTCGACCAGCCTGAAACAGCTCGAGGAAATCCTGGGGGTGATGCTGGTGCAGCGCGGCTCGCGCTTCGTCGGCTTCACGCCCGAGGGCGAGCGTACGCTGGATTGGGCGCGGCGCATCGTCGGCGACGTGCGCGG
>JBKJUA010000172.1:0-12216 GCA_046590305.1 Bradyrhizobium sp.
CCGGCCAGAAGCGGTTCGGCGTTCCCGAAATGGCGGATTGCGTCGCCGCCCTGATGCAAGACGTGCTGGGATATGCCCGTTTTGGCGCGCAAGGTGGCGACTGGGGTGCTGCGGTCACCAGCCGGCTCGGCTATGCCCATGCCGAGCGGATGATCGGCATCCACGTCAATCTGATGTTGGCTGCCGGCCGCGATCCCTCCTCCTTTCCCAATCCGAGCGAGGAAGAGCAGCGTTACCTGAGCGAAATTGCGCAATGGATGCGCGAAGAGGCCGGCTACCAGTCGATCCAGGGCACCCGCCCGCAGACGCTGGCATTCGGCCTCACGGATTCGCCCGCCGGGCTCGCGGCGTGGATCGTGGAGAAATTCCGCGCCTGGTCAGATTGCGGTGGCGACGTCGAGCGCGCGATCGGCCGCGACCGCATGCTCGCCGACATCGCGCTCTATTGGTTTACCGGTGCGATCGGCTCGTCGTTCTGGCCCTATTACGCCCGGCTTCACGGCTCGGCGATCTTCCCGGCCGGTGCCACGATTTCGGTGCCAACCGGCTATGCGGAATTCCCGCGCGAAATCGTCAGGCCGCCGCGCACGGCCGCGGCGCGCGTGTTCACCGACATTCGCCGCTGGAGCGTCATGCCCAGGGGCGGACATTTCGCCGCGCTGGAACAGCCGGAGCTGCTTGCCGATGAGGTGCGCGCCTTCTTCCGCGAATTACGATGATGCCAGGGGCATCAAGGGCTCGGCTTTCAAAGCCCGCTCAGATCGTCCGGCACGCTGCCGAATTTCCGCAGCAATTGCGCGTCGCCGAATTCGCCGATCAGGGGATCGCCGGTGCGGCTGAACGCCACCGCGCCGATCGAGCCCTCGGCCCTCGACAACACCTCGGCGCGCCGCAGCGCGCCCGACGAACTCTGGCATTCCTCCGCCGCGCCCGCGACCGGCGAACCGGTGTCATCCTGCAGGAACGGCATTGCGACGTAATAGGTGACATCGGCCATGGGGTTGCTCCAGGTTCGATTGATCGATCAAGCGGCGTCGCTGTTGGCCGGGGTAAGTTGTGCCGGCGCGCAGCCGCATGAGATTGCCGCCTGCAATTCCTGCAATTCGGCTTCCAGATATTCGTTCGCCATGATCAGCGCCTTGATCGTGCTGCGCAGGTTTCCGTCGCACATCGCGATCGCCTGGTCGCAGGCCTGTTCGTAATGATCGATGCCGGGCAGTGAAGCAGTTTCGGACATGGCGGAATCTCCGGAGATGGTGAGAGGCAGCGAGAGAATGTTCCTATTTTGTTCTCATGGAGTCAACAGCCCAGAGGGCCCGGGTTGCCGATTTCCACCGCGCTCTGCTCAGAAGGCGCGGGCGCCTTGCTGACCGGACAGTAGAACGGTCAAAAGTCTGGGCGGAACGAAAACCAGGTCCGGCGCTTGATGCCTATTGGCGGGAGTGGAAGTATGGGTCTTGTGGAGTCGAAGAGACCCGTGGTGCTGGTCGTCGAGGACGAGTTTCTGTTGCGGATAGAGGCGGTCGAGATGATCAAGGCTGCCGGATTTGAGGTGGTTGAAGCCGCCAATGCCGACCAGGCGATTGAAATTCTCGAAGCCCGCCGGGACATCACGGTCGTGTTTACCGATATCCAGATGCCGGGCTCGATGGACGGTTTGAAGCTGGCCCGCGCGGTCAGGGGGCGCTGGCCTCCGATCAAGATTGTCGCGACCTCCGGTCGTCTCCATCTCGGGGAGACCGATCTGCCCGAGGGGGGTCGGTTCCTGCCCAAGCCCTACAGTCCGACGCAAATCCACGGCGTGCTGCGCGAGTTGACTTGCGACAGCTGAATTTGACTACGCGATGATGTCAGGCGTGATCTGGTCTTCGATGAACGCGATGCGGTCGCGCAGCTGCAGCTTGCGCTTCTTCAACCGCTGCAGCCGCAACAGGTCCGGCGCGGGCGACTGATGCAATGCGTCGATCGCCGCGTCGAGGTCGCGGTGTTCCTGCTGCAGCCGTGCGAGCTCGGATTCGAGTTCGCGCTCATCTTCGTTGGTCATGATGTACGTTAGCTGAAAACGCGATGAGGTTGCGAAAGGTTTGGAAGGCGCCTCGGGGAATATCGGCCCTGTCGGCGCCGCGCGCAAGCGGACAAGTTCCCTACTCACGATTGGTTACAAATAGCACCGAAATATGAGCAGCCGCTTTTTGATTTCCATCGACAGATTCGCCGGCTCGTGTACACTTTGTCGTCCGGATCGAATCTGAGGTTTCATTCCACCGAGGAGGTTTCGTATGGCAATTCAGGCGCATCTCGTTGAACTAGAACGGAAACACAAAGTTCTTGAAAACGAATTGCACGAAGCTCTCGTGCATCTTTCAACGGACGATCTGCGAATTGTCGAACTGAAGCGCCGGAAATTGATGGTTAAGGACGAGATCGAGCGGTTGAGGCATACCGTGGCCGAGACGCTGCACTAGCGCCGTACTGCCCATTTTCCAGCCACCCCCGCTATCATCCCGGGATGAGCGCGGTTGCGCTCACCCCTGAGTCGCTCTCGCGCGACGTCGGGGCATGATTGCTACAGGTCGGCGAGTTCGCCGACATGGTCGGCGATCGCCAGCGATGATGTCAGCCCCGGCGACTCAATCCCGAACAGATTGATCAGCCCGGCAACGCCATGGTCCTGTGGCCCCTGAATCAGGAAATCCTGCACGGCTACCGCCGGCGGTACGATCTTCGGCCGAATTCCGGAATAACTCGGCATCAGCGCGCCATCCGGCAGCGTCGGCCAGTATCGACGGATCGCCGGATAAAATCGTTCCGCCCGCGCCGGATCGACCGCGTAGTCGATGGTGTCGACCCATTCCACGTCAGGGCCGAACCGGGCCTGTCCCGCCATGTCGAGGGTGAGATGGACGCCGAGTCCGCCGGGTTCGGGCACCGGATAGATCAATCGTGAAAACGGCGCCCGCGCGCTGCAGCTGAAATAGTTTCCCTTGGCGAGATAGGCCGGCGGGATCAATTCGATCGGCATGCCGTCGATGCTGCGCGCGATGGCGGACGCGGCGAGCCCCGCCGCGTTGATCAGAAGCCGGCACGCCAGCGTCGTGGGCGCCTCGCCGCCGGCGTCGAGTTCGATTCCACTGGCACTCGCCCTGGCGCGCAGCAGCGGCGTGTGGAAGGCGAAGGCCGCGCCGCTTTCCTCAGCATCGCCGCGCAGCGCCAGCATGAAGGCGTGGCTGTCGATGATGCCGGTGGAAGGCGAGAGCAGGGCGGCGTCGCAGTTCAAGGCCGGCTCCAGTTGCCGCGCGCCCTCGCCCGACAGGGTCTGCAGATCGAGCACGCCATTGGCTTCGGCATGCGCGCGGATCGATTGCAGCTTTTCGGCCTCCTTGGGCGTGGTGGCGACGATCAGCTTGCCGCAATTGCGGTGCGGAATGCCGTGATCCCGGCAGTACTCATAGAGCGCCCGCTTGCCGCTGACACACATCCGCGCCATCAGGCTGCCGGCCTTGTAATAGATACCGGCGTGAATCACCTCGCTGTTGCGCGAGGACGTGACGGTGCCGATGCCTTCGGCGGCCTCCAGCACAACCACCTCGCGGCCGGCCTGTGCGAGCCGCCGTGCGATCGCAAGACCGACCACACCCGCGCCGATAACAACGCACTCTACCTTGTCCATTCGAGGGTTCTGATCCCGTGGGATTGCCGGCCGTTCGACCTAGGGTGCGCCGTTGTGGAATACCGCGCGTCCGGGATCAACCGCGCTCTCGCATGATCGCTTGGTTTCGGGGGTGATGTTCACAGGAACCCGTTGAAATCTTTTCAAAACGCTCTCCCAACGGCCTCACGTTAGGGAAGCATTAATCATGTCAGGGCAATTGCCGTAATTTGAGACACATTTTTGGGTTGTAAGGGTACATATTTACCTGATCCAAACCCGTCAAGCCAGACACTCCGGCCACAAATCCGCGGGTGACTGATGGCTGACAAGAATTGGCAGGCTGGCGGCAAGATCTTGATTCCCGCGCAGGTTGTCGTCTGCGCGGTCGTCACTATTACGCCGTTCGGCGCCGCCTCTGCCCAATCCGGTAGTTTTGCGCCGCGGGATTATATCGGCGCGCTCGATCCCGGCATGATCTGGCAAATGCTGATCGGCGGCATCGTCATCGCCTCGTTTCTCGCCGCGATCGCGCTGTGGGTGCACTCGGCGCTGCGCAAGGTCAAGCGCGCGCAGTTGCGCAGAAATGTCTTCGTCAGTTCCGCCCTGAACAACCTCAGCCAGGGCGTGGTGATGACGGATGCGCAGAAGCGCATCGTGTTCTGTAACGATCGCTATCTCGAGATTTACGGCCTGAAGCGTTCCGATGTCCCGAAAGACATGACCGGGCCGCAACTGCTGGAACTGCGGCGCCGCAACGGCGTGCTCGATCTCAGCGACGAGGAATTCCGGGCCATGGCCGCGACCCCGGAAGGCCTCGTGACCGAACTGCCTGACGGGCGATCGGTTGTGGCCAGGCAGTTTCCGCTTCCGAACGGCGGCACGGTGGCGACGCATGAGGATTGCAGCGAGCAGCGCATGCTTTCGCGGCAGCTTGCCTCGACCAAGCAATTCCTGGAATCGGTGCTCGACAATGTGCCGGTATGCGTGGCTGCCAAGAACATCGACGATGGCCGCTACATCTTCGCCAATCGCGCATTCGAACGCTTTTCGCGATTTTCCCGCGACAACATTGTCGGCAAGCGTGCCGACGAGATTTTCCAGCCCGTCACTGCTGCGAGCATCGAAGCGGCGGATCAGTCAGCGGTTGGTTCCCCGGACGGCCAGTATCGCAGTGAAATCGTCGTGGAACGCGGATCGGAGAAGCGCGTTCTTGCCTCCAACCGCGTGATCGCCCGTGACGACAAGAACCGGCCGGAATTCCTGATCGCGTTGTTTGACGACATCACCGACCGCCGGGCGCTTTCTCTGGAACTCGAGAATACGAAGAAATTCCTCGAGCTGGTAGTCGACAACATTCCGGTGTCGCTGATCGTCGAGCGCGTCAGCGACGGTCGATATCTGCTGGCCAATCGCAGCGCCGAAAACATCCTCAACCGTCGGCGCGAGGATGCCATGGGCCTCACGTCCGCGGATATCTTCAATCCGCGCGAAACCCGGCTCATCATCGCCCGCGACGAAGCCGCGATCAAGAAGCGCGGCCTGCTCACCGAGGAGCATCCGATCTCCACCAAGGACGGGCTGCGGTTGTTCCTGACGCGTCGCATGACGGTGCTCGACGATGCCGGCGAGCCGCAATACCTGATCAAGACCCATGAGGATGTCACCGACCGCCGCCAGACCGAGTCGCGGATGGCGCACATGGCATATCATGACGGCCTGACCGACCTGCCGAACCGCGCCGCCTTCCTGCAGGCGCTGGCGCAGATGATCGAGGCCTGCGAGGGCACCAACGAGGAATTTGCGGTGCTGTCGGTCGACCTCGACGGCCTGAAGGAAATCAACGACGTGTTCGGCCATGCGGTCGGCGACAAGCTCCTGATCGAAGTGGCGCACCGGATCCAGCACTCGGCGCGCGGCGGGGTCGTGGCCCGGCTCTCGGGCGACGAGTTCGGGATGATCATCGATGGCAAGCAGCCGGTCGCAGGCGTATTGCTGGCCGAACAATTGGCCGAAGCGCTTTCCAGCGAATTCCTGATCGACGGAAAGTCGGTCCGCACCGGCTGCACCACCGGCATCTCGGTGTTTCCGCACAACGGCTCGGACGCCGCCTCCCTGCTGGCCAATGCCGGCGCCGCGCTGTTCCGCGCCAAGGCGAAATCGCGCGGTTCGATCAGCATCTATGAGCCCGAGATGGACCAGCAGATCCGGGATCGCCGGGTGCTGCACCAGGATCTTTCGCTGGCGATCAGGAACGGCGAACTGTCGCTGCATTATCAGCCGCAGGCGATGGCGCATGCGACCGTGGCCGGCAGCAAGATCCTCGGCTTCGAGGCGCTGGCGCGGTGGATGCATCCGGTGCGCGGCTTCGTTCCGCCTGGTGATTTCATCCCACTCGCCGAAGAGAGCGGCCTGATCGTCGAGATGGGCGAATGGATCCTGCGCGAAGCGTGCCGCGAGGCCGCCTCCTGGCCGCTGCCGCTGCAGATCGCAGTCAACCTGTCGCCGGCGCAGTTCATGCACGGCGACGTGGTCGGCCTCGTGCACTCGATCCTGCTCGAAACCGGCCTCGCGCCGGGCCGGCTCGAGCTCGAAATCACCGAGGGCGTGCTGATCGAGGATTTCGATCGCGGCCTGGCGCTGCTGCGGCGGCTGAAGGCGCTCGGCGTCCGCATTTCGATGGACGATTTCGGCAGCGGCTATTCCTCGCTGAGCTATCTCCAGGCGTTTCCGTTCGACAAGATCAAGATCGACCGCGCCTTCGTCATCAATCTCGGACGCAACCCGCAATCGGCGTCGATCGTGCGCGCCGTCATCGGCCTCGGCCACGGCCTCGAAATGTCGATCGTCGCCGAGGGCGTCGAAACCCAGGAACAGCTCGGCTTCCTCGCGGAAGCGGGCTGCGACGCGGTGCAGGGCTATTTCCTCGGCAAGCCGCTGCCGATCGGGCAATACGCCGCGCTGGTCGGCCGCAACCCTGGCGATACGATGGAGCCCGCGCAAGACCGGCTAAGGGTCTTTTGTTGGATGCGTTTTCTTCACGCGAACCGGTTCCCACCTCGCTTGAAAACGCTATGGCTTGCGCATGGCAGACTACGATCTGGCTATCATCGGCGGGGGGCTGAACGGCGTCAGCATCGCACGCGACGCCGCCGGACGCGGCCTGCGCGTGATCCTGCTGGAACAGGGCGATCTCGGCGCTGGCGCATCGCAGGCCTCGCCGCGGCTGATCCACGGCGATCTTCAGGTGCTGGAGCGGCGGGCGTTGTTTCGTGTTCGCACCGCGCTGAAAGAACGCGACATCTGGCTGCGCACCGCGCCGCATCTGGTGCGTCCGGTGCGTTTTGTCATCCCCGCTCATTCCGACGAACGGCAGCCCTGGGTGCTGCGGGCGTGGCTGTTGCTGTATGACCGTCTTGCCTCGCGCCCCCGGCTGCCGGCGTCGGCCACTATCGATATCACCCACCATCCGGTCGGCAACGCGCTGAAGCGGCCGATCGGCCTTGCCTTCGAATATTCCGACTGCGTGGTCGACGATTCCCGGCTGGTGGTGCTTACGGCCGTCGATGCCGCCGAACGCGGCGCCGACATCCGCACCGGCGCGCGCTGCGTCCGCGCCGACCGGCTCGACAGCTGGCGGCTGGCGGTGATCGATCGCGGCCATCGCCGGGTGGTCACGGCCCGCGCGCTGGCCAACGCGTCGGGTGCCTGGACCGCGTCGGTCGCGGATACCGTGTTGCGCATGAAGCCGCCCGAATTCGTCGCGGTCCGGATCAGCCAGATCGTGGTCAGGCGCCTGTTCGATACCGACAACGTCTATGTGTTTCAAAACAGCGACCGGCGGCTGATTTTCGCAAGCCCCTACGAGCGTGATTTCACGCTGATCGGGACCGTCGGGCAAGCCTTCAAGGGCGATCCCGCCGCGGTGTCGATGTCATCAGGTGATGTCGGCTATCTGTGCGATGCGGCCAACCGCTATTTCCGCGAGCGGGTCGAACTGGTTGACGTGGTCAGGACCGTGTCCGGCGCCAATCTGGTGGCGGGCCCGGCGCGCGGGCGCGCGGCGCGGGATGGTGCGATGGCGTTCGACCGCACGGGCGGCAAGGCGCCATTGCTGACGATCTTCGGTGGCGACGTCACCACCGCGCGGCTGCGCGCGGAGCGAGCGGTCGCCCGGCTCACGCCGTTCTATCCGATGTCGCCGCGCTGGACCGCCCACACGCCGCTGCCGGGCGGCGACTTTGCCTGGGAGCGGTTCGACGACGAGGTCGACGCGGCCGTCGCGCGCTGGCGGTTTCTCTCGGAGTTTCAGGCCCGCCGGCTGATCGCCGCCTACGGCTCGCGCCTTGCGGCCATTCTGGGCGACGCCAGGGAGCGTGCCGACCTCGGGCCGGCCTTCGGGCCGGAACTGACGGGCGCCGAGGTGCGCTATCTCATGGCCAGCGAGTGGGCACGTTTCCCGGACGACATTCTGTGGCGGCGCTCGAAGCTCGGCTTGACCATGTCCTCAGCAGACCGCGAGGCGTTGGCGGCATTCATGGCGGCCAAGGATTCGTGAAGCGGGATACGGCTCAGGTATGCTTCGTCGGGCTTGTTTCCCGCAACCAGGCCGCATCGCGTCCCGACGGCCGGCGGTGCAGCCGCTCGGAAATCAGTCGTGCTGCCTTGTCGCCATGGCCCGCACGCAGGCATGCCACGATAAAGGTGTCTTCCCACAATTCGCGCTGGGCATGGCTGCCGCCGATCCGTACCAGCTCGGGCAGCAGCGGTTCGAGGATGCGGACGGCGCGCTCATGATCACCTTCGGCGAAAGCCTGCACGCCGCGACAGAGGCCGATCGCGCCAGGACCCGGGGCGAGCTTGCCGCCGGCGGCACGCGCTTCCATTTGCGCCAGCCGTGCTTGCAGGCCCTCGCGGTTGGTTGTTGAAGCCACCAGCGCGTAGTGGACGTCGGCGAAATGGGCGCCGGCCTGGGAGAAGAATCGTTCGCCATAAGCGGCGACTTCGCGCCACTGCGGCTCCAGCCCCGAGACTCCGGCGAGCGAAAGCCGCCAGAGCAGTGAAGCCGTATCCGTGAATACGTTCAGCGGCGGGTATGGCGAACCGGTCGGCCTGATCTGCCGCTGGTAGATATCGAGTGCGGCGTCGGGATCGCCGGCTTCGATCGCGGTCAGCGCGACGTGCCAGCACAAATGCCCGTGCAGGAAGCTACCTCGCTCATGCGTCGTCAGCCAGGAGGACAGGAATGCGCGGCCGGTTTCCGCTTCGCCCTGTTCGAACAACGCATGGGAAAGCCCGTGCGCCGCGTTGGCGTTGGCGTGCCGCATTGGGAAAGCCCGTTCGGTCAGGGTGCGGCCGATGCCGGCATCGCCGGCTTCGGTATGCGACCAGCCGAGATAGGTGAGGAACCACCAGTCGTCGCCGTAATGACGCGCGTGACGCTGGCAGATCGCGAGTTTGGCGGCGTCGTGGTCGGGGCGTCCGGAGAAGGCGTAGAGACCGAAGGCGCCGAGCAGCAGCGACAGGATCAGGGCATCGCGCGGATATTCCTCGAGATGCTGTTCGGCGCCGGATAACGCCGCCATCGGCTGCCCCTCGATCGTCGCGGCCATGATCTCGACATGCCGCCGCTCGCGCGGACTGGCCGCGGCCATAAGCTGCCTCGCCTGCGCCGCCTTGGCGCGCGCCTCGGCGATTTCCATGTTCATCTGATGGATGCGCGCCCTTGCCACATAGGGCAGCGCGAAGCCGGGATCCTCGGCAATGGCGCGGTCGAAGGCGTCGCCGGCGCCGTTCCAGGCGCTCAGCATGCAATCGACCCCGTCGCGATAGTACGCGGCGGCGCGGTCCGATGCCGTCGTCAGCGGCAAGTCGTAATTATCCCGGTTCATGGTTCACTTCCGCTCGAAGGGGTGGATGGTAATGCCGGCGCCGGTCATCTTACAGCAGGGTTGAGCCTTTGCCGATCCGCCGCTAGCGTGCAGCCAAGATCGGGCCGGTGGGTTACATGGTTGAGGAACTAGCGACATCCGAACCGCCATCCGAGGCAGTGCCGGAGCCGGTGGCGGAGCCGGCAAAGCCCGCGCTTGAGGCCGCGGCCGCCGACATTCCGCTGCTGCGCATCAATGCGGTGGTGAAGCAATTCGGCGGCTTCCGCGCGGTGGACCGGCTGTCGCTCGACATCGGGGCGGGAGAGTTTTTCGCGCTGCTCGGCCCATCGGGCTGCGGCAAGACCACGCTGTTGCGGATGCTCGCCGGTTTCGAGACGCCGGACGAGGGTCAGATCCTGCTCGACGGCTGGGACATCGGGAAATTGCTGCCGCATGAGCGGCCGGTCAATATGATGTTCCAGAACTACGCGCTGTTTCCGCATCTTTCGGTGCGCGACAATATCGCGTTCGGCTTGAAGCGCGCCGGGATGGCGGCGTCCGACATCGCCGCGCGCGTCGCCGAGATGATCGCGCTGGTCAAGCTCGAGGGCCTCGAGAAGCGCAAGCCCGACCAGCTGTCCGGCGGCCAGAAGCAGCGCGTGGCGCTGGCGCGCGCGCTGGCGCGGCGGCCGCGGATCCTGCTGCTGGACGAGCCGCTGGCCGCCCTCGACAAGAAGCTGCGCGAGAGTACGCAGGCCGAATTGATGTCGCTGCAGCGGCGTCTCGGCACCACCTTCATCGTCGTCACCCACGACCAGGACGAGGCGATGACGATGGCGGACCGGATCGGCGTGATGGACAAGGGACGCCTCGAACAGGTGGCGACCCCGCGCCAGCTGTACGAAGCCCCGGCGTCGCGCTGGATCGCCGAGTTCGTCGGCGACATCAACCTGTTCGAGGGGCACATCGAGCCGCGCGAGAGCCGGCTTGCGATGGCGCCCCGGTTGACGGTCACGACGCGTGACGCCGGTACCGTTTATGTCGCGGAGCCGCGTCAGCCCGTCACCAGCACCAGCGTCTGCGTCGCGATTCGTCCCGAGAAGGTCAAGCTGTCGCGCTACGGCCCGGCGCCGAGTACGGACAATGCGCAGGCCATCAACCGGCTGGAGGGCATCGTCACCGACGTCAGCTATCTCGGCGGCACGACCACCTACAGAGTGAAGCTCGACTCCGGCGCGGTGCTGCGCTCGTCGATGGCCAATACCGCGCGCATCGATATCGACGCCTACAGCCCGACCCACCGCGTGGTGGCCTGGTTCACGCCCGACGACTGCCTGGTGCTGGAGCAATGAGCGCGCGGCGCATCTTCGCCGGCCCCGCGCGGCTTGCCGCGATCGCGCCTTATCTGTGGATGGCATTGTTTTTCCTGGTGCCGTTCGGTTTCGTGCTGAAGATCAGCCTGTCGCAGACCGCGGTGGCGCAGCCGCCCTATCTGCCAGTGTTCGACCTGACAGAGGGGCTTGGAGCGATCAAGGCCGCCTTCGCCGCGCTGACGCTGGATAATTACCGGTTGCTGGTCTCCGACAATCTTTATGTGCTGTCCTATCTGCGCAGCTTCGTCGTCGCCGCGATCTCGACCTCGATCCTGCTTCTGATCGGCTATCCCATCGCCTACGCCATGGCGCGGCTGCCGCAGCGCTGGCAGGGCATCGCGATGATGCTGGTGATCGTGCCGTTCTGGACCTCGTTCCTGATCCGGATCTATGCCTGGATCAACATCCTGCAGCATGACGGCCTGCTCAACCAGATCCTACTCGCACTGCACATCGTCTCGGCGCCGGTGGTGTGGCTCTCCACCGACACCGCGATGTATATCGGCATCGTCTATTCCTATCTGCCGTTCATGATCCTGCCGCTCTATGCGACGCTGGCCAAGATGGATCCGGCTCTGCCGGAGGCGGCCAGCGATCTCGGCGCGTCGCCGCAGCAGACGTTCTGGCTGGTGAATTTTCCGCTGTCCTTGCCGGGCGTCGGCGCCGGTTGCCTGCTCTGCTTTATTCCGATTCTCGGGGAGTTCGTGATTCCGGACCTGTTGGCGGGTTCGGATTCGATGATGATCGGCCAGACCCTGTGGCTGGAATTCTTCACCAACAAGGACTGGCCGGTCGCCTCCGCGGTCGCGGTGGTGTTGCTGCTGCTGCTGGTGGCACCGCTGGCGCTGTACGACCGGCTGCAGCGCCGCCAGTTGGAGGCGGCGCGATGACTGCCCGCCCGCTCAGCCGGATGTCGCGCTTCAACGCCACCTCGCTGGCGCTGGGTCTGACGTTTCTCTATCTGCCGATCGTCATCCTCGTGATTTATTCGTTTAACGCCTCGAAGCTGGTGACGGTGTGGGGCGGCTGGTCGCTGCGCTGGTACGGCGAATTCTTCAACGACCGCGCCATGCTGGATGCGGCCTGGATGAGTTTGCGGGTGGCGGCGGTGTCCGCCACGCTGGCGACGGGGCTCGGCACGCTCGCAGCCGTGGCGCTGTCGCGCGGCGAACGCTTCAAGGGCCGCACGCTGTTCTCCGGCATGCTGTATGCGCCGCTGGTGATGCCCGAAGTCATCACCGGGCTGTCGCTGCTGCTGCTGTTCGTCGCACTCAATGCCGAGCGCGGCTTCTGGACGGTGACGATCGCCCATACCACGCTGACC
>JBKJUA010000336.1:0-4922 GCA_046590305.1 Bradyrhizobium sp.
GCCGACGGTGGTGGCTTATCGCGGGTCAGGTCCGGCCATCGGCGACCTGCTGGCGGGGCAGATCGATCTGCTGTGGGACCAGGTGACCAACGCGCTGCCGCAGATTCAGGCCGGAACTCTGCACGGCATTGCCATCACGTCGTCAAAACGGCTCGAGCAGCTGAAGGATGTTCCGACCACCGCCGAACTCGGCATGCCCGAGGTCAGCTACACGATGTGGCATGGCCTCTACGTCGCGAAGGGCACGCCGAAGGAAACCATCGGCGCGCTGAATGCGGCGTTGCGCAAGGCGCTTTCGGATCCCGTCCTGCTGGAGAAGCTGACGCAACTTGGAACGCTGCCATTCCCCGAAGCCGAGTTGACGCCTGAGGCGCATGCGCGCCTGTTCGCCTCCGACCTGCCACGAGTGGCAAAGCTGGTTGAAAGCTCGGGAATCAAAGCGAGCGAAGCGAAGTAGGGAGCTTCGCTCGATCGGAAAGGGCCGGTGCTTCACACCATCGGCACCCGCCGCGCCGCCACCGCCGCTGGCGAGATGACGTCGATGTCGATCGGCACCCGCCAGCGTTCGGTGAGGCGTACCTTCGGCTCGGCATTGCCAGCCGCAGCGCCTTTGATGACAAAACCTTCGAAGCCGCCGCTCATCACCTCGTTGCATTTCTGCACATAGACCGGGAAGCCGCCGATATAGGGCATGAAGACGCGCTTCCGGCCGGGGATATTGGTGCCGACATACCAGGAACTGCAGGTCGAGCGCAGCGAGACCGTCGAGACGTCGGTGACGTGCTCGACCCAGGCGTCCTCATCCGCCAGGACGGGCTCGATGGTGGCGGCCCCGATGTCGCGCATATGGGCCATGCAGTCGGCCATCCAGTCGACATGCTGTTCGATCGCCTGGATCATGCTGGCCAGCACCGAAGGACTGCCGGGACCGGTGATGGTGAACAGATTGGGGAAACCCGCCGAGGCGATCCCGAGATAGGCGCGGGGGCCGGCTTGCCATTTTTCGGCCAGCGTCAAACCATTGCGGCCAGTGATTGCAATCTTGTCGAACGATCCCGTCATCGCGGCAAAGCCGGTGGCGCAGACCACCGCGTCCAGCGGATATTTGACGCCATCGACCTCGATGCCATCGGCGGTGAAGCGCTCGATCGGTGTCTTCGAGACATCGACCAGTTTGACGTGCGGCAGATTGTAGGTCTCGAAATAGGCGGTATCGACGCAAAGCCGTTTGCAGCCGAGCACGTTGTCCGGACACAGCAGCTCGGCCGTGGCGGGGTCCTTCACCAGCTCGCGGATCTTGCGGCGGGCGAAATCGGCAATGGTGTCGTTGGCGGCCTTCTCGAACAGCAGGTCGCCAAACGAGCCGAGGAACGGCAGGCCACCGCGTTCCCAGGCTTCCTCGTAAAGCCGCTCACGCTCTTCGGGTGCCGCCTCCAGCGCAGGCTTCATGTTGAAGGGAAAATAGAAGCCGGTCGGGCGTCCGCGCGCCTTGGCCCGCAGCGCCGGATATTCGGCCTTGGCCGTCTGCAGATATTCCGGCGTCAGCCTCTCGTTGCGGGCCGGCACCGACCATGTCGCGGTGCGCTGGAACACGGTGAGGCTTGTGGCTTGCTGCGCCATGATCGGGATCGACTGGATCGCCGAGGAGCCGGTGCCGATCACGCCGACCCGCAACCCGCTGAAGTCGACGCCGTCATGCGGCCATTCACCGGTGTGGTAGATCGGTCCGCGGAAATCCGCCATACCCGCGAATGCCGGACGGTTTGGCGCCGACAGGCAGCCGACCGCCATGATGCAGAATCTTGCCAAAACCTTGTCGCCGCGATCGGTTTCGATACACCAGCACTTTTTGCCCTCGTCGAACGTCGCCGCGGTAACGCGGGTGTCGAACACGATATCGCGGCGAAGATCGAAACGATCGGCGACATGGTTGGCGTAGGACAGGATTTCAGCCTGCGGCGAATACTTCTCCGACCAGTTCCACTCCTGGTCCAGTTCCTCGGAAAAGGAAAACGAGTACTGCATGCTCTCGACGTCGCAGCGTGCGCCTGGATAGCGGTTCCAGTACCAGGTTCCGCCGACGCCGCTGCCGGCCTCGAACACCCGCGCCGAAAAGCCGAGCTCGCGCAGCCGATGCAGCATGTACATCCCGGCAAAACCCGCGCCGACGACAACGGCGTCGAAAATCGTTTCCGCTTCGAGCGGTCGCTCCGGTCGCGCCCGGGTTGTGGTGTCGGTCGTCATGATGCGCGTCGTCTCCCTGCCGGTCGCTTGTTGCGATCTGGCGAAGCGCTACCCCAGCATTCTCCACGACCTTTTTCAATTCGTCGTTTTCGGTGGCCTCCCATGCGGCGGCGGACAGGGCGGCGCGTTGCGGCCGCGGCGAATGGAACCTATGCTGACGCCAAATGCCTGCCCGGGGGACACCATGATCATGCCGCTCGATCCCGTCATTGCCGAGATCATTCCAAAATTGCCGTTGCGCGATCCCGAGACGATGACGCCGCAAAGCGCCCGCGATGCGCTCCGCGCGCTGGCCGCCGCGCGCGCCGCGGTGCCGCCGCCACCGGTCGCGAGCGCGCTCGATGCGGAGGTGAAGGGCGCGGCCGGACAGCTCGCCGCACGGGTCTACCGTGTGTCTGATGCGAAATCGCCGACCGTGGTGTTTTTCCACGGCGGTGGCTGGGTCGCCGGCGATCTCGAAACCCATGACCGGCAGGCCCGCCTGCTCGCGATCGAGACCGGGGCCGTGGTGGTTTCGGTCGACTACCGGCGTCCGCCGGAAACGCGCTTTCCCGGCGCGTTCGAGGACGCCTTTGCCGCCACGCGCGACGTGTTCGCGCGCATCGCCGAATTCGGCGGAGACAGCGCGCGCGTCGGCGTGGCCGGCGACAGCGCCGGCGGCAATCTGGCGGCGGCGGCCGCGATCGCCTGCCGCGATGCGGGGATCGGGCTCGCCGCGCAATTGCTGGTCTATCCCGTCACCGATGTCGCCGGAGGCTTCGCCGATCCAACGGAGAACGCGCGCTTTGCCTCACGCGCGGAAAACGCCGAAGGTTATTTCCTGTCGCGCGCGGTGATGCAATGGTTCTGCGGCCATTATCTCGAAGACACCAAGCATGGCACGGATTGGCGGGTTTCGCCGTTGCGCGCCAAAAGCCTTGCGGGGCTTGCATCGGCCGTGGTCTGCACGGCGTGGTTCGATCCCCTGCGCGATGAAGGCAAGGCCTATGCCGATGCGCTTGCCGCCACCGGCGTCACCACTAGATATCATCATGGCTCCGGCCTGATCCACGGCTATTTCGGTCTCGGCGATGCATCGGAAACCGCGCGCGGCGAGGCGCAGCGCGCCCGCGCCGATTTCAGGGCCATGCTGGAACGAGGCGCGTAGCGAACGGCGACGGCAAGCCGCCGTTCGCTGGCTCCGCGCTACGAAATCGCCTTCAGATAGAGGCTCGGATCGAAGTATTTGCTGGCCGGCGTAAAATCCTTGATGCCGGCATTGGCCATGAAGAAGTCGGTGGTCTGCTGCAGCCAGTTGGTGACGGTGCCGTCCGTATAGTATTTTTTCCATTCGCTCGACGTGAACATCTTCTGCGCCTTGAACGACTCGTTGATGTCAGCCAGCGGCGTCTGGCTGTAGTGACCCTTCTGCAGCTTTTCCATCGCCTCTGCCGGGTTGGCGACGATGTAGTCATTGGCCTCGGCCCAGCCCTTGATCAGTTTGCCCAGCGTTTCCTTGTTCGGCTCGTAGTAGTCGTTGGCCGCCGCCCAGCCGCCGATGATGGCCGCCTGCGGATAGTAGGCCGAGGCGTCGGCAAGCTTGATCGCGCCCGGCACCTTGTCGCGCACGGTGACATTGAACGGCACCCAAAGGGCGACGGCCGGCACCGCGCCCGAGATGAACGCGGTCACGGCGGCCGGCATGGTCTGGTTGACGAGTTCGACTTCCTTGGGATCGATGTTGTTGGCGCGCAGCGCCTTGTCGAGAAATACGTGAGCGGTGGTGCCGGTCGCCGTGGCGATGCGCTTGCCCTTCAGGTCGGCGAACGACTTGATGCCCTGATCGGAACGCACCCATAGATGGGCGGTGGCCACCTCGATGTCGTTGATCAGGAATACCTTGCCCTGTCCGCGCGCCGGGAAATTCGACAGCACGGCACCCGTCGCCAGCACGTCGAGGCTACCGCCGATCAGGGCCTGGAAGATCTCGAGGCCGGTGTTGAACTGGCGCAGTTCGAGATTGAGGCCCTGCTTGTCGAAGGTGCCGCGATCCATGCCGGTCCAGATCTGGCCGTCGACGGCGACCGTATGCAAATAGCCGACGCGGACTTTGGTCTTGGCCTGGGCGATAGCCGGCGCCGAAGCCGCGAAGCCGCCGAGCGCTCCGCCTGCCGTAGTGGTCAGGAATTGTCGTCGATCCATGGTAGTCTCCTCCCTGTTGCCGTTTTTGATTATTCCGCAAATGATGCTGGTCGCAGCTGCGCCTGCTGTGCGCGGTATTCGCTCATCACCAGCTCCCTGATGTGACTTCGCAGTTCGCCGAACTCCGGCCGCTCCTGCAGCGATTCATCGCGCGGGTAGGCGAAGGGCACCTCGATGATCTCCTTGATCCGCGCCGGTCGCGCCGTCACCACCACGATGCGGGAGGCGAGGTAGATCGCCTCCTCCACCGAATGCGTAATCAGCATGACAGTCTTGCCCTCGGTAGCGAGCACCTTGAGCAGGAGGTTCTGCATGTTGGCCCTGGTCTGGGCGTCGAGCGCGCCGAACGGCTCGTCCATCAGCAGAAATTGCGGCTTGACGGCGTAGGCGCGCGCGATGGCCAGCCGCTGCCGCATCCCGCCGGACAAATGCTTCGGATAGGAATTGGCGAAATCCGACAGGCCCATCAGCGCGAGATAGTGCTCGCAGATCTGGTC
>JBKJUA010000161.1:0-14369 GCA_046590305.1 Bradyrhizobium sp.
CGCGATCAAGGAGATCAGCAGCACCATCGAAAAACTGTCCGAGATCTCCTCGACCATCGCGGCGGCGGTGGAAGAGCAGGGTGCCTCGACGCGGGAGATCTCCCGCAACGTACAGCAGGCGGCGCACGGCACCCAGCAGGTCTCGTCCAACATCACCGACGTACAGCGCGGCGCCAGCGAGACCGGCTCGGCCTCCTCGCAGGTGCTTTCCGCGGCGCAGTCGTTGTCCGGTGACAGCAATCGCCTCAAGCTCGAGGTCGGCAAATTCCTGAGTTCGGTCAGGGCGGCGTAACGCAACCAGGTCGGCTGACACGCCGACCACGGCTCTGGTTCCCCCGTTGACGGTATGCCAGTGCGCTGATCTTCAACAAGAGCGGCATGCGGGTCGCCACCGTCGGCCCGGACGACAAGGTGCTGTTCAAGACCGTCACCATCGCCCGCGACCTCGGCCGCGACATCGAGCTTGCCTCAGGCATCTCGCCGGATGACCGCACCATCGTGGCGCCACCGGATGGCATCGCCGACGGCGATCAGGTCCGCGTCGCCGGCGATAAGGCCGGGGGTGGAGTTAAGCCCGCGACGGCGTCCGAGCAGTAGGGCGGCAAGGGGTAGGGCGTGGTCCTTCACCTCGCTCCCTTCGGGAGCCGCAGCATACTATATCTTGTGGCGACCCGAGTTCTACCACGCAAGCCGTTCTGTACATGGGGTTGATTTCGATTTTTTTGTGGAGGCGCGAGGTGGCCGAAGGATTATCCTGCCCGCCACTCCAGCACGCCGTCTTCCGCCGTGGCGATATTGCCCAGCGTTCCCACCGGCGTGCGGTCCATGTTCGTCAGATGCGCCAGCGTCGCACGGTCATTTGCCGGTACCCGCGCCAGCGCGCGGGCGTCGGCTGCGGTGTGCAGCATCACTACGCCGTGCTCGATCTCGCCGCCGCGGCCGTAGAGCACGGTAAAGCTCTCGACCTTGCCCTTGCCGCTGGCCTCGGTGACGAACTCGGGCACCGGGCCTTTGCGGCGGTCGGCTTCGGCCTGCACGCTGGTGTCCTGCGCCAGCGTGTGCTGCGGCGCCTGCGGTGACAGCACCAATCCATGATGTTTGGTCACGAACCCGCCCTGGCCATATAACAACCCGAGCCTGGCGCCGCCGCGCAGCTTGCGCACCATCGCGCAGGCGGCATGCGTCATGTAGGTGTTGAGCGGCGCGCCGAAGAAGGTGAGGCCGCCGGTCACCGTCGGTTGCACGTCGGGGCCGAGCCCCAGCGTCCGCCGCGCCATTTTCGGCACCACGGGAAAACAACTATAGAGCTCGATGGCGTCGAATTTCTTGCCATCGCCTTCGACGAGGTTCATCACCGCCTTGAGCACGGCGTTCTGCGGATGGCTTTCGTAAAACTGGTCGCGCAGCAGATAATCCCGCGGCTCCTCGGCCGAGGCGCCGCCCCAGATGTGAATGATGCGATCTTCGGGGACGCCGGCGGCCTTCGCTCTAGCGAGGCTGGTCAGCAGCACGGCCGCACCCATGTTGACGGTCGGATTGGCCACCATCAACTTGTTGTAGGGCCAGGCGATCAGCCGGTTGTCCGGCGTCGGCGTCGTGATCTCCTCCGGACTGACGTGCCGCTTCATCCAGGCGTGGGGATTTTCCGATGCCACCTTCGAATAGGTCGACCACAGGTCGCCGGATTCCGCCATCGCCTCGCGCGGGGTCTGGCCCCAATGCGCCGAGGTCGCGGATTCGTACAGCGGATAGACGGTGATCGGCCTGAATACGCCGAGCTTGACCGCCATCGGCTTCTGGAACGCGGCGCCGCGCTTGGGCTCTTCGACGTCATGGGCGAACGGCGTCCACGGCAGATCGATCCCGGCGCGTTCTGCCTTGGTCGCGGTCGACTGCGCCTCGGCGCCGCAGACCGCGGCAACGCTGCATTCGCCGCGCGCGATGCGCTTTGCCGCCTCATGCAGATAGCGGATCGGGCTCTCGCCGCCGACCGGGCCGTAATAGGAATGCGCCGGCTGGATGCCGAGCCGAGCGGCAAGGAGCTTTTCCGGATCGCGGTAGCGCCAGCTGAGGAAACTGACGATGTCGAGCGAGCCGATCTCGCCGAGCAATTTGCCGCCGGAGTCGGCTTCCGCCCGCCGCAGCGCCTGTTCCAGCAACGCGAGCGGCTCCAGACCATCGGCGATTTCCTTCGGCCGGTCGGTAATTTCGCCGACGCCGACGATGACGGGGATGCGGTCTTCGGGGAGGGGGGAGGGGATGTTCGACATTTTCTTGTTTCTCTATTTTAGACAGTTGGCGCGTTGTTCATCCGTCATTCCGGGGCGATGCGAAGCATCGAACCCGGAATCTCGAGATTCCGGGTCTGGTGCTAACGCACCATCCCGGAATGACGGTCAATCATTCCGCCACCAGCGCGTTCATGTGCTCGACTGCCTCGATAAAATCTTCCTTGAATTCTTGCACCACGGCGCCGGCGGATTTCACGCTGTCGATCAGCCCGACGCCCTGTCCCACAAAATAGCTCACGAGGTCGCGCGCCTGCGTGTTGCCGGAGGCGGCGGCGCGGTCAATCGAGTTGAAGGCGTCGCGGCTGATGATGCTTTGCAGCGGCATCGGCAGCGCGCCGGGGCTGTCGGGTCCGCGGTCCCAGGCATCGGTCCAGACCGAACGCAGCTGCCGCGCGGGCTTGCCGGTGCGGCCCCTGGAGCGGATGGCGTCGCGCGACGAGGCCGCGATCATCTTCTCGCGAAAGATTTCCGATGTCTCGGATTCGACGGTGGCCAGCCACACCGAGCCGGTCCACACGCCGGCCGCGCCCATCGCCATGCACGCCGCCATCTGGCGTCCGGTCATGATGCCCCCGGCCGCCAATACCGGCACGTCGCGGATCGGCTTGATCGCCTTGATCACTTCGGGCACCAGCACCATGGTGGAGACCTCGCCGCAATGGCCGCCGGCCTCGGTGCCCTGCACCACCAGAATATCGACGCCGGCCGCGACCTGGCGCAGCGCATGTTCCTTGGCGCCGACCAAAGCCGCCACCGGCACGCCGTGCTTCTTGCCCATCTCGATCATCGCCTTCGGCGGCACGCCGAGCGCATTGGCGATCAGCTTGATCGGGTGCCTGAAGGATACTTCCAGCAATTCCAGCGCGCGCTGAGCGTCGAACGGCTGCGGCTGGTTGTCGGCGACATTGGTCGTCGTCAGTTCGATGCCGTATTTCTTCAGCAGGTTTTTGGTGAAGGTGCGATGCTCCGGCGAGATGCGCGCTTCCAGGCTTTTCCAGGTGACGTCCTTCTCGCCCGCCGTCGAGATATTTTCCGGGATCAGCACGTCGAGCCCATAGGGCTTGCCGTCGACATGGTCGTCGATCCACTTCAGTTCCTGCTCGATCGATTCAGGTGAATGCGCGGTGGCGCCGAGTACGCCGAAACCGCCGGCGCGGCTGACGGCTGCGACCACGTCCCGGCAATGGCTGAAGGCGAACAGGGGAAATTCGATCCCCAGCATGTCGCAGATCGGCGATTTCATGATTGTGCTCACTCCCTGCGGCCGCCGTTTGGCGCTGCTCGTTTTTGGTTTGGACGGCGAGACGCTAGCGCATCAGGGGCACGAAAGCCAAGCCGGTTTCCGCCGCTTGGTCTTGCGTTGAGAGGTCGGAAATCGCGCTACGACGATGGTGCATTCCCACGTGGCAAAATATGCAGCCCGTTATAACCGTTTTGGGCCTTGCGCTTTGGCCCCGCGGGTAGAATGCTGCCGGCTAACACAAGAAGAATCCCCGGGGAGTTCGCATGTCCGCCTTGCAATCCGTGTCAGCCAACGGCCAGCCCGCCGCCACCGAGGCCTACGATGTCGTCGTGGTCGGCGCCGGGTTCGCAGGCATGTACATGCTGCACCGGCTGCGCAAGCAGGGCTTGTCGGCGCGGGTCTATGAGCAGGGCGGCGATGTCGGGGGCACCTGGTACTGGAACCGGTATCCGGGGGCGCGCTGCGATGTCGAGAGCATGCAGTATTCCTATTCATTCGATGACGAATTGCAGCAGCAATGGAACTGGAGCGAGCGCTACGCGCCGCAGCCCGAGATCCTGAAATACGCCAACCATGTCGCCGACCGCTTTAATCTGCGCAGCGATATCCAGCTCGACACCCGGGTCGACCGTGCCGAATTCTACGAGAGCGCCAATAAGTGGTCGGTGACGACATCCGACGGCAAGACGGTGACGGCGAAGCATGTCGTCCTCGCCACCGGCTGCCTGTCGAACGCAAAAATGCCAGATATCAAGGGCCTCGGCGACTTCAAGGGCAAGGTTTATCACACCGGGCACTGGCCGCATGAGCCCGTGGATTTCACCGGCCTGCACGTCGGCGTGATCGGCACGGGATCGTCGGGGATCCAGTCGGTGCCGGTGATAGCCGAACAGGCCAGTCACCTCACGGTGTTTCAGCGCACCGCGAATTTTTCGATTCCCGCCCGCAACGCCGCGCTGACTGATGAGGAACGTGATTCGTTTCGATCGAATTATCCGGAGATCCGGCGAATTGCACGCGAGGAGATGCGCAACGGCATCGTGCAGGAAGTGCCGGACCGGGGCGCGCTGGATGATGGCGAAAATGAGCGCCGCGCCAAGTTCGAGGCACGCTGGAGCAAGGGCGGCCTGACCTTCATGGGCGTCTACAACAACCTCGCGCTGGACCAGGCCGCCAACGACACCGCCGCCGATTTCGTCCGCGACAAGATCGCTGAGATCGTCGAGGACCCGAAAACCGCAAAACTTCTCCAGCCGAACAATCATCCAATCGGCTCGAAGCGCATTTGCATCGATACCGATTATTTCGCTGCCTTCAATCGCCCCAACGTGACACTGGTCGACATCAAGTCCGATCCGATCCAGCAGATCCTTCCGCATGCGGTTCGCACCTCGGCAAAAGAAATCGAAGTCGACGCGCTGGTGCTGGCGACCGGTTTCGATGCGATGACGGGTTCGGTCGCAAAGATCGAGATTCGCGGCCGCAACGGCCACACGCTCAACCAGAAATGGGCGGAAGGTCCCAAAACCTATCTCGGCCTGATGAGTGCGGGCTTCCCCAATCTGTTCATCATCACCGGTCCCGGCAGCCCGTCGGTGCTGTCCAACATGATCGTCTCGATCGAGCAGCATGTCGAATGGATCACCGATTGCATCGGCTATATGCGTGACCGCGATCTCGTCGCCATGGAGGCCAGCCAGGAAGCCGAGGATAAATGGGTGGCGCATGTCAACGAGGTCGCGCACACCACGCTCTATCCGCAGGCCAATTCCTGGTACATGGGCGCCAACATCCCAGGCAAGCCGCAGATCTTCATGCCCTATATCGGCGGCGTCGGCCTCTACCGCCAGATCTGCAACGACGTCGCGGCCACGGGCTATGAGGGTTTTGCGATGACGGCGGCAGAGCCGCTCCAGCGCGCCGCGTCCTGATGTGGCGATGACGGCGGACACGAAAGCAGCGGAGGCGGCGATCGCAGGTGTGCTCGAAGCGCGCCGGACCGCCTGGAACGCCGGTGACCTCGACGGTTATCGTAACCTGCTGACCGAGGATGCCGATGTCGTCAGCGCCACCGGCAGGAAGTCCGCCGGGCGCGATGCGCTCATCGCTTTATCCGCGGAGCAGAAGCGGCAACCGTCGTACCGGGACGCCGTCATCACCGCGACGCAGATCCAGGCGATCCGGCTGTTGACGCCGGATGTCGCGCTGGTGGATGCCACCTATCGCATGACGGGCGTCCGTATTCCCGCCGACTCCGAACCGAGGCCGGTTGCGGGACCGATCATGTTCGTCATGGTGATGCAGGGCGACGCATGGTGGATCGCCTCGATCCGCGCCTGGCCGCCTTCGCCGTAATTGTCGATTCTCTTGAGATTGGGGGGAACTGCCATGGGTACTTACGAAAAAGGCGACGTCCGCATCAACTACGAGGAGTCCGGTTCCGGCTTTCCGCTGCTGCTGATCGCCGGCGGCGGACTGAACTCGACGATATCAGGCATCACGGGCAGCTATCCGCCCTTCAACGCGATGGAAGAGTTCAGGAACGAGTACCGCTGCATCGCGTTCGACCTGCGCAATGCTCCTCCCGGCCAGTCCTCCGGCCCGCTCGATATCGACCGTCCCTGGGATTCCCACACCGACGACCAACTCGGCCTGATGGATCACCTCGGGATCGACAAGTTCATGGTGCTGGGCTTCTGCATCGGCGGCCCCTTCATCTGGAATCTGCTGAAGCGTGCCCCGCAACGCATCGTGGCCGGCGTGCTGGCGATGCCTTCAGGCTCGCGCCCCGATATGCGTGACCTGTTCTACGACAATAACATGAAGGGCTGGGCGCCGGAGCTGATGAAGCAACGGCCCGACCTCACCATGGAGATGGCCGAGAAATTCCTCACCAGAATGTATCGCAGCAATCCGGACTTCGTGTTCACGGTGACGCGCGATTTCGTGCGTCAATGCCAGACGCCGGTACTGATCCTGCCGGACGATATCCCGGCCCATCCCTATGCCGTGGCCATGGAGACGGCGATGCTGGCGCCGAACGCCGAAGTCAGCATGTTCCCGTGGAAGGAGCCCAAAGAGCGAGTTCCGCTGGCGGTACGCCAGATCCGTTCCTTCCTCCGCGCGCACCGGCCGATTTAGGCGGGCAGCGATATTCCATCGTCATGCCCGGGCTTGTCCCACGGCATCCACGTCTTGCTGACTTCTTGCCGCCAAGACGTGGATGGCCGGGACAAGCCCGGCCATGACGATAGATATGCGGATGGTCTCAGTGCTGTTGCAGTTCGTGGCGACCCACCACCATCCAGTGCACTTCATCGGGACCGTCGGCGAAGCGGAGGTGACGCACGTCGGTGTACATTTCCGACAGCGGCGACCACTGCGAAATGCCGGTCGCGCCATGCATCTGGATCGCCTGGTCGATGATGCGGCAGGTGCGCTCGGGCACCATGGCCTTGACCATGCTGACCCAGACCCGGGCTTCCTTGTTGCCGAGCACGTCCATCGCCTTGGCGGCCTTCAGCACCATCAGCCGCATGGCTTCAATCTCGCAGCGCGCCTGCGCGATGATCTGCAGATTGCCGCCGAGTTGCACCAGCTTCTTGCCGAAAGCTTCACGGGTGAGGCCGCGCTTGACCATGAGGTCGAGTGCCTTCTCTGCCTTGCCGATGGTGCGCATGCAGTGGTGGATGCGACCCGGACCGAGGCGGACCTGCGAGATTTCAAAGCCGCGGCCTTCGCCGAGCAGCATGTTTTCCTTGGGCACCTTCACATTGTCGAAACGGATGTGCATGTGGCCGCGCGGGGCGTGATCGTGGCCGAACACGGTCATCGGCCCGATGATCTCGACGCCGGGCGTGTCGATCGGCACCAGGATCTGCGACTGCTGGTTCTTCGGTGGCGCGTCGGGGTTGGTCTTGACCATGGTGATCATGATCTTGCAGCGCGGATCGCCGGCGCCGGAGATGTAGTATTTCTCGCCGTTGATGACCCATTCGTCGCCGACCAGCTTGGCCGTGGTCGAAATGTTCTTGGCGTCGGACGAGGCGACATTCGGTTCGGTCATCGCATAGGCGGAGCGGATCTCACCGGCGAGCAGCGGCTTCAGCCACTTCTCCTTCTGCTCTTTGGTGCCGACGCGTTCCAGCACTTCCATGTTGCCGGTGTCGGGCGCCGAGCAGTTCATCGATTCCGAGGCCAGCGGGTTCTTGCCGAGTTCGGCCGCGATATAGGCGTAATCGAGGTTGCTGAGGCCTTCGCCGGTTTCGGCGTCGGGCAGGAAGAAGTTCCAGAGGCCCTCGGCCTTGGCCTTGTCCTTGGCCTTCTGCAGCACGTCGAGCTGGCCGGGCGCAAAGCTCCAGCGATCGGCCTTCTTCTCGCCGAGCCGGTAGAACTCGACCGACATCGGCTCGACGGTTTCCCGGATGAACTTGTTGACATGGTCGAACAGCGGCCGCGCCTTGTCGGACATGCGCAGGTCGTTCAACTCGTCGCCGGGGTCCATCGCATAGCTCGTGGGCACACTGACGTTCTTGTTCATGTTCTTGATCCTCCGAGGAAAAGCAACTTTACAGCCGCGCCAGGCCGAAGTCTGGCGCTATTTGATCATCGGCGTCGAATTATTGCTGTTTGAAACAATGTTCGACCGCGGCAATTCAGGGCATCAGGTCAGGCGATGCGGTGCATAGCGCAGATCTTGTTGCCGTCGGGATCGCGCAGATAGGCGAGATAGAGCTTGCCCGCGGGCCCCTCGCGCACGCCCGGCGGATCTTCGCAGTTCGTCGCGCCATTGGCGATGCCGGCGGCGTGCCAGGCGTCCGCCTGCTCGGCCGAGGCGGCGAGAAACCCGATGGTGCCGCCATTGGCGGGGGTCGCGGGCTTGCCATCGATCGGCTTCGACACTGAAAAGACGCCGGTTTTGGTGCGGTAGAAAATCCGGTGGCGGTCCACCCGGCCGGCGGGAACGCCGAGCGTGCCGAGCACCGCGTCATAGAACGACTGGGCCTTCTCCAGATCGTTGGTCCCGATCATCACATGTGAAAACATCGTGCATTTCCTCCCATATTTGCCGAACGGCTGCAGCCGCTTCGTGCCTCGTTAAGCTTGCAGTGTCAGAACGCTGTATAGCCGCCGTCGATCACAAAGCAATCGGCGGTGTGATAGGACGAGGCCTGGCTCATCAGATAGACCGCGATGCCGCCGAAATCCGCGGGCTCGCCGAACCGCCGCACCGGAATACGCGGCATCACATTGGCGACGAATTTCTCGTTGGCCATGATGCCCGCCGTCATGTCGCTCTTGATCCAGCCGGGCAGGATGGCATTGGCGGTGACGCCCTGGCGGGCCAGTTCGACCGCGAGCGCGCGGCACAGCGCATTGATGGCAGCCTTGGTGGCGGCATAATGCTCGTTGCGCGCGGTGCCGAAGATCGATGCCAGGCTTGAGGTCGCGACCAGCCGGCCGAAGCGGTCGCCGGCTTCGCCACGCTCGGTCATGTGCCGTGCCGCGGCCTGGAATACGTGGAAGACGCCGTCGAGATTGGTCGCGAACATCTTTCGCCACTCGTCTTCGGTGCGATCGATGAAGGCGCGCCGGCCGCCGCCGCCGATGCCGGCATTGGCGAAGCAGCCGTCGACCCGGCCGAAGGTTTCCAGCGTGGAGGCCATCGCCGCCTTGACCGAAGCGGGATCGCTGACGTCGCAGACGCGGGTATCGGTCTTGCCCTTGGCCCCCGCCATCGTCGCCGCGGCCGCCTTGTTCTTGTCGGCGTTGCGGCCCCAGATCGCGACGTTGCAGCCGGCGGCGGTGAGCGCCTGCGCGATGCCGAGCCCGATACCGCCATTGCCCCCGGTGATGACGGCGACGCGGCCGGTGAGGTCGAATATGCTCATGGTGGTTTCCCTTGGGGTGTTTTCTTGGGGTATTTTTGGTGGTGTTTCCATTTGGGACGGCGCACTTCAGGTGTGCGTCCCATGGCGGGCAGATGTTCTGGTCCAACCATGGACAAGGCCATCCAGAAAATCAAATATGGCTTCGAGATCAAACCCCGAGATCAAATCCTATGTACCGCAGAGCGAAATAATGCGGGTCGCAACTCACGAGGAAACCAATGCAGTTCAAGCACGTCACGCTGGATATCGACGGCCCGGTGGCCATCCTGAAGCTGGACCACCAGGAGGTGATGAACGCGGTGTCGATGGACATGCTGGGCGGCCTGGCCGAGGCGCTCGATACCATTGAGGAAAAGAAGGCCGAAATTCGCTGCGTGGTGCTGACCGGGGCGGGGCGTGCCTTCTGCACCGGCGCCAATCTGCAGGGCCGCAACAACCAGAAGCCGGGCAAGAGCAATGCGGGCTCGTCCCTGGAAATCGGCTTCCATCCGTTTCTGCGCCGGCTGCGCAACCTGCATTGCCCGATCGTCACCGCCGTCAACGGCCCCGCGGCCGGCGCCGGCATGAGCTTTGCGCTGATGGGCGACATGATCCTGTGCGCGCGCTCGTCCTATTTCCTGCAGGCGTTCCGCCGCATCGGTCTGGTGCCGGATTGCGGCTCGACCTGGCTGCTGCCGCGGATGATCGGCAAGGCGCGCTCGGTGGAACTGTCGCTGATGGGCGAACGGCTGCCGGCCGAGAAGGCGCTGGAATGGGGACTGGTCAACCGGGTGCATGACGATGCGGTGCTGATGGAAGAGGCCATGAAGCTCGCCCATGACCTTGCCAACGGCCCGACCATCGCGCTGTCGCTGATCCGCAAACTGTACTGGGAAAGCCCGGAAAACTCGTTCGAGGATCAGCTCAACCTCGAATTCCAGTCGCAGCGCACCGCGGGCGCGGCGGAGGATTTCAAGGAAGGCGTCACCGCGTTTCTGGAGAAGCGTCCCGCCAAATTCAAGGGCAAATGATGCAGGAAGCGCTCGGGCGCTGCGTCACGTCGTGGTGTCCGGGTGCCACCGGCGTCAGCAACGCGGCGCGTCTGTCCGGCGGCGCCAGCCAGGAAACCTGGTCGTTCGACATTGTCCATCCCGACGGCGTCATCGGCGCGATCCTGCGCCGGGCGCCGCAAGGCCATGGCGCGTCGCCGCGCGCGGTCGGACTGGATGTCGAGTCGATCCTGATGCAGCGGGCGTTCGACGCCGGTGTGCCGTCACCGCGCGTCCTGCATGTGCTGCAGCCGCAAGATGAACTCGGCACCGGTTTCATGATGGCGCGGGTCGAGGGCGAAACCATTCCGCGCAAGATATTGCGCGATGCGCAGTTTGCCGAGGCACGTCCAAAACTGGCGCGGCAGATCGGCGGGATCCTGGCCGGGATTCACGGGCTCGATGTCGCGCAATTGCCGAAACTTCGCGGCATGACGGCGGCGAAGGAAATCGGCGATCTGGAGCGGGACTACCGCAGTTTTGAATGGCCGCGGCCGGTATTCGAACTGGCGCTGCGCTGGCTGCGCGAGCGCGATCCCGGTCCATCCCGGGAAATGACGCTGGTGCATGGCGATTTCCGCCACGGCAATCTCATCATCGGCCCGGACGGCGTGCGCGCGGTGCTGGACTGGGAGCTCGCGCATGCCGGCGATCCCATGGAGGACCTCGGCTGGGTCTGCGTCAATTCCTGGCGTTTCGGCGAGATCGACAAGCCGGTCGGCGGATTCGGCACGCGCGAGGAGTTGTTCGCCGGCTATGAAGCGGCCGGCCGCCGCGTCGATCCCGATCGCGTCAAATTCTGGGAAGTGATGGGCACGCTGCGCTGGGGCGTAATGTGCTGTGGCATGATGCGGCACTTTCGCATCGGCCCCGAACATTCCATCGAGCGCGCCATGATCGGGAGGCGGTCTTCGGAGACCGAGATCGATCTGTTGCGGCTGCTGGCACCGCGAGGGAAGTAAAATGCAGGACGAACCGACACCGGAAGAACTGACCAAGGCGGTCGCGGATTTCCTGCGCAACGACATCGCGCCCGTGCTGAGCGGCCATAACGCCTTCAAGCTTCGGGTCGCGATCAACGCACTCGATCTGGTGACGCGCCAGCTCCGGCTGGAGCAGGGGAGCGACGCGTCGGAAGCTGAGCGATTGGCGCAGTTACTCGGTCAGCAGGGCTCACTCGGCGAACTCAACCGCGCGCTTGCCGATCGTATCGCCAATGGGGAGGCTGATCTGCAGACGCCGGGGCTGTCAGAGCATCTCTGGCAGACCACGATGGACAAGCTCGCGGTCGATCAGCCGAACTACGGATCGTATAAACGGGAGTTGGGGTTGAAGTAGGTTAGCGTTCCCCGGACGCAGCGCAGCGCGAAGGCGCGGCACCGCGTCCGGGACACGAGGGACGTTACTTTCCCAGCCATTTCGGCGGACGCTTTTCCGAAAACGCCTTCGGGCCTTCGATGTAATCCTGCGACGCCGCCATCGCCTTGACGGCGGGATATTCGCGTTGTTCGGCGAACGCCTGCTCCAGCGAGACCGCTAGTCCCTTCTGGATCGCCTGCTTGGAGGCGCGGATCGACATCGGCGAGTTCTTGCAAATGGTCTCGGCCCAGCGTTCGGCCGCCGCCAGCGCTTCACCCGCAGGCACCACCTCGTTGACAAAACCGAGTTCCTTGCCCTCGGCCGCCGAAACGTGGCGCGCGGTCAGGATCATGCCCATGGCGCGCTTCAAGCCGATCTGGCGCGGCAGCCGGTGCACGCCGCCGGCCAGCGCCGCGAGGCCGACGCGCGGCTCGGGCAGCGCGAAGGTGGCATTCTCGGAGGCGATGATGAGGTCGCAGGCCAGCGCGATTTCAAAGCCGCCGCCCATGGCGACACCGTTGACGGCGGCAATGATCGGCTTGTCGCAGTCGAAGCGCGAGGTGAGGCCGGCGAAGCCGCCGGTGTCCCAGCCGCGCTTGCCGCCGGCCGCCTGCCATTTCAGGTCGTTGCCGGCGCAGAACGCCTTGTCGCCGGCGCCGGTGACGATCGCCACCCATTGTTGCGGATCGGCGGAGAAATCGTCGAACACCTTGTTCAGTTCGAAATGCGCGTCGGTATGCAGCGCGTTGTACACTTCCGGCCGCGACAGCGTCACGATCGTGATCGGGCCCTTGCGTGTCACCTTGGAAAATTTCAGGTCCATGTTTTCTCCCGTGGATTTTTTTCTGTGGCGCGGAATGCTGGGCAGGATACTAGCTTGCCGCGGCACTTCGGCGCCACCCAATTACGCGGGGCCACTGCGCGTGCCAGGCCTGTTCGATTGCTTGACTTGGACGCCGTCTTCTCCGCTTAATCGATCCGAAGCGGGCGCGCGTAGCGCCTTAACGCAAAACAACAAATCGCGATAGTTCCGGGAGAGACCGCCGTGGATTTCAATCTGCCAGCCGACCTGGTTGCCTATCTCGACGAACTCGACCAGTTCATCGCGCGCGAGATCAAGCCGATCGAGGCGGCGGACGACAACGTCCGCTTCTTCGATCACCGCCGCGAATGGGCGCGCACCGATTTCGACAATGGCGGCCTGCCGCGGCATGAATGGGAAGCGCTGCTGCGCAAGGTCAAGGATGTCGCCGACGCTGCCGGCCACCTTCGCTTCGCGATTCCGAAACAATATGGCGGCAAGGCTGGATCCAACCTCTGGATGGCGGTGATCCGCGAGCATTTCGCGGCCAAGGGGCTCGGCCTGCACAACGACCTGCAGAACGAGCATTCGATCGTCGGCAATCTGCCGCTGGTCACCATGCTCGACCGTTACGGCCGCGACGACCAGAAGGCGATGATCGAGGGCTCGATCACGGGAAAATACCGCATCACCTTCGGCCTCACCGAGCCCGACCACGGCTCGGATGCGACCCACATGGAAACCCGCGCGGTCGAGGCGACCCGCGACGGCGTCAAGGGCTGGGTGATCAACGGCGAGAAGATGTGGACTACCGGCATGCATGTCGCCTCGCATTGCGCGCTGTTCGCCCGCACCAGCGGCAATGACGGCGATGCCCGCGGCATCACCTGCTTCCTGGTGCCGGCCAAGGCAAAAGGCGTGAAGATCGAGGAGTACATGTGGACCTTCAACATGCCGACCGATCATCCGCGCGTCAGCTTTACCGATGTGTTCGTGCCTGAGGATGCGCTGTTCGGCGAAGTCGGCCGCGGATTGTCGCTTGCGCAGTGTTTTGTGCACGAGAACCGGATCCGGCAGGCCGCGAGTTCGCTGGGCGCCGCCGTCTACTGCATCAACGAAAGCGTCAAATTCGCCCGCGAACGAAAGCCGTTCGGCAAGGCGCTGGCGGAAAACCAGGCGATTCAGTGGCCGTTGGTCGAGCTCGCCACGCAAGCCGAAATGCTGCGGCTGCTGATCCGCAAGACCGCCTGGGAGATGGACCAACTGACTCAGGCGCAGGTCGAGCACACGCTGTCGGACCGGGTCTCGATGTGTAATTTCTGGGCCAACCGGCTGTGCTGCGAAGCCTCCGACCGCGCCATGCAGGTCCATGGCGGCATGGGCTACTCCCGCCACAAGCCGTTCGAACACATCTACAGGCATCACCGCCGCTATCGCATCACCGAGGGCAGCGAGGAAATCCAGAAGCGGAAGGTCGCGGGCTTCCTGTTCGGGTATATGGGGGCTGGGAAGCATTAAGGAGTTGCGCACACCGCCGCCATCTGCGTCATTGCGACCCGTAGGCTCGCAATGACGTGGATGCATTTCGGGTTCACTTTCGAACAGCAGATACACGGCCACGTTCTCGCGGCGGAAGACGCCCGAGGTTTGCATATCGTTCTCCCTCAACGAGGGAGCAGGGAATGCCGGATGCGCGCTGCACCCGCGGTCCCGTGTGCGAAGTCGTACGAAAAAACTGCACACGAGCATACAGGG
>JBKJUA010000200.1:0-5092 GCA_046590305.1 Bradyrhizobium sp.
CGGCCGCGGCCCGTGATGAAACGCCGGTCTTCCTTGCGCACTACGCTGGCGCCAATGCCCTCAACACCCATCGGATATCTCCCTGTCGGACCGCATCGTCAGCGCCGGATTCTCGAAGGCGCGAAGGCAGTCGGTTTTCTGAATTTCGAAGCTCGGGTCGTGCAGGTCGCGGGATTATTCCGCCGCCTGCGCCACCTTCATACGGCTGGCGGCGTCGAGCACCGATTTGACGATATTGTGGTAGCCGGTGCAGCGGCAGATGTTGCCTTCCAGCTCGTGCCGGACCGTCTCCTCGTCGAGCTTGCCGCCGTAACGGTTGACGATGTCGATCGACGACATGATCATGCCCGGCGTGCAGTAGCCGCATTGCAGGCCATGATTGTCGCGGAACGCGGCCTGCATCGGATGCAGCTCGTCGCCTTTCGAGATGCCCTCGATGGTGGTGACGTTGCTGCCCGCGGCCTGTCCCGCCAGCACGGTGCATGACTTGACCGCCTTGCCGTCGATATGCACGACGCAGGCGCCGCACTGGCTGGTGTCGCAGCCGACATGGGTGCCGGTCAGGTTCAGGGTCTCGCGCAAGAGATGGACGAGGAGGGTCCGGTCCTCGACGTCAGCCGACACAGCTTTGCCGTTCACCGTCAATTTGATGGTAGACACGCGTGATCCCTCCCGATGATTTTTAATTGTTCTAATTAGAAGCACGCGGCCGGAACTTTGCAACTGGGAATTTTGGGGAAGCGGTCATTGTGATGTCGTGTTCGCGAGTGCGGCGCGCTCTTTACCCTCCCTTGGAGGGGGAGGGTTGCTCGCGCCCGGCGATGCGGAGCACCGTCCGCAGCGAGCGGGGTGGGGTGACGGTCCCTCAATTCGGGCACGGTTAGCGGCGAGAGAGTTTCACCCACCCCGCCGCGCGTTGCACGCGCGCCGACCCCAGAGCGAGCTTCGCTCGTCTCGACCCCTCCAGGGGAGGGTAAGGGCGAAGCGCCATGCATAATTGTGCCTTTCTCCAGAGAGCCTGATGCTCTATCTCGCCCTGAAGAAACCCGGGGGGCCCAGACGTGATCGACAAACAGGTCAAAACCACTGCCGACGCCGTGGCCGGGGTACGCGATGGCTCGACGGTGCTGGTGGCCGGGTTTGGCGCAGTCGGCGTTCCCGATATCCTGCTCGAGGCGCTGCACGAACAGGGCGCGCGGGAGCTCACCATCGTCGCCAACAACTCCGGCAATGGCGATGTCGGGCTGGCCCGGCTGATCAGTTCCGGCCGGGTCCGCAAGGTGATCTGCTCGTTTCCGCGCTCCGGTGACTACAGCGCCTTCCTCAATGCCTACCGGGCCAGGAGCCTCGAGCTGGAATTATTGCCGCAGGGCACCATTTCCGAGCGCATGCGCTGCCATGCCGCCGGTCTCGGCGGCTTCTTCTCGCCGGTTTCGGCAGGAACCAAGCTCGGCGAGGGCAAGGAAACCCGCGAAATCGACGGCCGGCTGCACGTATTTGAAAAGCCCCTGAAGGGCGACGTCGCATTGATAAAGGCCAACAAGGCCGACCGCTGGGGCAATCTCAGCTACATCAAGTCGGCGCGGAATTTCAATCCCGTGATGGCGATGGCCGCCGATCTGACCGTGGTCGAGGTCGACCAGATGGTCGACCTCGGCGAGATGAATCCGGAAACCGTCGTCACTCCCAGTATTTTCGTCGACCGCGTGGTCGTTGTCGGAGCAAACGCATGACCCCCAGCTCCTCCGAGCCCTTGAACCGTGAACAAATGGCCTGGCGCGCCGCGCAGGATTTGCAGGAAGGCAATTACGTCAATCTCGGCATCGGCATCCCGACACTGGCGGCGAGCTATGTGCCGCCGGGCCGCGAGGTGATCTTCCACAGCGAGAACGGCATTCTGGGCATGGGCCCGAAGCCTGCGCCCGGCATGGAAGACCCCTATATGGTCGACGCCGGCAAGAACCTGACGACGCTGGTCGCCGGCGGCTGTTTCGTCCATCACGCCGACGCCTTCCTGATGATCCGCGGCGGCCATCTCGATGTCAGCCTGCTCGGCGCCTTCGAAGTGTCCGCATCAGGCGATCTCGCCAACTGGACCACCGAAGACCCGGCGTTTCCGCCCGGTGTCGGCGGCGCGATGGATCTGGCGGTCGGCGCCCGGGCGATCCGCGTCATCATGGAGCACACCAGCAAGAAGGGTGAGCCGCGCATCCTGAAAGTCTGCACCTATCCGCTGACGGCGGCGGGCTGCGTCAAGCGCATCTACACCAACCTCGCCGTCATCGACGTGACGCCGCAGGGCCTCGTCGTGCTGGAAATGATTGCGGGAATGACGCTGGAGAAGCTGCAGGAACTGACCGAGCCGAAGCTGCAGCTCGCCCCCGACTGGAAGGTCCTGGCCCCGCCGGCATCCCCGAAAGCCCGCGCGGCGTAAGTCGAGCGGAGCTGGCCGCGGCAATCAAGCCGGGCGATGACCAGCGGTGCCTGGTCGATCCATTTCGGCACAAATTTACTGCCCCTTATCCATTCTGTCCTAGTTTTCAGCAGGGGATCGGGAGTTCACGCTGCCGATCCCGGCTGTTTGGGATGAGACAATGGGGGTTTGCGGTGGGAATGTCTGAGCGTGCCGGATCGACCTCGATAGCGTCGAAACTCCCGACTTTGCGCCTTCGCGTCAAGATTATCCTCGGTTTTGCCGTCACGCTCGCCATTTCGGCCGCCAGCATGGGCATTGCCTATCTCGGCTTCGAGCGCGTCGCTGCCGGCGTCGCGACCTACCGTCACAGCGTCTCGGAAGCCGATCTCGCGCGCAATATCGACCGCGAACTGATCTCGTACCGGTCGCTGGCGCGCTACTTCGTGGTGACCGGCAAGGAAGACGACGGCAAGGCGGCGCTGGCCGCCGAGGCCGGCCTGAAGGCCGCCATCGACCAGTCGATGAAGGGCACGACCAATCCGGCACGGCGCGACCAGGTCGCGCGGCTGGACAAGGAATTCCAGAATTTCAGCAAGATCTTTGCCGATGTTCTCAGGATCAAGCAGCAAAGCGCACAGCTGACGCAGAACCAGCTGATGCGCAGCGGCAATATGCTGCGCTACAAGCTCGAAGATCTTCCCAGCAACGCCGACGATTCGGAACAGCAATCGATCCAGTTCGGCGCCAAGGTCGTAACCGATCAATTCCAGGCGGTGACGGCGCTCGCCAACACATTCGTCGTCAATTCCGACTCGGCGACCGCGGCCAGCGCGCTGGCGCGAATCAGATTCGTCGATAACTCGCTTGGCTCGATCCTGTCGAGCAACGAAAAGATCGTCGAAGGCCTCAAGGAAGTTGCTGCGCTGCTCGGCGAGTACAAGCAAGCCCTGACCAAGCTGATCGAAAATTCGAAATCGATCGGCGAACAAACCGCGAAGATGACGGAGTCGGCGACCGCGATCATGCAGGGCGCGGGCGCCTTGAAGGCGGACCTGGTGTCCGATCAGCACCGACTCGAAACCGGGACCGACGCGCTGATCGGCGAGACCAAGCGCCTGATCTTGATGCTGGCGGCCGGCGGCTTCCTGCTCGGCGCGGTGTGGGCGCTGTTGCTCGGCAGGGGAATCGCCCGGCCGATGACGGCGATGTGCAAGGCGATGCGCGAACTTGCCGGCGGCAATTTCGATGTCGTGCTGCCCGGCCTCGGGCGCAAGGATGAACTCGGCGAGATGGCCGGCGCGGTGGAGGAATTCAAGCTGCAGGCCATCGCCAAGGCCGAGCGCGATGCTGCGACCCATGATGCGCAGAACAAGGCGAGCAGTGCTGCGCGCCGCACCGAACTCATTCGTTTTGCCGACGACTTCGAATCCGCCGTGGGCGCCATCGTCTCGAACGTGTCGGCCTCGGCGGTGCAACTCGAATCCGCCGCCGGGACGCTTACGCGCACCGCCGAATCCACCCAGAGCCTGTCGAGCCAGGTCGCCGGCGCATCGGAAGAAGCCTCCAGCAGCATGCAATCGGTGGCCACCGCGACCGAGGAGCTTTCCGCCTCCGTCGACGAGATCGGAAGACGGGTGCGCGAATCCAACAAGATCGCGGACGCGGCCGTGACCCAGGCCCAGCAGACCGACAGCCGTATCGGCAAATTGTCACGCGCGGCCCAGGAGATCGGCGACGTGGTCAAGCTGATCACGGCGATCGCCGAGCAGACCAATCTCCTGGCGCTGAACGCCACCATCGAGGCAGCCCGCGCCGGCGACGCCGGCCGCGGCTTCGCCGTGGTCGCCTCCGAAGTCAAATCGCTCGCCAGCCAGACCGCGAAAGCGACCGACGAGATTTCGTCGCACATTCTGGGTATGCAGGGCGCCACCCAGGAATCGGTGGCCGCCATCAAGGAAATCGGTGGCACCATCGGCCAGATCTCGGACATCGCCGCCTCGATCGCCAGCGCCGTGGAGCAGCAAAGCTCGGCGACGCAGGAAATCTCGCGCAGCGTCCAGAACGTCGCCCAGGGCACCCAGCAGGCGGCCGCCAACATCATGCAGGTCAACCGCGGCGCCACCGAAACCGGCTCCGCTTCCGAGGAAGTGCTGAATTCGGCGAGAACCTTGTCGAGCGAAAGCGCGCGGCTGCGCGAAGAACTCGACCGCTTCATGGCGAACATTCGCGCGGCGTAGCAACACCACGACTGTCGTCCCGGCCTCCGCGCCGGGACCCATAACCACCGGCGGACATTGTTCGCGAGGTGTTCGCCCGCGTGCCGCATCGTGAAGACACGGCGTATGGCCCCCGGCACGGGGCCCGGGGCCTTGTTGGGCGGAAGCGATTTACCCAATCGATTCAACAAATCGACCCGACGGGCAAATCACTTCGGTTTACCGGAAACCGTGTCAAGCCCCTTGTGAAAAAATATTTCTGTTTATCGGAAGCAAGAATCAGGCTATATGATTTCCCATCCCGTCCCACTCAGAGGGGCATTGCAAGGTCGCCAGTGCGGGACGGGGAGGCGATGGACGCGGATGGCGCTCTTGACCAGAGCGCCGGAAGCGGATGGCGAAATCGTGTTGTTCTGACACCCCCGACGTCGGTGTCAAGCTTGCGGTCATTCCCGCAGGT
>JBKJUA010000013.1:0-11194 GCA_046590305.1 Bradyrhizobium sp.
GATGAACGATCTGATGTCGGTGGGCCTGCACCGGGTCTGGAAAGACCTGATGATCAACGCGCTCAATCCGCCGCGCGCAGATACGCCGTTTGCGCTGCTCGACGTCGCCGGCGGCACCGGCGACATCGCCTTTCGCGCCGCCAAGGCGGCGGGCGCGGGCTTTCGCGCCACCGTGTGCGACATCAATTCCGACATGCTGGAGGTCGGCCGCACCCGCGCCGCGTCCCGCCATCTCGACGACCGGGTGTCGTTCGTCGAGGGCAATGCCGAGGCGCTGGCTTTCTCCAACAGCAGCTTCGACGCCTACACCATCGCTTTCGGCATCCGCAATGTGCCGCGGATCGATCTCGCGCTCGCAGAAGCCTATCGGGTGCTGAAGCCGGGCGGGCGATTTCTCTGCCTGGAATTTTCCACCGTCGACATGCCCGGGCTCGACCGCCTCTACGACCTGTTTTCGTTCAAGGTGATTCCGCCGCTCGGCCGCGCCGTGACCGGCGACGCCGAATCCTATCAATATCTCGTCGAATCGATCCGCAAATTCCCCAGGCCGAATGCGTTCGCCGAGATGATGCGCACGGCCGGATTTTCTCGCGCCAGCTGGCAGAGTTTCTCAGGCGGCATCGTGGCGTTGCATTCGGGCTGGCGTTTGTGATTTCTGCAATTACCCACATCGCGCGGCTGGCCCGCGCCGGTTTCGTGTTTGCGCGCGAAGGGGTCTTCAGCGTGGTCGATCCCTCGCTGGTGCCGCCACCCGGGCAGTTGGCGCTGCGGCTCGCCCGATTGATCGAGCGGCCCGGCACCAAATCCGGCCCGCGGCTGTCACGCGCGCTGACGCGGCTCGGGCCGGCCTATCTCAAGCTCGGACAGTTTCTCGCCACAAGGCCCGACGTGGTCGGCGCCAGCATGGCGCGCGATCTGGAAAGCCTGCAGGACCGGCTGCCGCCGTTTGCGCAAAGCGAGGCTGAAGCCGTCATCGCGACGTCGCTGGAACGCACCGTGGCGCAGGCGTTTGCGAGTTTCGGGCCCGCGGTCGCCGCGGCCTCGATCGCACAGGTGCATCGCGCTGAAACCGAGCGGGGCGGCGTCCGCACATCGGTTGCAGTCAAGGTGCTTCGCCCCGACGTCGCCGCGCGTTTCCGCCGCGACCTCGCCGACTTTTTCTTCGTCGCGCACAAGGCGGAAGCCCATTCGGCGGAAGCAAGGCGGCTGCGGCTGATCGAGGTCATCAATACGATGTCACGCTCGGTCGCGATGGAGATGGATCTGCGGCTGGAGGCGGCAGCGCTGTCCGAGATGGCGGAGAACACCCGCGACGATCCGGATTTTCGCGTGCCCACGGTCGACTGGGATCGCACCACGCACAATGTGCTGACGATGGAATGGATCGACGGCATCGCGCTGAGCGACCATGCGCGGCTGGCGCAATCGCAGGTCGACCTGCCCGAACTCGGGCGCAAGGTGATCCAGAGTTTTCTGCGCCATGCACTGCGCGACGGCTTCTTTCATGCCGACATGCATCCGGGCAACCTGTTCCTCGACGATGCCGGCCGCCTGGTCGCGGTCGATTTCGGCATCATGGGCCGGCTCGGCATGAAGGAGCGGCGCTTCCTCGCCGAAATCCTGCTGGGCTTCATCACCCGCAACTATCGCCGCGTCGCCGAAGTGCATTTCGAGGCCGGCTATGTACCGGCGCATCACTCGGTGGAGAATTTCGCGCAAGCCATCCGCGCCATCGGCGAACCGATCCATAACCGCGTCGCCGAGGAAATCTCGATGGCGAAGCTGTTGACGCTTTTGCTCGAGGTCACCGGCCTGTTCGACATGCGGACCCGCCCCGAATTGATCCTGCTGCAGAAGACCATGGTGGTGGTCGAGGGCGTGGCGCGCGGTTTCGATCCGAAACTCGATATCTGGAAGGTCGCCGACCCCGTGGTTCGCGAATGGATCGAACGCAATCTCGGGCCCGTAGGGCGCGTCCAAGGCGCCGTGGCCGGCGCCGGCGAGTTGGGCCGGGTACTCGGCTCCCTGCCGTCGCTGGCCTCGCGCTCGGTCGCGGTGCTGGAGCAGCTGGAAACCATGACCCGGGAGGGCATTACGCTGTCTCCGGAGACGATTGCAGCGCTGGGCCGCAGCGAGGGCCGCAAGAACCGTTGGCGCACCGTGGCGCTCTGGATCATTGCGGGGACCTTCATCGCCATCCTGTTCGCAGTCCGGCAACTTTGATTGCAGTGCATGCATTTTGTGCTAGCATTGATATCAGATTTACAGGATATTGCTCATGGCCAGCCTGACCATCCGAAAACTCGATGACGCCATCCGCGACGAGCTGCGGTTGCGCGCTGCCCGCAACGGCCGATCGGTCGAAGACGAGGTGCGGGTGATCCTGCGCGAGGCGGCAAATCACCCCGCAACCACGCCGCCCGCCGCCTTACAGCCACAGGCCGCAGATCGCGGGCACAGCGCCGCCCGTAACCTGCCGCGCATCACCCTGATCATCGGGGGTGGCATCGCCGCCTACAAGGCGCTGGACCTGATCCGGCGGCTGAAGGAGCGGCAGATCCACGTCCGCTGCGTGCTGACTCGCGCCGCGCAGCAATTCGTCACGCCGCTTTCCGCCAGCGCGCTGTCGAACGAGCGCGCCTACACCGATCTGTTCGATCCATCGAGCGAATTCGACGCCGGCCATATCCGGCTTGGCCGCGACTGCGACCTGATCGTGGTGGCGCCGGCGACCGCCGACCTGATGGCCAAGATGGCGCAGGGTCATGCCGACGATCTCGCCAGCGCCATTCTGCTCGCGGCCAACCGGCCGATCCTGCTGGCACCGGCGATGAACCCCCTGATGTGGAACAATGCCGCGACCCGCCGCAATGTCGCGCAGCTCGAACGCGACGGCGTCGCCTTGATCGGGCCCAATGCCGGCGAGATGGCCGAAGCCAACGAGGCCGGAACAGGCCGGATGGCGGAGCCCACGGAAATCGCAGTCGCCGCGGAAAAATTTCTGCGCCCGCCACAACCGCGCCCGCTGGCGGGCAAACGTGTGCTGATCACCGCAGGGCCGACGCACGAACCGATCGATCCCGTGCGCTACATCGCCAACCGCTCCTCCGGCAAACAGGGCTTTGCCATCGCCGCTGCTGCGCAGGCCGCAGGCGCCGACGTCACCATGGTTTCCGGCCCGGTCGACCTCGATGATCCCGCAGGCGTCGCCGTGAGGCATGTGGAATCCGCGCGCGACATGCTGCGCCAGGTCGAAGCGTCGCTGCCGGTGGACATCGCGATCTTCGCCGCCGCCGTCGCCGACTGGCGCGTCGTCAATGAGGGCGAGCAGAAGCTGAAGAAGACATCAGCCGGGATGCCGCCGCTGCAGCTGGTGGAAAATCCCGATATCCTCGCGACGATTTCAAGACTGGGTGACAAGCGCCCGCCGCTGGTGATCGGTTTTGCTGCCGAAACCGAGCACCTGATCGACAACGCCAAGGCAAAACTGGCGCGCAAGGGCTGTGACTGGATCGTCGCCAATGACGTTTCGCCTGCCACTGGCGTGATGGGCGGCGACCGCAACACGGTTCACCTGCTGACCCGCAATGCCGGGGAAATCAATGTCGATTCATGGCCGGTCATGAGCAAGGAACAAGTCGCCACCGAACTGGTGGCGCGGATCGCCAGCAGCCTGATGGTCAAAACCCCGGAGTAGACACCGTGAGCGCAGTCAAAGTCGAGATCCGGCAATTGCCGCATGGCGAAGGCCTGGCACTGCCGGGCTATCAGAGCGCGCACGCCGCCGGCCTCGATCTGCTGGCGGCGGTGCCGGAAGGCACGCCGATGGTGCTGGCGCCCGGAACATACGCGCTGGTCCCGACCGCGCTGACGATCGCGCTGCCGCCGGGCTTTGAGGCCCAGGTGCGGCCGCGCTCCGGGCTTGCCGCCAAGCACGGCATCACCGTGCTGAACTCGCCCGGCACCATCGACGCGGATTATCGCGGCGAGATCGGCGTGCTCCTGATCAATCATGGCGATGCCCCGTTCCCGATCCGGCGCGGCGAGCGCATTGCGCAGATGGTGATTGCTGCCGTCGTGATGGCGGAACTGGTTCCCGTGGCGGCACTTTCCACCACCGACCGCGGCACCGGCGGATTCGGTTCCACCGGCCGCTAGGATCGGCGCGGAAAACAGCGCCAAATTTTACCGAATCGATTTCCGCAAACGTCACCTCAGCGCATTTTTTTGCATCGCGATTCACGTTCACGATCTGGACTCTTACCCGCGGAGTCCCGTTGGGGATATTGTCATTCGATTCGCGAACGGCGGGTTGAAGCGCGCCGGGCGTAAAGTCGTGCGGTTTGGGGCAAACCATGTCGGGCGTAATCGTGGCGATGCGTCGGACCATGCTGTCGTGCACTTCACTGGCACGTAACGGCCTGATCGCCCTTGGCATGGCGGCATGGCTGCCGGCCGTGCCGGCCCATGCCAGCGAATTACCCTTCATTCAGTCGATCGTGACCTGGCTCAATCTTGATCACCAGGAATTCGTGATCCTGGCCACGGCACTGGCGCTGCTCGGCTTTTCGGTGGTGGCCGCGATCCTTTTGATGCGCACGCGGGTTCGCGCCGCCGCCAACGAGGCGCGGCTCCGCTCCGACATCGGGGATCTGCAAGTCCAGGCCGACCGCCTGCGCGCGCTGTTGTTCGCCGAACCCCAGATCCTGATCGCGTGGGCCGCGGGCGATAATCGCCCGCAGATATCCGGCGATACCTCGCTGCTGATGGCGCAGGATTCGCCGCAGCGCATTCTGGCGTTTGGAAGCTGGTTGCCGCCGGAGCCGGCGCTGCAGATGGACCATGCGGTCGACGCGCTGCGCGAGGCCGGCGAGGGCTTCCTGATCAACCTCACCACCTCGAACGGGCAGGCGCTGGAGGCCATGGGCCGCGCCATCGGTGGCCAGGCCATTGTGCGGATTCGCGAACTCGGCGGATTGCGCCGCGAACTGGCCGAAACCAATTTGCGCCACAAGGCGCTGTCGGAGGAAACCGAGATGCTGCGCGGCTTCGCCGCCGCGGCACCCTGGCCGATCTGGGCCAAGGGGCCCAAAGGCGGTCTCAGCTACGCCAATGCCGCCTATGCGGGGGCGACCGAGGCCGTCAGCGTCGCCGACGCGATCGACCGCCGTCTCGAACTGCTCGACAGCGACGACCGCGGCGCGATGGACCGGGCGCTGAAGGAAGCATCAAGCTTCACCGCGCGGCTGCCGATCGTGGTCGGCGGCGAGCGCCGCATCTACGATGTGCGCGCGATGAATGTCGGCAACGGCAGCGCCGGCATTGCCATCGACGCCTCCGAGGCCACGGCGCTGCGCGCGGCGCTGGAACGGATGGCGGAAGCCCATCGCCGCACCCTCGATCAATTGTCGTCCGGCGTCGCCGTGTTCGACGGCCAGCGGCGGCTGGCATTCTACAATGATTCCTATCGCCGGCTGTGGGACCTCGACCGCGGCTTCCTCGACAGCAACCCGGATGATTCCAGCGTGCTCGACCGCCTGCGCGCCGCGCGCAAGGTTCCGGAGCAGCCGGACTTCCGGGCCTGGAAGGCCAGGCTTCACGAGGCCTATCGCGCGGTCGAGCCCGAAAAGGACACCTGGTACCTGCCCGACGGCCGCGCCGTCAGCGTCGTCACCACGCCCAATCCGGAAGGCGGCGTCACTTATTTGTTCGACGACGTCACCGAAAGCCTCGATCTGGCGCGGCGGTTCGACGGCCTGATCCGGGTCCAGCGCGAAACGCTCGACAATCTCGCCGAAGCCGTCGCGGTGTTCGGCAGCAATGGCCGCGCGCAATTGTTCAATCCGGCCTTTGCCAGGATGTGGAAGCTGTCCCCCGAGGCGCTGCGCGAGCAGCCGCATATCGAGACTTTCGAGGCCTGGTGCAAGCCGCTGTTCGATGACGAAGCTACCTGGCGCACCATCCGCGAAGCCATCACCGCGATCGAGAACCGGGTCGAGGTGCCGCTGAAGCTGGAGCGCAATGACGGCAGCGTGCTGGACTGCATGACCATGCCGCTGCCCGACGGCGCCACCATGCTGACCTTCCAGGACATCACCGACACCGAGAATGTCGAGCGCGCGCTGCGCGAACGCAACGAGGCGCTGGAGACCGCCGACCAGATGAAGGTCGATTTCGTCCACCACGTGTCCTACGAGCTGCGCTCGCCGCTGACCACCATCATCGGGTTCGCGCATTTCCTCGCCGACCCCGTCACCGGCCCCCTGATGCCGAAGCAGGCCGAATATCTCGGCTACATCACCGCCTCGACCAACGCGCTGCTCGCCATCATCAACAACATCCTCGATCTCGCCACCATCGACGCCGGCGCGATGTCGCTCAATCTCGGTTCCATCGATATCCGCAAGACCATCGAGGCCGCCGCCGAAGGCATCCAGGACCGGCTCGCCACCGACCGCATCGAACTCAAGGTCGACGTCGATCCCTCGATCGGCAGCTTCACCGGCGACGAGCGCCGCGTGGTGCAGGTGCTGTATAATCTGTTGGCCAACGCCGTCGGGTTCTCGCCGCAGGACGCCACGGTCGGTCTCAGCGCCCGGCGAACCGAACACAGCGTGATCTTCAGCGTCACCGATTCCGGCCCGGGCATTCCGCCTGACGTCAAGGACAAGGTGTTCGACTGGTTCGAGAGTCATTCCAACGGCTCGAAGCATCGCGGCGCCGGCCTCGGCCTGTCGCTGGTGCGCTCCTTTGTCGAACTGCATGGCGGCAAGGTGAGCGTCGATTCGATCGTCGGCAGGGGCACGACCGTCACCTGCGACTTTCCGATCGATCAGGCCGCGCATCGTCACGCCGCGGAATGACCGCTCCCGCCACATTCTCGCTGGCGCTGTCGAACGAGACCGCGACGGCGCATTTGATGGCCGATCTCGCTTTGCTGATCGGCCCTGGCGATCTCATCACTCTCTCCGGCGATCTCGGCGCCGGCAAGACCGCCGCGGCGCGCGCCATGATCCGCTATCTCGCCGACGACGACGCGCTGGAAGTGCCGAGCCCGACCTTCACGCTGGCGCAAAGCTACGATCTCGCCCCGTTTCCGCTGGTCCATGCCGATCTCTACCGCGTCAACGATCCCATCGAGCTGGAGGAGATCGGGCTGTCGCCTCTTCCCGAGGGCACGGTGGTCTTGATCGAATGGCCGGAACGCGCCGCCGGTACGCTGCCGGAAGACCGCATCGACATCGCACTCAGCCATCGCCCGGCGCTGGGCTCGGCGGCGCGCGCGGCCGAAATCACCGGCTACGGCAAGGCCGCGGCGCAGGTCGCGAGACTTCAGACGCTGCGGCAGTTTCTCGACGGCGCCGGCTATCTCGAAGCCAAGCGCCGGCGGATGGCCGGTGACGCCTCGACCCGATCCTATGCGCGGCTGATCCGCGACGATGGCGTCGTGATCCTGATGAACTCGCCGCGGCGGCCCGATGGGGGCACGACCTACGCACGGGCCGTCCATCTGGCCGAGGACGTCAAGCCGTTCGTCGCCATCGCCAACGGCTTGCGCGAGCGCGGCTTCTCGGCGCCGGCCATCCACCATGCCGATCTCGACGCCGGATTTTTGATCACCGAGGATTTCGGCAGCGAGGCCGTCATCGAGGGCGATCCATCCGCACCGATCGTGGATCGCTACGAGGCCTCGACCGACATGCTGGTGGCGCTGCATCGCGAAACCTTGCCGGAAAAGCTGCCGCTGGCAACCGGCCTCACCTATGCCATTCCCGTCTTCGACACCGATGCGCTGCTGGTCGAGGTTGGATTGATGCCCGAATGGTATCTGCCGGATCGCGGCGCCGTGCTGAGCGACGACCTGCGCGACGAATTCGTCACGATGTGGCGCGATCTGCTTGCCAGGCCCGCGGCGGCGACAAAGACCTGGGTGATGCGCGATTTTCACTCGCCCAACCTGATCTGGCTCGGCGAGCGCCAGGGCATTGCGCGGGTCGGCATCATCGACTTCCAGGACGCCGTACTTGGACCGGCCAGCTACGATCTGGTGTCGCTGCTGCAGGATGCGCGGATCGACGTGCCCGAAGCGCTCGAACTCGCGCTGCTGACGCGCTACATCAAGGCGCGGCGCGCGGCGGACGACAGCTTCGACGCGGCCCAGTTCGCCGAACTCTACGCCATCATGTCGGCGCAGCGTAACACGCGACTGCTCGGCACCTTTGCCCGGCTCAACCGCCGTGACGGCAAGCCGCATTACCTGCGCCATCAGCCCCGGATCTGGACCTACCTCAGCCGTTCCCTGGCGCACCCGGTGCTGTCGCCGCTTCGGGCGTGGTATTCCGCCAATGTGCCGCCGCCGGCCCCGTAGATTTACGGGTTATTAGCCAACCCCGCGTTAACCTTTGGGCGAAGCCCACCCCTGACGGCATGGGCCGCGGCGGCTGTGGCGGGAGCGGATCAATGGCGACGAGCGAGCGGCGCAAGGGCGATCGCGTGATCTTCGAGCGCGGCTTTGCCGCGCACATGATGGGCATCGACGGCACCTGGCGGCGTGAATGCACGATGGAAGATATTTCGGAAACCGGCGCCAAGCTCACGGTCGAGGGCTCGGTCGAAGGGTTGCATCTGAAGGAGTTCTTCCTGCTGCTGTCGTCCACCGGTCTGGCCTACCGCCGCTGCGAGTTGTCCTGGGTCAATGGCGACCAGATCGGCGTCAATTTCCTCAAAACCGGCGACAAGCGGAAAAAGACCGCCAAACGAGCGCAAGCCGACGCTTGAGTGCGCGCCGCCGTCGTATGGCCGTCATGTCGGACGACTATCGCGTCATCATCCATGCGATCGGCTGACCGCCGTGATATGATTGTGTGACTCACCGCAACTCCTAGAGAAATCTCCGGAAATGTCCGTCAAGCCCACCAAAGCCATGGTCCTCGCCGCCGGTCTCGGCGTGCGCATGCGTCCCCTGACCGACACCATGCCAAAACCGCTGGTGCGGGTGGCCGGCAGCGCCTTGCTCGATCATGTGCTGGACAAGCTCGGTGACGCCGGCGTCGAACAGGCCGTCGTCAATGTGCATTACCTGCCCGACCAGATCATCGATCACACCGCCGGACGAGCCCGGCCCCGCGTGACTATTTCGGATGAGCGCGACCAGGTGCTCGGCACCGGCGGCGCCGTCGTCAAGGCGCTGCCTTTGCTGGGCGACGCGCCGTTCTTCCATGTCAACGCCGACACCCTGTGGATCGATGGCGTGCAGCCGAACCTGGCGCGTCTGGCGGCAGCCTTCGACCCCGCGCGAATGGATATCCTGCTGCTGATGGCGCCGACGGCCAGCAGCATCGGCTATAGCGGCCGCGGCGATTACGCCATGCTGGCGGACGGCGCGCTGCGCAAGCGCCGGGAACATGAGCTGGTTCCGTTCGTCTATGCCGGGGCGGCGATCATGTCGCCGTCGCTGTTCGCCGACGCGCCGAAGGGCGAGTTTTCGCTGACCAGAAAGTTCGATTCCGCCAACGAGCAGGCGCGGCTGTTCGGCCTGCGGCTGGACGGCGTGTGGATGCACGTCGGAACCCCCGACGCGGTGCAGGCGGCGGAACGGGCTTTTCTCGCCAGCGTGGCGTAAGCGCGCCCGTCATTCCGGGGTGCGTCGAAGACGGCCACCAAAAATCGCGAAAACAACCCCATGTACAGTAAGGAACCCGGTGCGATTCAATAAGAAATCGCACCCGGAAAGCACCCATGCCATGATGCGGCCTGTTCCCGAATCAGGCAGCCCATGCGCGTTTTCAGCGTCCCCGTATCCGCGCCGTTCCTGCGCACCGTCATCGCCGCTTTGGTCGATGGCAGGCTGGTCGACGGCTTCGAGGCCAGGACCAATCCGGCACGGCTGGCGCAGGCCACCCTCTATCTGCCGACCCTGCGCGCCGGACGCATGGCGCGGGAAATTTTTCTCGATGAGTTGAAAACCGACGCGGTGGTGCTGCCGCGTATCGTGGCGCTGGGCGACATCGACGAGGACGAGCTGGCGTTCGCGCAGGCCACCTCGCCGGGATCCGCCGCGCTGGAAATTCCCCCGGCGATGGACGGGTTGCAGCGCCGTCTGCTGCTGGCGCAACTGATCGCCTTGTGGGCGAAGCAGATCCGACCGGCCGACGCCGCGCAGGCGCCGCTGGTGACCGGCGGGCCGGCCTCGACGCTGGCGCTGGCCGACGATCTGGCGCGGCTGATGGACGACATGGTGACCCGCAAGGTCGCGTGGAGCGCGCTCGACGGGCTGGTGCCGGATGCGCTCGACCGCTACTGGCAGCTCACGCTGCAGTTCCTCGATATCGCCAAGACGATCTGGCCCAACATCCTCGCCGCCCATGGCCGGATCGAGCCGGCGGCGCGGCGCGATCTGTTGATCGAGGCCGAAGCCGCCCGCCTGACCGCGCATCATGACGGGCCTGTCATCGCGGCGGGCTCGACCGGGTCGATGCCATCGACCGCGCGATTGCTGCATACCGTCGCCGGCCTGCCGCGGGGCGCGGTGGTGCTGCCGGGGCTCGATACCGATCTCGACGATGACGCCTGGCAATTGATCGGCGGCGTGCAGAATGCGGAGGGCAGGTTCACCGCGCATCCGGCATCGAACCATCCGCAATTCGCCATGCACGCGCTGCTCGATCGCTTCGGCATCAAGCGCGGCGACGTCGAAATTTTGGGAAGCCCGGCGCCGCACGGACGCGACGTGCTGGTCTCCGAAGCGATGCGGCCTTCGAATGCCACCGCGCAATGGCACCGGCGGCTGGGCGAGCCACAGGTTTAGGCGAAGATTTCCCTGGGGATGGCCAACCTCGCGGTCATCGCGGCGGCCAATCCCGAGATGGAGGCGCTGGCGATCGCGGTGGCGATGCGCGAGGCGCGGCACCTGAACAAGTCGGCGGCGCTGGTGACGCCGGATCGCGCGCTGGCGCGGCGCGTGGCCGCGGCCCTCGGCCGCTGGAACCTGGAATTCGACGATTCCGGCGGCGACGCGCTGACGGATACGTCGGCCGGAATTTTCGCCCGGCTTGCCGCCGAGGCGGCAGCCAACGGACTGGAGCCGCCGACGCTGCTGGCGCTGATCAAACATCCGCTGTGCCGTCTCGGCGGCGCGCCCGGCGCCTTCAAGGACCCCACCGAGGTGCTCGAGCTGGCAATGTTGCGCGGCACG
>JBKJUA010000101.1:0-8184 GCA_046590305.1 Bradyrhizobium sp.
GTCCCTGAATTTGAGCGTGCGGTTCTCGCCGTCGACGGCCTCGGCGAAACTGAATATCTGCTTCGGCTGGCCCGACACGTCGGGATGCAGGCATTTGCCGGGATCGATTCGGTACCAGCCGCGGCTGACTACGATCTTGCCGTCGTCGGTGCCGACCGCGGCCATGATCTTGTGCGGAGTGTCGTTGCACCAGGTCAGGCCGGTAGTGGATGGCGATTGCACCGCGTCGATCATGGTGGTGAAGAATTTCGGCGACTGCACCACCTCGGCGGCGAGCCCGCGGCTTTTCAGGAATGCGGCCAATGCTCCTTGCGTCTTCGGGCCGTCGACGCCGTCGATCGGCGCCGCATCATAGCCCGCGATCACCAGCAGGCGCTGAATGGCGGCGAGCCTGGCCTGCTCGTCGTCATACTCGCTGCCTTCGGCCAGATACGCCACCAGATGGCCGTCGTCGGTCCTGGTAGGATTGACCTGGGTGAACGGCGCGGGGGTCTGTCCGGCGCGGCACTGGCGGGCAGCGGCGATGACGAAATTGTCCGGCGCGATGCAGAGCGTATCGTTGCCGCTCTGCGGCACCGGCGATGAGCCGTAGACGCCGAGCGCGCGGGCGTGGAGCAGGATGCGGTCGGCGGTCAGCGTGCCCTGCGCGACGATGCGGCATGCCGCCGGATCGATCCGGAACCAGCCGCGCGTCGCGGTGGCGGCCTTGTCGTCGATGCCGATCGCGACCTCGACCACATAGCTCATGCGGTTGCAGAGTTTCAGGTCGGCATGGGCCGGCGCCGACGAAGCGAGGAACGAGATCGTCGCGGCCGGCAGCGCATAGGCCGTGCGCACCCAGTATCGCCGCGCCGCTGCGCGGAAACGGCGCGTTAATCGGGGGAGCGGGGCGAGGGTGGGGTTCACTTGTGGATCAGCGTGCCGGTGCCCTGGTTGGTGAACAATTCGAGCAGCACGGCGTGCGGAGTCTTGCCGTCGATGATGACGACGCCCTCGACGCCCTGCTCGAGCGAGTAGATGCAGGTTTCGACCTTCGGAATCATGCCGCCGGAAATGGTGCCGTCGGCGATCAGTTTTCGCGCGTCCTTCACCGACAGCTCCGGAATCAGCTTCTTCGACTTGTCGAGTACGCCGGGGACGTCGGTCAGCAGCAGCAGCCGTTTGGCTTTCAGCGCGCCGGCTACCGCGCCGGCAAACGTGTCGGCGTTGACGTTGAAGGTCTGCCCCGAGGCCGATGTCGCCAGCGGCGCCAGCACCGGGATCAGTTCATGGCCGATCAGCTGGTTCAACAGCGTGAGATCGACCTTCTCCGGTTCGCCGACGAAGCCGAGATCGATCACCCTTTCGATATGCGAATCCGGATCGACCATGGTGCGCGTCGCCTTCGACGCCGTCACCATGTTGCCGTCCTTGCCGCACAGGCCGACCGCCTTGCCGCCGGCTTCGTTGATGTAGCCGACCAGCGTCTTGTTGATCGAGCCGGCCAGCACCATCTCGACGATCTCGATGGTGGCGGCATCGGTGATGCGCAGGCCGGCGGCGAATTCGGACTGAATGCCGAGCCGCTTCAGCATGGTGGCGATCTGCGGCCCGCCGCCATGCACCACGACCGGATTGATGGCGGTCTGTTCCAAAAGCACGATGTCGCGGGCGAACGCCTTGGCGGTTTCCTCGGCGCCCATGGCATGGCCGCCATATTTGATGACGATGGTTTCCTCGTCATACTGCTGCATGTGCGGCAGCGCCTCGGACAGGATGCGGGCCTGATCGAGCGGACTGATATGCGGCGCGTCGTTCATGAAGCGGGTCTCGTCAGATTCGGGTTGGGCGGGTTCTTATCTGATTGGCGGGCGGGGCGCAAAGCATGGCTGTTGCTTGCTTTCTTGCCCTCAGGATTGGCGTGCCCCGGATGCTGCGCAGCGCACTGCTCTTGCGGCGTGGTGCGCTGCTGATCCGGGGCCCAGAGACCGCATGGATGGGTCCCGGCTCTGCGGAGCAGCGCAAGAGCGCTGCACCGCGTCCGGGACACGATCGTCGCCTCATCCCCGCTTCGGCCAGGCCGCCGCCACCGCGAGCGCCAGCCAGCTTGCGATCAGCAGTGCGCCGCCGGTCGGCGCGGCCATCGGAAAAAGCCCGTGGCCGGCATAATGCCGCAGCGTCAGGTCGCCGGCGAACAGGGCGGTGGCGACGAAAAAGCCCGAGGCGGCCAGGATCCCGATCCCGGAATGAATGCCGCCGCGCTCCGCCAGCGCCACCGTGCCCAGCAGCGCTGCGGCGTGAAACAGCAGCATCGATGACGCCGACGCCAGCCGCGCGGCATCGGGCTGATGCGCGGCGGCCGCGGCCAGCATGACGCCGTCGGCGCCCATCACGCCGGCCAGCACGATCAGGATTCGGGTCAGGCGCGAGCTCATCGTCAGCTCCGCTCGCCGAGCAGGCGCACCATGGCGGCGCGCAATTCCGGCATTCCGGCGCCGGTGCGCGAGGAGGTCACCAGGATTTCCGGGAAGGCGGCCGGATGCTTAAGCAGCGCGGTCTTGACGTCGGTGACGCGCTGCTCGAGTTCGGCCGGTTTCACCTGGTCGGCCTTGGTAAGCACGACCTGGTAGCTGACCGCCGACTTGTCGAGCGTCTTCAGCACGTCGAGATCGACCTCCTTGAGGCCATGCCGGCCGTCGATCAGGACATAGACCCGGGCCAGGCTGGCGCGGCCCTGCAGGAATTGGTGGATCAGCTTGGTCCACGACGCGACCTTGGCTTTCGGCGCGGAGGCGTAGCCGTAGCCGGGCATGTCGACCAGCCGGAAGCCGGCATTGTCGGGGCCTTCGAAGAAGATCAGTTCCTGGGTGCGGCCCGGCGTATGCGAGGTCCGCGCCAGCGCGTTGCGCCCGGTCAGCGCGTTGATCAGGCTGGATTTGCCGACATTGGAACGGCCGGCAAACGCGACCTCGACCCCCGCCATCGGCGGCAGCGTCTCGATCGAGGGCGAGGCCCAGATGAAGGTCCATTCGCCCGCGAACAGTTTTCTGCCCAGCTCGACCAGCTTCGCATCGGTTTCAGCGCTCATGCGAAGGCTTTCGGTTAGAGGCGCAAATGCGCCCTGGCCGTCATTGCGAGCGCAAGCGAAGCAATCCAGCTTGCGGCGCAAAGAACGAAGCTGGATTGCGTCGTCGCGGAGTTTATCATCGGGCGCGCATACGCGCGACCCGTTGGCTCCTCGCAATGACGAGAAAATCAGGTCTTCGTCTCGGCCTTCTTCGAAACGAACACGGCCTTCAGATTGTCCATCAGCTCCACCTTCACGCCGTTCTTGCGCATGATGTAGCTCTGCTGCAGTACCGAAAGCAGGTTGTTCCAGGCCCAGTAGATCACGAGACCCGCCGGGAACGAGGCCAGCATGAAGGTGAAGATCAGCGGCATCCAGTCGAAGATCATCTTCTGGGTCGGATCCGGCGGCGTCGGATTGAGCTTCATCTGGAACCACATCGTGATGCCCATGATGATCGGCCAGACGCCCAGCATGAAGTATGGACCGATATTCGGTCCGAGCGACATCGGGTCCCACGGCAGCAGCCCGAACAGGTTGAAGATCGTGGTCGGATCGGGCGCCGACAGGTCCTTGATCCAGCCGTAGAACGGCGCGTGGCGCATTTCGATGGTGACGAACAGCACCTTGTAGAGCGCGAAGAACACCGGGATCTGCAACAGGACGGGAAGACAGCCGGCGACCGGGTTGATCTTCTCCTTCTTGTAGATCGCCATCATCTCCTGCTGCTGTTTCACCTTGTCGTCGGGAAAACGCTCCTTCAGCGCGGCCAGCTGCGGCTGCACCGATTTCATCTTCGCCATCGAAGCGTAGGATTTGTTGGCGAGCGGGAAGAAGATCAGCTTCACCAGCACCGTCACCAGCAGGATCGCGACGCCGAAATTGCCGACCATGCGGAAGAAGAAATCCAGCGCCACGAACATCGGCTTGGTGAGGAAGTGGAACCAGCCCCAGTCGATCAGCAGGTCGAAATGGTTGAGACCGAGCTGCTTGTTGTAGCCGTCGAGGCCGGCGAGCGGGAAATTGATGCCGACGACGCCGGCTTCCTTGGCGCCGGCGAACAGCCGCGCATTGGACGAGCCGGTGCCGCCGATCGCGATGGTCTGCGCATCCTGCAAATAGTCGGTCTGATAGGTACGGGTGCCCGCCACGAGGTTGGACGAGAACCGGGCCTGCAACTGTGCTGTGGTGTCCGGCAGCAGCGCCGAGGCCCAGTATTTGTCGGTGATGCCGAGCCAGCCGTTGGTGACCTTGAAGCTCTTCACCTTGTCTTCGTCGATCTTCGAATAGCTGTATTCCTGCAGGCCCTGGTCGCCGAGATAGCCGATCAGGCCTTCATGCAGGATGTAGAAGCCTTCGACTTTCGGGGTGCCGTGCCGCGAGATCAGTGCGAACGGATACAGCGTGACCGGCGCATTGCCGATATTGGTGACGTCGTCCTTCACTGTGAAGAGATAGCGCTCGTCGATCGAAATGGTGCGGCGAAAGGTGAGGCCGTCGCCATTGTCGTATTTCAGCGTTATCGGGCTGTTCGGCGCCAGGCTGCCCGAGCCTTCCTGCTGCCACAGCGTGTCCCGGTCGGGCAGCCGCACGGTGGAGCCTGCGGCGGCAACCCAGCCGAATTCCGCGTAATAGGGCGTCGGCGAGCCCGAAGGCGAGAACAGCACGATGGCGGGCGATTTGGGGTCGACGGTGTCGCGGAATTGCGTCAGCGCCAGGTCGTCGATGCGCGCACCCTTCAGCGAAATGCTGCCGGTGACCCGCGGGGTTTCGATCCTGACGCGCGGCGCGGCCTTGATCGCGACGTCGCGGTTGACCACCGTTGGCGCCGCGGCGGGCTGCGCAGCCCCGGGCGTGGAGGGCGCGGGTGGCGCGCCGGCCTGCGGGGTGGCGGGAGCGCCGGCAGGGGCGCCGGGCTGCGCCGCCTGCTTGGCCTGCTCCAACTGCGCCTGCTGCGCGCGCTGCTTTTCCATCTGCGGCATGTTGAAGAAGTATTGCCAGCCGATCAGCACGAGGCCGGACAGAATGACGGCGAGGATGGTGTTGCGATTATCGGTCATCGTTCAAGGTCTCGTCATTCAATTCGGTTTGCGGCTGGCGCGAGAGTCTTTATTCGACGCGTTGTCCTGACGCGCGAGGCGACCGAGCGCTGAGCGGAGATCGTCGAGCATGGTCGCAAAGTCGCGGTTCAGTGCGGTACGACGGCCGACTAGCACATAATCCGTGTGCGGTCGCATGGATATGACGTCCAGCCGCTTTACCAGTTCGCGCAGCCTGCGCCGGATGCGGTTTCGCTCGGTGGCGGTGCCGTTCTTTTTGGTAACCGTGAAGCCGACCCGGATCGGGCCGTCATCGTCGCGCAGGCGGCCTTGCAGCACGAAGCCAGCGCTGTTGGCCCGCGCGCCATTGGCAACGGCGAGGAAGTCCGCCCGCTGCCTTAGCCGATCCATGATGAATTCCCCGGGAAGCCCGGCTCAGGCGCTCAGGCGCTTACGGCCGCGCGCGCGGCGAGCGGCGAGAACTTTGCGGCCGCCGACCGTGGCAAGGCGGGCGCGGAAGCCGTGGCGGCGCTTGCGCACCAGTTTGCTGGGTTGATAAGTCCGCTTCACGGGCAGTTCTCCGCTGACAATTGGCAGGCTAAGCCGGCAATTTGCCTGATAAATGAGGTAAGTCCGGTGATGTTGACCAGCTCGAACGGGCCGTTTCCGGCCCAATTTGAGCCGCCCCGGTCGAACCGGGCCATCGCGGACAGTTGGCGCGGCTTATACGGGAGCGACCTGTTTTCGTCAATGTTGCGACACGCCGCATTCCAGGTTCCTCGAAACGACGCAATTGGCGCGAATATATCTGTTTTCACGGGGTTTTTGTCGGTAGCGGGCGCGGCTGCGCCGGATCCGGATTCGGCCGACATTAGCGATCCGTAATTTGACCGGTTGCGGTGCAGAACGCATCCTCAAGATCCAAGGCATCGGGGCCTATATCGTGTCCGTGAGCGACCAGCAGCCAGTCAACGAGACGCCGCGGCCCAAGCCAATGCCGAGGCTGCCGCGGAGGCTTGGCCTGTCCGGCAAGCTGCTTCTCTTGACCATTCCCCTGATCATGATCGCGGGAATGCTGATTTACGTGCCCTCGATCGCCAATTTCCACATGAACCGGTTGAACGACCGGCTGGCGGCGGCCAATACCGCCGCTTTGGTGCTGGATGCCGCGCCGCTCGGCATGGTTCCGGATTCGCTGGCGCGGCAGATCCTGAAAAGCATCGGCGCGCGCGCGGTGGCCATCAAGATGGGACAGCAGCGCAGGCTGCTGGCCAGCGCCGATCTGCCGCCGGCGATCGATCGCGACATCGACGTGCGCACCATGACGGTGTGGTCGGGAATCCGGGATTCCTTCGAAATCATGCTGGAACGCGGCAACCAGGCGATCAGGGTGATCGGTCCCGCGTCCGGCGGCGGCCAGTTCATCGAGGTCGTGATCGACGAGGCGCCGCTGCGCCAGGCGATGTACCGGTTTTCCCGCAATCTGCTGCTGGTCTCGCTCGCCATTGCGATGCTGACCGCCGGGCTGGTTTATTTCGCCCTGCATTTCATGTTTGTGCGGCCGATGCGGCGGCTGACCGCGAGCCTGGTCGGATTCCACGAAAACCCCGAGAGTTCGGCCTATATCATCGTCCCCAGCCAGCGCGGCGACGAGATCGGCGTCGCCGAGCGCGAATTGTCCGACATGCAGCGCGACCTGGTGTCGATGCTGCATCAGAAGAGCCGGCTCGCCGCACTCGGCCTCGCGGTATCGAAGATCAACCACGATCTGCGTAACCTGCTGGCCTCCTCGCAACTGCTGTCGGACCAGCTTGCCAGCGTGCCCGATCCAAGGGTGCAGCGCTTCGCCCCCAAGCTGATGCGTTCGCTGGAGCGCGCCATCGCGTTCTGCCAGTCGACGCTGTCCTATGGCCGCGCCCAGGAAGCCCCGCCCGACCGCCGCATGATTTTGATCGAGCCCGTGGTCGCCGAGGTGCGTGAATCCGCAGGGCTCGTCACCGACGCCTCGATCGGCTGGATCAGCGCGATCGAGCGCGGGCTCACCATCGACGCCGATCCCGACCAGCTGTTTCGCGTGCTGCTCAACCTCGTGCGCAATGCGGCGCAGGCGCTGGAAAGCCGCCCGAAGGGCGAAGCCGCCACCTTCCAGATCCGCATCACCGGCCGCCGCGAGGGCACGGTCGCCATCATCGAGGTTTCCGACACCGGCCCCGGCGTTCCTCCCAGGGCCCGCGAACATCTGTTCGAGGCGTTCCAGACCTCCGGGCGTCCCGGCGGTAGCGGGCTCGGCCTCGCCATTGCCGCCGAACTGGTCCGCGCCCATGGCGGCGACATCCATCTGGTCGAAGGCACCATCGGCGCCACCTTCCGGATCGCGATCCCGGACCGCCCGGTGGAACTGCTCAGCGTCCGCATCGAGCGGGCAAGGGCTTAAAGGCCATCATCCGTCATTCCGGGGCGATGCCGGGTCCGGCCTCTGGCCGGCCCGATGACAGGCTCCGCATCGAACCCGGAATCCAGAGGTAATTGCCAGAGGTGGTCGAATGAGATTCCCCGATGTGCAATTGCACATCTGAGGTTCACGCTGGCGCATGCCCCGGAATGACGGCGAAAATTGGGGCCAGTGCCATCCGCAGATACCGCCCGCCGGACCTTGCCAATCCGACCCGGAGCGGGTAGCTAAAGCGCTCTTTCGCGACCTTCCGACCAATCCTCGGATGCATCCGGGCGCCAAGCCCAAGATGCCAGCGAAAAACGCGCCCGTAGCTCAGCTGGATAGAGCACTAGACTACGAATCTAGGGGTCAGGAGTTCGAATCTCTTCGGGCGCGCCATTTCTCGGTTTCTGATCAAGCGCTTAACGCATGCTAAGACGGCCTGCTGTAGCCAGTCGGAATGTAAGTACCGAATAAGCACCGTTTTTATAAGCTTCATAATTTTAAGTCGACGCTTGAGCGGGACGCCACCCAACGACTAACTGACCTGCGGCGGGCGCTTCAGTCGGACCAGTGCGGCCATCTCCGCGTCAAGAAACAAGGCTCAGCGGAAGATCTTCCGCGTCCGCGAGCGGCAGCGCCGCGCGAAGCGTGAAGCTCGGAAT
>JBKJUA010000244.1:0-4853 GCA_046590305.1 Bradyrhizobium sp.
CGCTTTACCGGCACCAGAACCTTCATCGACCCTCTTTCGCTTGAATTTCGGTATCAATCAGCTTGGGCGCGGAACCTAAAGGTCCCGCTATCGGCGGTCAACGCGCGAAAGCCAAAAATCGCCGCAAGAACCACCTCAAGAATCGACCCGGGCATGGCTGCTTCAGCGATTTTGGCCGGGCACCCACAACACGTCGCCGGCGCCATTATCGTTCAGGAAACGGCTGGCGACGAACAGGAAATCCGACAGCCGGTTCATATACTGGATCCCGGGGTCGCTGACCGGTTCGTCGGGCTTGGCCGCGAGTTCCACCATGATCCGTTCCGCGCGGCGGCAAATGGTGCGCGCCAGATGCAGATGCGCTGCCGCCGGCGTCCCTCCGGGCAGCACAAACGAGGTCAATGGCGCCAGCCGGGCATTCAAGGTATCGATGTCGCGCTCAAGCCGTTCGACCTGGCTCCCCAGCATCCGCAGGCGCTCGACCTTACCCTGGCGCTCGGGCACCGCGAGATCGGCGCCGAGATCGAACAGATCGTTCTGGATCAGGCCGAGCATCGCATCGATCTCGCGCGCCTCCGCCAGGTGCAGCCGGACCATGCCGATTGCGGCGTTGGTCTCGTCGACGGTTCCATAGGCCGCGATGCGCAGATCGTATTTCGGGCGGCGTTCACCGCTGCCGAGCGCCGTCGTGCCGTCGTCGCCGGTCCGGGTGTAGATACGATTGAGGACGACCATGGTTTTTCCCTTCAGCGGCTCATCGCCCAGACCGCGAGCATGGTGATGACGATAGCGATAAATTGCAGCAACACCCGCAGCCGCATCAGTTTCTGCGATCGGTTCGGCGACCCGCCCCGCATCATGTTGATGAGACCGAGCAGCAGGACGATCGCAACTGCGGCGACGGCGATGGGAAGGAGGATCGAACTCAGGAAGGATGCCATCGGCGCTACATAACACCGCACCGGACGGTCCGCCATCCGTTACGGCCGGCCCCGTCCCCGGCGCACCGATCTGGCTTTTTGTCGAGTAATATCAGAAGCTAGCCGGCACTGGCCGTGTGAGATCAGTGAGTCGCTGGCTGCCCGTGCTTCGAGACGCTCGCTCCCGAACATGAGGCTGCTGTGTTTAGGCCGCGAACTGGCCGTCTCGAAAGATGGGCAGCACTACCTATTTGTGAGTCCAGGTCCAGGTCGCCGGTTGAACGCGTCGTCCGCTCCGTCAGGGTGAAATGTGAGGCAGATCCGCTACGTCTATCTGGTCGTCATGGATGCGTTCTATACGTTCCTTGCCGATGACGGCTGGGCGATCGCCAGTCACATCGCGCTGTCGGCGTTGATGGCGCTGTTTCCATTCCTGATCGTGCTGACCTCGCTGGCCGGTTTTTTCGGCTCCAAGGAACTCGCCGATCAGGCGGTGGCTCTGCTGCTGCAGGTCTGGCCGCAACAGGTCGCGGATTCGCTGTCGAGCGAGATCCACGACGTGCTGACGACGACGCGCGGCGATGCGCTGACCATCGGCCTCGTGCTCGCGGTGTACTTCGCTTCCAACGGCATCGAGAGCCTGCGGGTCGGGCTGAATCGCGCCTATTCGGTGATTGAGCCGCGAAGCTGGTACTGGCTGCGGCTGGAATCGATCGGCTACACGCTGATCGCCGCCTTCACCGCGCTGGCGATGGCGTTCCTGATCGTACTCGGTCCGCTGATGCTGGAAGCGGCGCGGCGCTACATTCCGCTTATTGTCGAGACCAACGAGCATTTTCTCAACGTCACGCGCTACGGCATTACCATCGCGGTGCTGGTGATCGCCCTGTTCATCCTGCACGCCTGGCTGCCGGCGGGCCGCCGCGGTTTTCTGCAGATCCTGCCCGGCATCATCTTCACCTTCGTGGCGTCGCTGTTGTCGGGCATCGGATTCGGACAATATCTCGCCCGCTTCGCCAACAACTATGTCACGATGTATGCCGGCCTCGCCTCGGTCATCATCGCGCTGGTGTTCCTGTATTTCATTGCCGCGATCTTCGTCTATGGCGGCGAGTTGAACGCGGCGATCATCAAGTCGCGGCTGCCGCACGGCGTGTCGCTTCAAGCAGCGCAGTCGCTAGAGCCCTTGGACTCACAGGCTTGACCAGAAAGGCGTTGGCGCCGGCGGCGCGCGATGCCGCCTCGTCGTCGCCGCGGCCCGACACCCCGATGATGGCAACGCGGCCGAACGGCGCGCGCAAGCTTCGAATTCGCCTGATCGCCTCGATGCCGTTGATGCCCGGCAGCACCATATCCATCAGCACCGCGTCGAACGCTCCTTCCGCGATCCGCTCGGCGGCGATCTCGCCGCGTCCGATGAATTCCGCCTGGTGGCCGAGCTCGGTGAGGATCGCATTGAGCACGACGCGGCCGAACGGGTTGTCCTCGACGCTGAGAACGCGCAAGCCACGCACCTGATCCAGCGAGGGATCGGTATCCGAACCCGAACTGGCCGCCTTCGGCGCCCTGGCACGGGCCAGCGTCACGCTCAGCGTGAAGGTGGTGCCTCCGCCGGGCCGCTGCCCCACGATGATGTCGCCGCCCATCGCCCGCGCCAGCGCCTTGACCGACGACAGTCCGAGCCCGGCACCGCCGAAGCGGGACGAGATCGAGACATTGGCCTGCGAGAACCGCCGGAACAGGCGTTTGACCTCATTGAGCGTGAGACCGATGCCGCTGTCGGAAACCGCAAACGCGACGCTGACCTTGCCCTTCGGTCCACGCATCGGTTTGACCGTGAGCGCGACGCCACCGGCCTCGGTGAACTTGGCGGCATTGTCGATCAGGTTTTCCAGCGCCGCGCGCAGCCGCACCGGATCGCCGATCACGAAGGCCGGCAGTTTTTCGGAAATCTCGACCTCGGACTGCAGACCTTTCGCCGTCGCCCGGCCGGCCAGCGAATCCCCGACGCTGCGGGCGAGCGCGCGCAGATCGAAGAAGTCCTGCCGGACCCCGAGCCCGCGGTTCCTCGCGGCATCGACGAACAAGGTAGCGAGGCTGGCGAGGTGCTCGGCGCCGGCCTTGATGGTATCGACCCAGCGCCGCTCGCGTTCGTCGAGGTCTGAGGTCGCCAGCAGATCGCTGATGGCGAGAATTCCGGTCAGCGGCGTGCGGACCTCATGGGCGAACGCCGCGAGCGCGGCCTCGACCGTGCCCGGTCCGCCAGTCACAGCCGCGCGCTTGCGCGCCTTGCCCGTGGCACGGGCTGCGACGCGTTGTTTCGACAACCGTTTTTTCGGTATCCGCGTAGGGCGCTTGGTGCGCGACTTGACCGCCATGATTCCCCCGACCCCGGCCGATCTCACCATGCCATGGAGGACCGCGGGGAGTCACGAAGGGCGTTATGCCAGACCCACCAGACCGCGAATATCAGCCGGCGACGCACCCTGCGCCCGGAGCTCGCGAAGCGCGGTCGCCGCCGACGATTTCGACAGCTTCCGCCCCTCGCCGTCGGTCACGAGGCGGTGGTGCCGGTAGGCCGGCTGCGGCAGACCGAGCAGATGCTGCAGCAGCCGGTGCACGCTGGTCGACCGGAACAGGTCCGCGCCCCGCACCACCTCGGTGACACCCTGCAAGGCGTCGTCGATTGCAACCGACAGATGATAGCTGGTCGGCGTCTCCTTGCGCGCGACAATGACGTCGCCCCAGGCTTCGGGCCGGGCGGCCACCGCGCCGCTCTCGCCATCGGGACCCTCGCCGTGCTCGATCCAGACGAGATCAGGGACCAGCGCGCAGGCCGCCGCCATGTCGAGCCGCAGCGCATAGGGCGTATCCGAATCAAGCAGGCGCGCTCGCTCAACCGGCACCAGTGACTTCGCTGCCCCCGGATAGAGCGGCGCGCCATCGGGGTCGCGCGGCCACGGCGCCTGCGCCTCGCGCTGCGCCACCAGCCTTGCAATCTCGGCGCGGCTTTCGAACGCGGGATAAACCAGGCCCATGGCCGTGAGTTTCTCCAATGCGGCGCGATAGTCCGCGAGATGCTCCGACTGCCGCCGCACCGGCGTGTCCCATGCAATCCCGAGCCAGGCGAGGTCCTGGTAGATCGCGGCCTCGAATTGCGGCCGGCAACGCGCCCGATCGATATCCTCGATGCGCAGCAGCAAGCGGCCACCGCTGCGGCACGCGGAGTCGAAATTCAGCAGCGCCGAATAGGCGTGGCCGAGATGCAGATAGCCGTTCGGGCTCGGCGCAAAGCGGAAGACGGGCGGCATGTTCTCAACACTCGTCATTGCCGGGCTTGACCCCGCAATCCATCCCTGAGGAAACTCAGTTACGATAGAAGATGGATGCGCGGGTCAAGCCCGCACAAGACGACTTCGAGAATTGATCAACAATGCCCATCCACCTCGAAACCCAGTCCGACCTCGAAGGCGCCATCCATGCCCTTGTAAAGCTGGATCCGCGGCTGCAGCCGATCTTCGCGCTGACGGGGATGCCGGCGCTGCGGCGGCGCGAGCCCGGCTTTGCCGGGCTTGCCCATATCGTCTGCGGCCAGCAGGTATCCACCGCCAGCGCCGCGGCGATCTGGGGCCGCGTCAGCGCCGCGTTCGACCCGTTTCATCATGACGCCTTGCGCAAGGCGCGCAACGACCGGCTCGGCCGGCTCGGCCTGTCGGGGGCCAAGATCAAGACCTTGAAGAACCTGGCGCGCGAGATTGCTTCCGAACGGCTCAATCTCGACGTGCTGGCGAACGAGGACGCCGACGCCGCGCACAACACCCTGACGGCGCTGCACGGCATCGGCCCGTGGACCGCCGACGTCTATCTGCTGTTCTGTCTTGGCCATGGCGACGCCTGGCCCGCCGGCGATATCGCCATCCAGGAAGCCATCAA